>JAPLPK010000240.1 GCA_026400275.1 Burkholderiales bacterium
ACCTACATCCACGCCGAAGCCTACGCCGCCGGCGAGCTGAAGCACGGCCCCTTGGCCCTGGTCACCAGCGAAATGCCAGTCGTGGCCGTGGCCCCCAACGACGCACTGCTGGAGAAGCTGAAAAGCAATCTGCAGGAAGTGCGTGCCCGTGGCGGCGTGCTCTACGTGCTGGCTGACGCCGACTCCCACATCGCCAGCGGCGAAGGCCTGCACGTGATCCGCATGCCCGAGCACTACGGCGCGCTGTCTGCGTTGCTGCATGTCGTGCCGCTGCAACTGCTGGCGTACCACACGGCTTGCGCGCGGGGGACTGATGTCGATAAGCCAAGGAACCTGGCTAAGAGCGTGACGGTGGAGTGAGGGGCAGTGTCTGCTTCGATCGGGGGAAATAAGGTCGGTCTAGCAGAAATAGGGTCCGTCGCGATTTCCTTTGTCAATCATGATGTGTAACCGTTGCTAGGTCGAAAAAATAGTCGTGATGATCACCGGTCGGCGCCCTTGCCCGCATGGCAGTTAGTGCCCATCGAGAATAAAAAATACCGCCTGAACCGACTCTGCTCCAAACAGTATTCGCTCTAACAGGCTTGACGCTGGCGCAGATGGATTTGATTAAGCGCAATGAAGTCTTCGCTGCCCAACGCCTGACGGCGGTATTGCGGTTACTCGGTTTGCACGACTACGCCCCCGCGGGAACCGTTGGGGAGGTGCGATTGCTTTGGGGCACCTGCTCGGCGCGTCAGGTACCCGTTCAGTAATAAGTGCCGTCAACCAGTGGCATAAGTGTGACGGACACTCCGCAACGGCAACCATGTGCATTGCTGTGGGGCAGGGGATTGCAGTAATTCTTGAGCGACTTTGCAGTCGATGCGAATCATGCCCACATTCCTAAAAATGAATACGCTGATTTTTCCGAAATAGATTGACCAGCGCACTACTGAGCCATCAGCTTTTCCGTTATCTCCTGCGACGCCTCTTTGACCGAAGCAAGATGGCTTTTCACAATCTGCTCAACGGTTGCAGCTTTGTGCATCCAAGTGAGGTTGATTGCTGCTACCACCTCAGTTCCTGCCCATATCGGAACAGCAATAGAGTCGCGACCGTCGTCGGACTCCCGACGAGTCTTGTCAAAGTGACCGCCAAAGTCTGTAGCACGCACCCCGTACCCCAGCTTCTGTGTTTCAGCAATTAACTTCTTGATCATGGACGGTCTGTGTGCCAGGTAATTACCTGGATCTTCACTGGCCACCAAGCGTTGAAGCACTGCAGCCCTTTCGCTCTCGCTACAAAAAGCCAGGTAGGTTCTGCCGCTTGCCGAACGCAGCATATTGATCCGGAAACCAATAGGCCCGATCGGGATGTGCGAAAAGTACGATTTGGGACGGTTCGTTTCGATTACTTCCATGTAATCCAGCCTGGGGACCGCCAGTATCGAAGGCCAATTCACCTTCTTGCAAAGGCGCTCCATGACAGGTGATGCAGTTTCAACAAGAAAATTCTCATCGTTCATCTGCGAAGGGCGCGGCTGAAACGTATGACTCGCCATGTAAGCACCGTCTTCGACCCGCTGCCATAACAAGTTGCGCTTCTCAAGCGTAACCACCATCCGGGTGAGCGTTGCTTTTGGCAGGCCAGTTGCAAGATGCAGATCGTGAAGACTTGCGCTACGTGCCTTGTGTAAAAAATCGAGAACTTCAAGCCCACGATCAAGTGCCCTAATGGTTTTTACCTTGTATTCACGCATGCAATGTACTTTTCACCTGTTGAAAACTTGCTGCGTGATGGTAGCAGGATCAAACCACAGCGGCAACACTTGCCGCCATAAGTAAAGAGTAGAGGAGACAAGCACTATGTACGGGTCATACACGGCCGTGCATAGAGCGCGAATTCGTTCGCAGGTCTCCTCCATTTCATTGATTTCTTGTTTTGAACGGGCACAGGACTCCCTGAGCACGTTCTTTACAAATCTATTGTCCTTTGGGATTTGACTTGGAGTACCTATGAGCCTTTCACATGACGACGTTGTTCGCATCATTCAACTGTTGGATGCATCACATTTTGACGAACTGAGCCTAGAGGCTGAGGGTGTAAAGCTCAATATACGGAGAAATGGTGCGGGTGACAGTTCGGCGTCCAATCGCCCAAGCCCACGTCCAGTTTCCATCACGAAGACCGCCCCTCCAGCTCAAGTGTTAACGCCGCCCGCACCGTTGCGAGACGCAGCGCAGAACGTTGGACTGATTGAAGTGAAGGCGCCAATGCTTGGAACCTTTTATGGCGCTCCTAAACCAGGATCGGATCCATTCGTCTCGCCTGGTAGCACAGTCACGAAAGACACCGTGATCGGCATTGTTGAAGTCATGAAACTCATGAATTCTGTATCTGCGGGTGTTGAGGGGACAGTTGTCGAGACATTGGTCAGTGATGGTGAGCTGGTTGAGTTTGATCAAGTGCTGATGCGCGTTCGCCCTGTGTAAATACAGCCATGACAAGCAATTTAAATTTACACCAATCGACAAAGATTGCGCGCGTCTTGGTAGCCAACCGTGGGGAGATCGCTGTACGGGTCATCCGAACACTGAAGAAGCTTGGCATCGAGTCGGTCTTGGCGGTTTCTACTGCCGACAAAAACAGCATGGGTGCAAAACTTGCTGATCGAGTCGTGTGCATCGGCCCCGCACGCGCAAGCGACAGCTACCTGCGCATTGGCACACTGATTGAAGCAGCGCGAGGCACAGGTGCACAGGCCATACATCCTGGTTATGGGTTCCTGTCCGAGCGTTCTGAATTTGCGCGAGCATGTGAAGAGAATGGGCTGATTTTCATTGGCCCGACTTCTGAACAAATCGAGCGAGTTGGAAACAAACTGGAGGCCAGACGCATTGCTGAAGAAGCACAGGTTCCCATCGTTCCCGGTGGCCCCGTCGAAACGCTTGAAGCAGCACTGCAGATGGCAGAAAAAATTGGATACCCTGTCCTCATCAAAGCAGTTGGCGGCGGTGGCGGGCGCGGACTTAAGCGGGCAAATTCTTCCAGCGAGGTGACGGCATTGTTCGACCTTGCAAGCTCCGAAGCATTGGCCGCATTTGGTGATGGCCGGGTGTACGTGGAGTGTTTTGTCACACAGGGACGGCACATCGAAGTACAGGTTCTTGGTGATGGGGAAGATGTCATTCATCTGGGTGACCGTGATTGCTCAGTCCAAAGACGCTACCAGAAGGTTATTGAAGAAGCGCCTGCGCCCCATTTGCCAGATTCCATGCGCAGGGATCTTCATGAGGCTGCGATTAGATTCTCAAAACATATTGGCTATCGCAGTCTAGGGACCATCGAATTTTTGGTGGATGTACAGCGTCAAAGCTTCTACTTTTTGGAAATGAATGCCCGCATACAGGTGGAGCATCCGGTTACCGAAATGATCACCGGTCTTGACCTCGTAGCCCAACAGATCGCTATTGCTAACGGCAATAAGTTGAGTATGAAGCAGTCAGAGGTGAAGTTGCACGGTCATTCCATAGAGTGCAGGCTCAATGCCGAAGATACAGAAAATGACTTCAGCCCTTCTCCAGGCCGAATTACACGAGCACACTTTCCCGCTTGGGCCGGCTTGCGCATTGATACCCACATCGAGACAGGTGCACTGATACCGCCCTATTACGACTCGATGATCGGAAAGCTCATTGCAACAGCGAACACCAGAGAGGAAGCAAGGGCGATGCTGGAGTCTGCCCTCTCCGAAATTCAACTTGATGGCATCAAGACAAACATCACGCTGCATCGAGAAATTCTTGCTACAGCGGAATTCACGCATGGTGGAGTGGATACGGGGTTTCTCGGTCGCTATCTAGTAGACCGTGCAACTGCACGAGCCTCCAAATAAGGAATAGTGAAATGACTCAATCCAAACTGCAGTTCATCGACACCACACTTCGCGATGGAAACCAGAGTCTTTGGGGGGCAACTGGACTGCGCACGCCCATGATGCTGGAAATCGCACCAGAGCTAGATCGGGTTGGCTACCATGCGCTGGATTTCAGCACCAGTACGCACATGGCCGTTAACGTCCGGTTCCACAAGGAAAACCCGTGGGAGCGCATGCGCAAGATGAAGGCCCTGATGCCCAACACAAAGTTGAGCTTCTTGTCTACTGGTATGCGCTTCATCTCATGGGAAACAGCCCATCCTGAGCTTATGGCCTTGTCCTATCAATTGCTCGTACGCAACGGCATTGAGCGATTCATGGTGATGGATCCCATGAACAACATGCAAGCCGTTATCTCCAGCGCGCGTGCAATGCATACGGCTGGTGCGGGAGAAATTGTAGGCGCCGTTGTCTACACCGTTAGCCCCATTCATGACGACAAGCTATTCGCAACTCTGGCCAAGACCTTGGCAGACGAGCCCTGCATTCAGCGGATTTACCTGAAAGATCCGGGTGGACTTTTAACCCCTGAGCGAGCCCGTACGCTGCTACCTGCGCTGAAGAAGGCAATTGGCAACAAGCCGTTGGAACTCCATTCGCACTGCACCATTGGTTTAGCAGCATTCACCTATGCAGAAGCCCATGGGCTCGGTGTCGAAGCGCTGCACACCGCAGCGCGTCCGCTGGGTAATGGCACTAGTCAGCCAGCATTGGAAAACGTGGTTTCCAATCTGCAAAGCCAAGGTGTTCCGGTTGACCTGGACATGGAAGCAGCGGCGCGGGTCAGTAGCTACTTTTCAAAGCTGGCAAAAGCCGAAGGACTTCCTGAGGGGGTCCCGCAAGAGTTTGATATGCGGTACTTCCAGCACCAGCTGCCTGGGGGAATGATTGGAACCATGAAGCGTCAGCTTCGTGAAATGCGTCAGGAGCATCGCCTGAATGATGTCTACGAAGAGGTGGCCCGTGTAAGGGCTGAGCTCGGATTTCCCATCATGGTTACACCGTTCTCGCAGGTCGTTGGAACCATGGCTGTTATGAACGTTCTTGCGCCGGAGCGCTATGCAAACGTACCCGATGAGGTGATTCGCTACGCACTGGGACTGTTTGGAACCCCTCCTGCACCGATGGATCCCAATGTATTGGACCGTATCCAGCAGTTGCCGAGGGCTCGTGAGTTATCTGCGACACAAGGCATGCCTGAACTGAGTGAACTGCGCAAACGCTTTTCTTCCACCATATCCGACGAAGAGTTTATCTTGCGCGCCACCATGCCGCAGGAGCAAGTGGATGCGATGCTTGCTACAGGACCTTGCCAGCAAGGCTACAACCCCTTGTGGAGTCCCGTTGAGAAACTGGTGAAGGAACTTTCCTCACGCCCTGACGTCACCCACGCAACCATCGAACGCACGGGATTCAAGTTGGAACTGAGCACCAGCCAGTCCTCAGACGGGAGCGGCGAATGACCACGAACAACGCTATGCATAGACTGTTGAATGCAAAGGGTTTCATTTTTGATGTCGATGGCACCTTGGCCTTGGCCGACAAGAAACTCAGTGGATACAAGGCCTTGCCGGGTGCTGTGGAACTGATCGCTTTGCTTCGTAAGCGCGGTGTTCCTGTTGCTGCCTTTACCAATGGGTCAACGAAGCATCCGCGTGTACTTAACACAGAGCTTGCCAATATTGGGCTCCAATTTGAAGAGCAACTCACCCTCACGCCGGTAAGCATTGCCGTGACGCTATTTAAGCAAAAGCGCTACAAGAAGATATTGGTTCTGGGTGGTAAGGGCGTCTACTCCCCATTGGAAGAAGCCGGCTTTGATGTGGTTCGCGCCCCCGATAGGGCGGATGACGCCGATGCCGTGGTCATTGGCTGGTACCCCGAATTTACCGTGCCGGATCTCGAAGCTGCAACACGCGCCATCTGGAACGGTGCCGCATTCTTCACAGTCTCCAAAGCCCCTTACGTTGCGAGTCGCGAAGGAAGGACGATAGGCATTTCAGGCGCTATCGCTGCAGCAGTTAGGAGCATCACGGGAAAGAATGCAGTGATCGTCGGAAAACCATCGACCCATGCACTCAACGTAGCGAGTGTTCGTTTGAATCTGCATCCCAAGGATCTCGTCATAGTGGGGGACGACCCGGGACTTGAAAACGCGATGGCGGTGCGTGGCGGTTCTATTTCTGTGGGGGTGCAAACAGGCCTTGCAACGGCGGCAGATTTTGCCGCGCTTGGAGCAGACATCCAGCCCCACTTTTCCCTTTCTGGAATCGACAAGTTACTGGAGATGCTCACATGATGGACACAGGTATTGACAGCTCTGAAAATGTGCTTTGGATCCCCAGCAATGCGCAGGTCCAGAGTGCCAGACTATTTGCATTTCAGCAGTGGCTTGAACAACACAAAGGCGTCGCTTTTTCCGACTATGCAGCCTTGTGGCAATGGTCCGTAGATGACATTGACACGTTCTGGCTTTGCATATGGGAATACTTCAACGTTTTGGCCAGTGGTTCCAACCAACCTGTACTCGGTTCACGCACCATGCCTGGGGCGCAGTGGTTCCCCAACACCAGCCTGAACTACGCTGAGAACGTATTTCTTCAGGCTAACGACGCCCGACCTGCAATCATCGCGAGGAGCGAAGACCTCGGCACGCATGAAGTGTCTTGGCAGACCCTGCAAAGGGATGTGGGTGCACTTGCTGCCACGTTAAGGCGGCTTGGCATATCGCGTGGGGACTGCGTTGCCTCCTACATGCCCAATCGCCCGGAAACCGTCACCGCGTTTTTGGCTTGCGCAAGCATTGGTGCCATTTGGTCCAGCTGTGCCCCGGACATGGGTGCGAGCGTGGTGCTGGATCGTTTCAAACAGATTGAACCCAAGCTGTTGTTTGCAATAGACAGCTACAGCTACAACGGCAAGTTGCACGATCGGAGCGACGTGGTCGCGCAGCTTGTTTCCGGTTTGCCCTCGGTTACCAATGTGGTGCACGTCCGTGGTCCCTTGGCCGATCAGGCCCAGCCGAACCCATGGCCCAACCTTGTCCGTTGGGACGCCGCCATTGCAATGGATGCAGAGCTTACCTTTGACAGGGTTCCCTTTGCGCACCCCTTGTGGGTGGTGTACTCCTCCGGCACGACCGGGCTTCCAAAACCGATAGTCCACAGCCATGGCGGCATTGTTTTGACGCACCTGAAGACCATGGCCTTGCAGCATGACTTGCGTCCGGCTGACCGGTTGATGTTCTTGGGCGGCACAGGCTGGATCGTTTGGAATTTGCAGATAGGCGCGCTCCTGACAGGTGCCACGATTGTTCTCTATGACGGTAATCCGGCGTGGCCCGACAACAAGTCCATCTGGAAGTTCATCGACGAGCAGCGTGTGAGTCTTTTCGGATGTGGTGCTGCGTTTCTCATCAATTGCATGAAGGACGGGCTCAAACCGAGGGATTTCGCGCAGTTTGACTTCCTTCGAAGCATCAATGCCACAGGTTCGCCACTTCCTGCGGATGCCTATACGTGGGTCTATTCCGCAGTGAAATCAGATTTATGGCTCGCATCCGTTAGCGGTGGCACTGACATTGCGTCCGGGTTTGTGGCCTGTGCGCCGAGCTTGCCCGTTGTAGCCGGTGAGATTCAATGCCGCGAATTGGGCGTTGCGGCCTATGCCTTTAACGAGGCTGGGCAAAGCGTAGTGGACGAAGTGGGCGAACTTGTTATCACCAAGCCGATGCCGTCTATGCCGGTGTTCTTCTGGAACGACAAGGACAACCAACGCTACCTGGAGAGCTACTTTGAAATGTATCCAGGCTTATGGCGGCACGGTGACTGGATACGCTTCAGTGCACGCGGAAGCAGTGTCATTTATGGACGTTCCGATTCCACCATTAATCGATTCGGCATCCGCATGGGTACGGCGGAGATATACAGGGTCGTAGAGTCATTGCCGGAAGTTCGGGATAGTTTGGTTGTGGATCTGGAGTTTCTGGGCAGGCCATCCAGCATGCCTTTGTTTGTTGTGCTGCACCAGGGCGTCACGCTCGACGACGAACTGCGCAAACGTATTTCAGCCGAGATCCGCACCAAAGCTTCACCACGGCATGTACCGGACCAAATCCATCAAATTGATGAAGTACCGCGAACGCTTACCGGAAAGAAGATGGAGGTTCCGGTGCGACGACTGCTGCTGGGTGCACCTGCTCACAAAGTCGCACATTCGGATGCCATGGCAAACCCCGCGAGTTTTGACTTCTTTGTGCGCCTGGCGAAAGAGTTGAACCCCTCTTAGGCGGTGCATACCTGATGGGGCTGCTCAGTACAGCCTTTGCATTTTAAAAACGGCAGTTTTGCCAATATAAGGAGACAAATAATGAACGCCAAACCCAAGGTCTTGATGATCGTGACCCTCGATACAAAAGCTGTCGAAGCCCACTTCATACGGGAGACGCTTGAATCACATGGAGTCGACGTCATTCATTTGGACGCCAGCATACGTGAGTCCACCGATTCTGCGGTTGAAATTTCTCCAGAGGCTATTGCGCATGCTGCAGGAAAGACCATCCAGGAAGTGCGGGACCTTGGCCATGAAGGCAAAAGCCAGGCAGTCATGATTGAAGGCTCAGTTAAATGTGCTCTGGAGACACACGCGAAGACCCCCATTAGCGGCATCATAGGCGTTGGGGGGTCCATGGGAACTTCTCTGGCTACCGTTGTCATGCAGCAGTTTGCCTACGGAATTCCAAAAGTCATGGTGTCGACAATGGCCTCGGGTTTTACCCGTCCATTTGTCGGTTCAAAAGACATCATTATGGTCAACCCGGTTTGCGACATTGCTGGACTCAACAGCATCACACGCGACGTATTTCGCAATGCAGCTATCGCGGTAGCCGCAATAGCAAAAGAGTTCTCCCCCCAACGCATTGAACCCAAGCCGCTGATCGCCATGGGAACACTCAGTACGATTGACCGGTGCACCGTCCGGGTTCGAAAGGCGTTGGAGAAACAGGGCTTCGAGGTCATGGTCTTTCACACCCTTGGGACAGGCGGAATGGCACTGGACCAAATTGTCAAGGAGCGTAACGTCGTGGCAGTGGTAGATACATCCTTGGTGGAACACAACGATTTCCTCAATCACGGACTCTGCAGTGCTGGCCCAGACCGTTCCAAAGCCGCTCTTGAAAAAGGAATTCCAGTTGTCTTTGCGCCGGGCAATGCAGACTTCATGGTGTCTGGCCCCATCGACATGGCCAAGTCACAGTTCCCGGGCAAGCGCTACCACATGCATAACCACGCGTTGACTGCTGTTCGCACCGAAGCAGGTGAGTTGCTGGCCTTGGCGAAACACCTGGGTGGATTGATTAAAGAAGCAAAAGGACCCGTTTCCTTTCTGGTTCCACTGAAGGGATTCTCTCACCACGACAGTCCAGAAGGACATCTCCATGATCCATCGCTCTGCCCGGTATTTGCAAAGGCGATCAGGGAAGAACTTCCCACTTCAGTTAGCGTGACTGAATATGACTGCCATATCAATGACCATGAATTCGCCGATGCAATCGTCGCCCATGTTTTGGCGATGACTAAGGGCATAGCGGTCAGGACGTAGGCGCCCGGTAAGCCAGTCTTGGCGCGACTCTCTCCGTCTCGCGACGTTGTCTGCACGCAGCCTATCGGTACGTGTCCGGCTGACATACCTTGGTTGCGGCAGGCTGACCGGCCAGCCTGGTGAGTCGCTCCGGTTATCGCGGACGCTAGTTGGTTTAAGTCAGGCCGCCACAGTGGTGGCCTGATTGGCGAGTTACCGGTAATTGTTTGCCTCAGCTTCTGTAGGCGGGATATACCCGATAGGCTCTAGCAGTTGTCGTAGCTTTCGCCTTTGCTGCCCACGGACGACTCGATATCAGATTCTCCCAAGCGTTCGCTGTCCTGAATGGACGCGTATTGCGACCTGCGGTCCGAATGGTGTATCAAGCTGTGGTCCCGTTCATGGTGGCGTGCGTACTCGCCTTGGTGCTCTAGCACCATGAGCACTGCGCGCCTCGGGTGAAAACTTGTTTGACTTCCTCATTGGTCAATCCTTTCAGAGTGTCGAGCCTCCACAAATTCCGGTGCGATTCACTACCGAATCCATGGGCACCGCCCGGCAGCATCGAGGACTGATAGCGCCCCTCGTCAAGATGGGCTGGCCGGACGCATACGCATTGGTAACGCAATCTCCAAGCGCCGGCGACAAGGGTTACAGGGCAAGGGGTATCACATTAGCGTCTTTAGTTCCTGGTGACTGGACGCAGGGATAGCTCCTGAATGCTGTAACTGGTGGACCCGGCCCACTGGGATGCTGGTCGACACTTGCAGATTCCAGGGCAATGATGAAATCCATCTGCGGTAAGCCACCGCGCGTGAAAGCCTCCCAGGACTTGCTCCTTAGCTCGGCCGCAGGGGTGCGGGCCGAATTGAACACACCCAGGATTACCGGATGCACAGGTGCACCGACCTTTTCTGAAATCCCACAGGACTACCGGCCATACCAGGTCTAGCGACCGCTTTTCACTAGGAGAAAATCTATAAGGAACCGTTAACGCTTGTGTAAGTGATGGTGAAACACTTGAACTCGGGTATTTCATACACCCAAAGTAATCAGACTAAACAATAAGGAGACAACCATGATGCACCCATCCGAGAGAACCTCACAATCGAAAAAAGTTATCAGGCTAGTTGCTGCCTACTCTGGCTGAGTACAGCTGATCTATAAGTTGGAGTGGGTGCAGATAGCTGTCTTGCTACCAAATGCAAATGGTGCTCTCTCAAACGCACTCTACTGTCTTTTTGCACTCATGGGTACTACGCGCGAGAACTTTGCCTGTGCGCCATTCCTAGCATGCCTGCACCACACAAGATGCACACAGCAACCTTGAGCAAATATGCCCATTCACTTCCAACTAAGCGCTCAGTGCGCGAAGTGAACTCCGTTATGCGCTATGAAACTACAACTGTCTTCTGAAGATTAGTCGAAATAGACAGAAGTAAATGATCAAACCAAAGAAAGAGACAATATGAAAAACGACCATTCGATGCTAAAAACTACTGCAACAATAGGTGCACTGATCCTGATGGCCTCATCGTCGGTATTGGCCACAGAAGGCGGTGGCAGTATGTACCCTAATGGCGTTGAGAACTACATGGTCGGCGCTTTGCCGCCCCCGGGGACATATTACTTGCTGTATGGATCACAGTATGAGGCGAGCAAACTTCGCGACAAAAACGGAAGCGAGGTTCCGATCGACTTCAATGTAAAGGCCATAGCACTCGCTCCGCGTATTGTGTGGGTAACCAACCAGCAGGTGCTTGGCGGCCAATTGGCGTTTCACGCCATCGCACCGTTAGTTAATTTGAAAGTGCGAGTTCTTGGAACGAGCGACACAGATTCAGGTTTGGGTGACATGACCTTCGGCGCAGGTCTGGGTTACCACCTTTCACCAAACCTTCACTATGTAGTCGCGGTTGATCTGAATGCGCCGACGGGGCATTACAACAAAAACTCAATTGCGAATATCGGTCGAAACTATTGGAATATAGAGCCATTGTTTGCGCTTAACTATGTGCAGGAGTCGGGCTTCAATGGCGACATAAAAATCATGTACGACTTCAATGCCAGAAACAAGGATACGAACTATCGCTCAGGCCAAGAGTTGCATGTCGACTTTGCAGCAGGCTGGGGGTTGAAAAACGGATGGACCGTGGGTCTTGGTGGCTACGTATATCAGCAGACGACCAATGACAAAGTATCCGGGTACTCGGATCCGGATACCCGTGGTCGTGCGATGGCTTTAGGGCCCTCTATCAAGTACGACAGTGGAAAAGGCTGGTTCGTGACAGCGAAGTATGAAAAAGAATTTAGTGTTCGCAATCGTGCAGAAGGCAGCGGCTTAAAGGTCAAAGCAATCCTGCCCTTCTAACCACTGTGACAGACGGTTCGATCTACCCGGCTCGAACCGTTCTTTTATGAGAATGAAAACATGAGGTCGAACGCAAACCGGCAGTGTCATACACAACAGCAGGTAGTTCGTGCATGTACTTCCGTCCAGATACTCAGACAACTCCGCCGCCCATTTTCTCGAAGTACAACATGACGATGATTACCAATATATCCGTAGCGTCCTTGCGCGCTACAGCTCCTCGTGTCGAGGCCAGCGTCATCGAGCGTTGGAAGGTCGCTGATGTGGTCGCCTTGTATGCAAAGCCCTTTATGGACTTACTGTTTTTGGCGCAACAGGTACACCGTGAACACTTTGATGCGAACGAGGTACAGCTGTCGACCTTGCTATCCATTAAAACCGGCGGCTGCGCTGAAGACTGCGGGTATTGCCCGCAGTCGGCTCACTTTGAAACGGATGTTCAGGCGGAGAAATTAATGCGGCTTGATGAAGTCGTGCTAGCCGCACGGGCAGCCAAGGCGCAGGGCGCGACACGCTTTTGCATGGGGGCAGCATGGCGCAGTCCCAAGAAACGGGACTTGGACCGAGTGACAGAAATGGTACGAGAAGTGCGAGCGCTTGGCTTAGAAACGTGTATGACCCTAGGGATGCTCGACGGAGAGCAGGCGCGCGCTTTGAAGGACGCAGGCCTAGACTATTACAACCATAATCTTGACAGTGCGCCGGAGTTCTACAGTCGGATTGTTAGCACGCGAACGTACCAAGATCGTCTCGACACTCTTGCCGAAGTTCGCTCGGCGGGTATAAATGTTTGCTGCGGTGGCATCGTTGGTATGGGTGAAAGTCGAACTCATCGGGCAGGCCTGATAGCGCAGCTGGCGAACCTAGATCCGTATCCCGAGTCGGTGCCGATCAACAATCTAGTCCAAGTGGAAGGTACGCCGCTGGCGGAAACTGAATCTCTCGATCCATTCGAATTTGTGCGCACTGTCGCCGTGGCACGTATCACGATGCCCCGAGCTATGGTCCGCCTGTCGGCAGGGCGGGAACAGATGAATGAAGCCTTGCAAGTGCTGTGTTTCGCTGCGGGTGCCAATTCAATCTTCTATGGGGACAAACTTTTGACAACAGCCAATCCCCAGGCTACACGTGATCGTGCATTGTTCGACCGCTTGGGTCTATGCCCTATGGGAAATGCTGTGTGATGAGTGGCGTGCCGGCGACGCTCTAGAACACTGCATATCTATTGGGGCGCCCGCTAACTGGCGAAGCCTTTTTGAGCGATTCCCCACCCCTTTCACAGCGAATTGAATACCAAACTTTTTTCTGCTCAACGCACCGAGGCCGGGTTGTAGTTGCCATAGCGGCGGCACGCAGTGAGCTTAGTGCCTTCTAACATATTTTCGCTCGCGTCACGCTGTTTGTGGATCTACTAGACCTTGCTTGCCTTCGGGATGCTTAAGAACAATAAGGACCTACTTTGACTAAAACTACCGTCTTTCCTATTCAAGTGCATTTTGGTGACTGCGACCCTGCCGGCATCGTTTTTTTCCCAAACTTTTCTCGTTGGATGGATGCGGCCTCGCTTCATTTTTTTCGCGAGTGTGGTGTTCCACCGTGGAGTCAGATACGGGATCCATCAGGTTTCGTAGGAACTCCATTGTTGGAGGTTCATTCGCGCTTCCTGAAGAGCGCCACCTACACCGACAACCTGCTGATTCATACAACAATCATGGAATGGCATGCCAAGGTATTTGTTCAACGCCACGTCATAATGCACGCCGATTCCGTAATATGTGAAGCTAGCGAGACACGTGCCTTTTGCGCGCGTAACGCAGACGGACAGTTGAAGGCTGTACCGATCCCTTCATGGATACGCTCACTTTGTGAGTGAGCACGAAACCCCGTCACAGTTTGGACAAGGAAGATCTGGCCGAAGTGGTTGAAAGAGCCACATCTTCATATTCTTACCTCAGCGCCCGAGTACAAGCAACAAGCGCGAACCGCTGCAAACCAACCCGCACCAACGTTAGATCCGCCAACAACCCGAGTGCATCGCCTGTCATCGCTAGATGAAACGTATCGACAAGAATATGGCATCTAAGCTGAACTACGCTACCACGTCATCAGCGTAGAGCGACGGAGTCGCAGCATTGGTCGTCTGCCGATTGCAAGACGTCCAAACACCAAGCAATGAATATACGTGTTGTCTACAGCCAGCACGCCATAGGGCGTGATTGGCCTTTGTCGTGAAGGTACCGCCATATCATGGCTGAAGCGACAGTAGTACATTCCCGACGGCTGTTCCAGATTCAACCATTTCGTGAGCTTTGACGATATGGTCCAAGTTATGCACTGAATGGATTGCGTGAGTCAACTGATTGGAGCGCAGCAAATGATTGAGCTCTGTGATAGCCAGGATACGGTCTTCGTGTAAAAGGTCGTACACCAGAAATGCCTTGATTGCCAGAGAGTCCCAGAGCATCGTCCTGAAATCAACCACTGTAGATCCAACGGTATTGGACCCATACGTAATGACCGTGCTATGCGACATCAACACCCCTTTGCCAATGAGGTCTGCTGTTGTGGAGAAATCCATGTCGATGATCAGGTTCACGCCCGCCCCGTGTGTAATCTCCTTAACCCTCTCTGCGATGCTTTCGCGTTTGTAATCAATGAGATGACTGACACCGGCACGCAGTGCAAAGGCTCTTCTTTCCTCGGAACCAGCAGTACCAATCACCGTAGCACCTCGTAGGCGGGCAAGCTGCACTATGTAGTGTCCAACAGCATTTCCTGCGCCGGTGACAAGGATTGATTTTCCGTCCATATTGCCGGCCATCCTGATTGCATGCAATGCGGTGAGTGCTGGTATTCCCAAGCAGCCTGCAATCTGAAAGTCGGCCTCATCCGGGAGTGCCACTGCTTGTGACTCAGGTAGAGCAATGAACTCACAAGCAGTGCCCATGGAACGGTTCCACTGCCCATTCCATATCCACACGCGTTGACCTACGCGCCTATCGGAAACGCCGCTTCCTACCGCTTGTATGACGCCGCCGCCGTCACTGTGCGGAACGATGAGACTTTCTTTGAGGGGACGCCTTTGGCGTGCCTTGACGTCAGACGGGTTAATGCCTGAAGTATGAAGTTGAACCAGAACTTCACCGGGGCCAGGACAAGGCGTTGGAAGCTCTCCCACTATCAGCACATCGTGTGCCTTGCCATTTCGTTCATACCATGCTGCGCGCATTTTGGACTCCTTAGAGGAAACAGAAAGCCAATCAAAAAAGCGGCATCTGAAACTCTGGCTTCATCCTCGCCATTTCGTTGTGATCCAAGGGAGATTGCTGCCGCGTGAACCAAAGTCGAAGGACCAGTGTAGCGAATTGAACTGCGACGGATGCCTATCAAGTCGGCATCCAGTAGATAGCGCGTTGGACTTGGTTTCACACGGTGAAAAGATGCCGGATTTTTATTCAGTCGAAGACCGGCATCGTTCAGTATCGGCAACACAAACAAGGACTACACCTTCGATATCGCATGCGATTGAGAAGATCGTAGATCTGGTGAATGCAGGTCAACAAGCCGCTCACACCTAACAGGAGACAAGAGCCATGGATTTAAGCGGAAATGTAGCCGTCGTTACGGGCGCGGCCGGGGGCATCGGTGCCGCCGTGGCCCGTGCCTTCGCAAAGGCGGGTGCCAAGGTCGTTTTGGGCGACATGCAAGTGGCCAAGGTGCAAGAGGTCTCCAGGCTGATCAATGAGGAGGGAGGCACTTCGGTGTTTGCCGCACACGACACCACGGACGAAGCGGCATGGGGCAAGGTCATCGACATTGCGATCGACACCTTTGGTGGCTTGGACGTCCTTGTAAATAATGCGGCCATCGAGCAAACATGTTTCATTGAGAACATTGAGATCGCAGACATTGAGAAGCTGATGAAGGTCAACGTGACCGGAGTGCTCTTGGGGCACAAGCAAGCTGTGCGTGCGATGAAGCCCGGAGGCCGTGCAGGCAAGGGGGGCAGCATCGTCAATATATCTTCAGTGGCTGGCCTCATTGGTACACCAGGTTTAGGGGTCTACTCTGCTTCAAAGGGTGCCATACGGTTGCTTACCAAGGCCGCTGCGGTCGAGTTCGGTAGGCTTGGATACGGTATCAGGGTCAATTCAATCCACCCTGGTTTTGTCGACACCGATATGGGCGCAAAGCTGCTGGGTGATTTTGTGTCCTTGGGCATGTTCAAGGATCGTGACGATGCCTATCTCCAAATGAGGGCGGCTCATCCGCTCGGCATTACGGGGCAACCGATCGACGTGGCAAATGCGGCCATGTTTCTTGCGTCGGACATGTCGCGCTGGATGTCCGGGGCCGAATTGGTGGCCGACGGCGCCATGACCGTCAGTTAAAAACTCAAGGAATCTTATGCTTCTAAAAGGGAAGTCCGCCCTGGTCACGGGTGGAGCTTTGGGTATTGGACGCGCGATTTCCGAGACATTTGCACGCGAAGGTGCAAACGTCATGGTCTGCGACATTCTGGATGACGCCGGTGCCGAGACGGTGGCCGCAATACAAGGGGCCGGAGGGCGTGCCTCATATTGCCATCTTGATGTAACCAGGCATGACGACCACGCCAGAGCATTGAGTGAAATTGAATCGACCTTTGGGGGCTTGGATATTGCCTGTAACAACGCTGGAATCAGTGGGGAATTTCGTAGCACGGCAGACCACACGCCTGAAACCTGGCAGAAGGTTGTCGACATCAACCTGACAGGTGTATTTCTTGGTGTGCGTCTTCAGATACCTGCCATGTTGAGGCGTGGTGGCGGATCCATTGTCAATATTTCATCGATCTTGGGGCAGGTGGGACATGAAGAGCTCGCGCCTTACGTAGCGGCAAAGCATGGCGTTGTAGGCCTAACACGAACCGTCGCGTTGGAGTACGGACGCAGCGGCATCCGATGCAATGCCGTTGGACCTGCTTTCATTAAAACGCGGCTCATAGACAACCTCCCCGAAGAAGCGCAGCAAGGACTTGCTTCATTGCATGCGCTTGGGCGTCTTGGCGAAGTCTCTGAAGTTGCGGAATTGGCCTGCTGGCTCGCAAGCGAGAGGGCCAGTTTCATCACAGGCAATTACTACGCGGCGGATGGTGGGTATCTGTCTCGGTAGGCCAGCCACGCTCTCATTTCTTTCAAAACCACAAGGAGACAACTATGAACATAAAAGCAATACCATCCTCGGCTGAGGACGTTTCCATGACCAACCGACGTGCCGTACTCGGTGTCGGCGGTGCCATGGGAATGGCCATGCTAAGCCCCGTATCGCTCTTCGCTCAAACGGCGGATGCCAACACTCTTAAGATCGGATTTATCAGCCCACGAACGGGCCCTCTGGCTGGCTTTGGTGAATCGGACGGCTATGTGTTGGAGCAAGCTCGCAAGGCGCTACAAGGCGGTCTTGTCGTTGGGGGAAAGAAGTACAGCGTTGAAATCCTGGATCGCGATACGCAATCAGATCCGTCACGCGCAAGCCAATTAGCCAAGACGCTCATCAATAGCGACAAGGTCGATTTGATACTTGTGACCTCCGCGCCGGAAACCGTCAATCCGGTTTCGGACGCCTGCGAGGCAGCAGGAGTGCCCTGCGTATCCACCATCGTTCCTTGGGAAGCTTGGTATTTTGGCCGTGGTGCAAAGCCTGGCGAGCCCTCACCCTTTAAGTGGACTTATCACTTTTCTTTTGGCGTCGGCGAGTTCGTAACCGCCTACGTTTCACAGTGGGCGAAGCTAAGCACCAACAAGAAGGTTGGCGCCCTGTACCCGAATGATGCTGACGGCAATGCCATACGTGCGAACTTGGCTCCGGCATTGGCAAAGGCTGGTTTTACCATCGTGGATGCGGGGCCGTACGAAACCGGTACAACCGACTATTCCGCACAAATCGCAAAATTCAAGGCTGAAAAGTGCGAGATCTTCAACACCTTTCCGATTCCACCTGACTTTGCGACGTTTTGGCGTCAAGCGGCCCAACAGGGCTATACGAAGATGGTCAAGATCGTGCAGGCAGCCAAGACGGGCTTGTTCGCCTCCAATGTAGAAGCACTTGGCTCTCTGGGTTTCAACATATCCAGTGCGGCTTACTGGCACAAGGATTTTCCCTATAAGTCGATCTTGACCGGCTTAACCGGTGCCCAATTGGTTTCAGGATACGAAGTCGCTGCAAACAAGCAATGGAATCAGCAGATGGGCGCTTCCATGTCGTTGTTGGATGTTGGCTTCGAGGCGCTCAAGGCAAGCGCCAACCCGAAAGACAAGGCAAGCGTCGCGGCGGCTCTGAGCAAGCTCAAGATAACCACCATGGTTGGAAATATCGACTTCACCAAGGGCCCGGTTCCCAACGTTGCTACCGCTCCGCTGATCGGTACCCAATGGGTGAAGGCACCGGCGGGAGCCAAATACAAATACGACTATGTCATTACGGAAAACGCAGCCGATCCCAAGGTGCCTGTAACTTCAAAACTGATCTCGTACTCCTGATCGTCATTTGACCCTCCCTTCAATACCTACTTAAACGCTATGTCTGTTGCTGATTCATCTAAAGCTCCACCTCTGATTGATGCGCGCGGCATTCATAAAAGTTACGGGTCCCTGGCTGTATTAAACAATGTCGATTTCGATGTGCAGCCGAGAGATGCAGTAGGTATTGTTGGGCCAAACGGGGCAGGAAAAACAACGCTTCTTACTGTCTTGTCTGGTACAAATTTGGCAAGCAAAGGGGCTGTCTACTTCCAAGGAAATGACGTGAGTGCCCTGAGTGCTACGCAAAGATGCAGGATTGGTATCGCCAGGACGCACCAGGTTCCGCGCCCCTTTTTGGGAATGACCGTTTTTGAAAACGTATTTGCTGCTGCCACGCACGGCGGAGGCTTTCAACAACACGAGGCGTATGACCGGAGCTTGGATGCCTTGAATATTTGTGGCATGAACAGTGTGGCAAATCGCAAAGCCGAATCACTTGGACTATTGGACCGCAAGCGCTTGGAGCTCACACGAGCTCTGGCCACCGATCCCCGGCTACTGCTCCTCGACGAAATTGGTGGTGGACTAACTGATGGCGAGGCATCCGAGTTGGTGGAGACGATAAAAAAACTGCATGCCAGGGATATCGGCATTGTCTGGATTGAACATATTGTTCATGTCTTACTGCAGGTGGTAAACCGGCTCGTGTGCATGGATGCAGGACGCGTATTGGCTAAGGGAAATCCGCAAGAAGTGTTATCAGACCCCGCCGTTGTAGAAGCTTATTTGGGTACCGCGCTATGAGTTTATTGAAGATATCGAATCTCGACGCAAGCCATGGTCTGCTTAAGGCGGTAAGCAACTTTTCGCTCACCATCGAAGACGGTGAAAAGATCGCATTGGTCGGAGCCAACGGAGCGGGGAAAACCACATTGCTGCGTACGCTGGCTGGTGTGCATCCCGTTGCCGGAGGAAAGATTGAGTTTGAAGGGCGAGATATTTCCAGCCTGGAAGCGCATAAGCGGTCATCCTCTGGACTGGCACTGGTGCCGGAAGGTCGCCGTCTCTTCACATCGATGACGGTTGCCGAGAACCTTCTGATTGCTAAATCTGCGAGCCGAAACGGCGCGTGGAATTTTGATACGGTATTGGATGCACTACCGCAACTCAAAGAGAAACTGAATGCGCCGGCCGGAACCTTGTCTGGCGGTCAGCAGCAGGCAGTGGCTATTGGTCGCGCACTGATGACAAATCCCAAGATTTTGCTATTAGCTGAAGTGTCGCTTGGGCTTTCTCCCCTTGCAGTGCAATTTGTCTATGACTCATTAGCCAAATTATTCCAATCGAAAACAGCGCTGGTACTGGTTGAGCAGGACCTGAAGCGTGCCATGTTGGTTGCCGATCGAATCGTCTGCATGTTAGAGGGAAAAATAGTTGCGATAGGAAATGCCGGTGAGATGTCCCGTGAAGAGATATTGGGTCACTACTTCGGGCATAGCGGCTAACAGGTACGAATTCTTACTATGTCAATAATCAATCAAGTTATCCAAGGTCTCTTGCTAGGTGGCTATTACGCATTACTGGCATGCGGGTTGTCCTTCATGTTCGGAGTCATGCGCCTCATCAATCTAGCGCATGGAAGCCTGGCAGTGGTTGCCGCCTACGCACTTTTCGTATTAGCCGACCGGTACGAAATCAATCCGTTCCTTGGTCTCATTGCTGTTATTCCAGCCATGGCTATTCTGGGATGGGTGTTGCATCGTCTTGTGCTGGAGCGCAGCGCCAGATCCGGTGCGCTGATCCCCCTGTTAAGCACATTTGGTTTAACCGGTGTATTGGACAATGTGATGTTTCAGTCTTTTGGGGCAGATACGCGCTCACTGGCACCCTACATTGACTCTCTAAGCTATGACAGTTTTACGCTGTGGGGCGATATCTCTATCGGATACCTAGCGGCTCTTAATCTGGGGGCATCCATTCTGTTGCTGGGTGCCTTGAGTCTTATGCTCAAGAAGACTGCTCTGGGAAGGAGAATCCGGGCGGCTTCCGAAGACCCTGATACGGCCCAGCTGGTTGGCGTGAATTCACGCGCTACCTATGCGATTGCTACAGCCATTTCCATGGCGCTTGTAGCTGTAGCCGGGGCATTTCTGGCAATGCGGGCTACGTTTGACCCTTACACAGGCCCCATGCAGTTGATATTTGCATTTGAGGCAATCATCATCGGTGGCACTGGATCGATGTGGGGCACTTTGCTTGGCGGATTAGTGCTGGGAATCGCCCAAAGTCTCGGGGCACTCATCCACCCACAAGGCTTCTTGATAGCTGGACATGTCACCTTTCTACTGGTCCTGTTGCTCAGAATATATGTTCAGACTTCATTCCAAAATCTACTAACGTCACTTCGCAAGAAGATCGTCGAATAAATTCTATGCAAGCCAATCACAGTCCCAAGATAGTACGCTGGAACTCCGTATCTATCGCTGCAATTTCTTCTGTTCTGCTGGCACAGGCGCTACTGGTACTGGCGCCACACTTCTTGAGTGCAAGCCTGGTTGAAAGTCTTACGACGCTCTTCATATACGGCATCCTCGCACTGATGTGGAACGCATTGGCTGGCTATGCGGGTCTGTTGTCAGTCGGTCATCAGGCATTTTTTGGCCTGGGCGCATATGCGACAGTGCGATTGGCCGATCTGGGTATGAGCGCATATCCCGCCATGTTTGCAGGGGCACTAATTGTTGCGGTGATATCGGTTCCTTTATCGTTCTTCATGTTGCGACTCAAAGAGGGAGAGTTCGCGATTGGCATGTGGGTGATGGCGTCTCTCACGCACCTGTTGGTCAATTTGGATACCCTTGTGCAAGGCGAGACGGGCACTTCGTTGATTGCATTGCAACAATTTGGCGCAGACACGCGCCGTGCCTACACCTACTGGGCTGCTTTGGCCATGATGGCATCTCTGGGGTGGTTAGTTTTCTGGATGTTGCGAGGTAAAGTGGGCATTGCTGCGCAGGCCATTCGTGACAACGAAGAAGCAGCGACTTCGATAGGTGTTGATGTGAAATTCACGAAGCGGCTGATCTTCATCTTGTCGGCATTTGGCGTCGCTGCCGCTGGGGCACTCTGGTTGGCGACAGCCATCACTTTTCAGCCCAAGACCTACTTCAGCGTTCAGTGGTCTGCCTATATGATTTTCATGGTACTTGTAGGAGGAATCGGAACCTATGAGGGTCCTATTCTCGGTGCGATCCTATTCTTTGCGGTGGAGTCAATCTTTGGCGGACAGGGCGTTACCTACTTGATTGGTCTGGGTCTTGTGGCTGTATTGTTTGCACTTCTTCTGCCGCGTGGGATCTGGGGTGCCGTGGAAAAAAGGTTCTCTATCCGTCTACTGCCAGTTGGCTATCGCGTAGTTTTCTCTTCACCCGTCAAGGCAAGAACCTGACGGTTTCGTAATATTTTCCGAGATCCCTTGTATGGACCATCAAAACCTTATTGCAATTGACATTCATACCCATGCCGAAGTGAGTTGCAGGAATCCATTTGACAACTACGGTGAAGAATACGATCGGGCTGCCGACAAATACTTTGGCAATAGTCAAAGGCCGACGATTTTGGAAACAGTGGCCTACTACCGTGAACGAAAAATCGGCTTGATTATGTTCACGGTAGATGCTGAGACCCAGTTGGGGCGCAGGCGCATTCCCAATGAGGAGATTGCCGAGGCCGCCAAAGCCAACTCAGACATGATGATGGCGTTTGCCAGTATCGATCCGCACAAGGGAAAGATGGGCGCACGCGAAGCACGTCGCCTCATTGAAGAATTCGGCGTAAAGGGTTTCAAGTTCCATCCTACCGTTCAAGGCTATCACCCATACGACAAGATGGCTTGGCCAATCTATGAGGTAATAGCGGAGTACAAGATGCCTGCCATTTTCCACACGGGGCACAGCGGGATAGGAAGCGGAATGCGCTGTGGCGGAGGCCTGCGACTGGCCTACAGTAATCCCATGCACCTCGATGATGTTGCCATCGACTTTCCTGACATGCAGATTGTGATGGCGCACCCCAGCTTCCCTTGGCAGGATGAGGCACTGAGTGTCGCAATGCACAAACCCAATGTCTGGATTGACCTCAGCGGCTGGAGCCCCAAGTACTTTCCCAAGCAGCTGGTTCAGTACGCGAACACACTGCTCAAAGATCGCATTCTCTTTGGAAGCGACTATCCATTAATCACCCCGGACAGATGGATGAAGGATTTTGAGGTCGCTGGATTCAAGCCCGAAGTCATGCCGGGAATCCTGAAGAACAATGCGATCAGGCTTCTTGGGTTGGACAATCAGTAGCCCCATTTCGCCCCAGGCGACAGACGTCAATTTCGCACCGCTTGAGCGTAGTTCTATTACGCTCTTTAAGGGCCCTGCATTGCAGGGCTCTTTTTGGCTGCGGGCTACAGTGTGCTCTCTACGGTCGGTTGGTGTGCTCAGGTAATCCCGCTATCGACTGTTTGGAACTCGTCTTTAAAACCTTCATAAACTGTGCAAATGGCACACGCAACGTATCGAAAAGAGGATTTTCTTTGTTCGTGATAATGACTTCTCCGAGTAACTTAAGGCCCACGCCAAATGCGGCTGCTTCGTCTTCCCCAAAGTCGCTCCTATTACGAAGCCGTTCTACGATGGCGATGATGTCATCATGATTGCCAACCTCGAACTGAAGAGGTGCGTGCCCGGAAAGTTCGCCCTGTGCATCAGTCAAGTGCTCGACGGTTAAACGGTATTGGTGCTGTTTCATATTTCTTAATCTATGGATAAATACCCAACTTCCGCCGGATCGCCAAGTTGGGATTTCAAATTCAGGAACCTAGAAGAGGTTTATATCGCGCTGGGGATGCGTGTTGCGCCAAATTCATAGGACGCCATCGCCACGTTCATGGCTTGATCAACAAAAAGCCGATTCCCTACGTCGTTGCCAGCGGCACCAGCCACCACCATCAGCGGGAGAAGATGGTCTTCTTTAGGGTGTGCCGAGCGCGCACCTTGAGCTTGCTCCCAATTGATCAGCATATTGTTGCGCTTCGTAGTATCTGGCTGGCTAATGGCCCCGTTCAGATACGCCTCAAACCCCTCGGCGATCGGTGTCGATTCGCTGCGACCGAAGCCGCGCATGTTGTGGTATGTCAATCCACTCCCGATGATCAATACTCCTTCGTCACGTAGTCTGCTGATGGCCTCCCCCACGCAAATATGATCAACGGCGGAGTAATCGCTTCTGAGCGATAAAAGAACGATCGGCATGTCGGCATCTGGATACATCAGACTTAGTGGCACAAAAGTGCCGTGGTCAAAACCACGGTTCGCATCACCGGTGGTCTCGAAGCCGGCTTCGGCAAGCAGCGCTTGTACTCGGCTTGCCAGTGCAGGCGATCCAGGCGCAGCGTATTGAATGCGGTAAGTGTGTTCTGGAAATCCGGAATAGTCGTATTCCATCGGCGGACGCGCAGACGTCGATACCGAGAAGCGTGGGGCCTCCCAGTGACCTGTGATGACTAACACCGCCTTGGGCTTAGCTGGTAGGCGCAATGGCAGCGCCGCAAACTCTCGGGCGGTCTTGGCAAACATCTGCTTCATTCCGTCCACCCAGGGCCAGGGGCCGCCACCGTGGGACAGGAAAAAGACGGGCATGCGGATGGAGCTGGTGGTTTCGGTCATGTGTCGCTCAAAAAGTCAGGTTGTCAGAGCAACTTTAAGGCCATCCGACTCCGGGAAACACAGTACGAGTGTCTATACGTTATTGACATTGTGTCAATAATCAGCTGACCGAACGCGAACTGCGCGAGTGGGTCTGGTTTGCACCTTGAGTCATATTTTCCTGCACATGTTTAATTAAATGCTCTAAAAAAACACGTCCGCGCACAGGAAGAAATTTACGATTGGGAAATGCCGCTAGCAGGGTAAGGCGGTTGGTTATCCAAGGCGAAACCACTCTCAATAATTGCCCACTTTTGACGAATGGCGCCGCAATATCTTCTCCCTGGCTGCTGATACCCCCTCCGTCCAGAGTTGCACGCATCAAGGTGTCCGTATGGTCTGCGATTAGAACGACGGGAGTCTCCACCACGATGTCTGGGGTTCCTGGGTCGGTGCTCATCAATGTCAACGGCCCCATGCGCCCACTCGCAAGACGTAGGCGGAGCATGCGGTGGTTGTTTAGATCGCTCGGCACCATAGGTTCGCCGAATCGCTTTATGTAGGCCGGCGATGCATAGAGCACAGCGTGGCTTTTTGTCACCTCACGCACGACAATGTCCGCAGGCAGCGGTGCAGAGCCGCTCAGGAACGTCAGGTCGTATTCTTCGATAGGCGGATTTGCCATGTCAAGCACACGAATGTCCAGTTGAATCTCGGGGTGCAACGCATGGAAATCCGCAATAGCCGGTGCCAGCATGTGCGTGGCGATGACTGGCGATGCGAGGATGCGCAGCCTGCCTCGCAGCTCCTTCGTTTGCCCCCGGATGTTGGCATCCGCTTCGTCGATGTCAGCCAGAATCAACCTCACCCGGGCCAGATACTCTTCTCCGGCAGGAGTCAGTGCTGCTCGCCGGGTAGTTCGTTGAAGCAAGGGTGCGCCGAGGTGCTTCTCCAAGTCCACGAGCAACCGTGTTACGACGGCGGGGTCAAGGTGCATTTTCCTTGCTGCCGCAGCAAACCCTCCCTCATCGACGACGCGTTGGAAAACGCGCATTGATTGCAACCGATCCATGTCTGCCTTTCGTTTTCGGAATGACTTTACTCCGCATCCGCAAACCCGCTGTAAGTGCGCGTGACAAACCTATCTTGATGAGGTGTTGCGGCCGAAGTTCGCGGTTGCTAGCGATGGGGCAAAGTCCATCTCCCAAGCTTCTAGGCCATGGCCATGCACAAAAGTACCCCAGGTAGCCCCAGGCTGAGCGAAGAGCAAGCCTTGAATGGCATTCTGTTCGTGCTGCGCACAGGCACGCTATAGGAGCATTCGCCCCAGGAACTGGGCTTTGGCCGTGGCATTGCATGCTGGAGGCGGCTAATCGCCATGATTCTGTGATCTTCGGGGAATTGGTAGATGCCCTGCCTGCCGTGGGAGGCAAGCCAGGTAGACCGCGTCGCTGGCCACAGAAACTGCATGCGGACAGGGGTTAAGACTTCGCCCGCTGCCGCGCTGATCTCAGAGCTTGAACATGTTCTCAAGCGTCGGGGTATCCAGGATCGGATTGCTCGCAGGGGTACTGAGCGCATTGACCGGCTTGGGCGTCATCGGTCTTGACACTCACACCCAATGCATCCAGCTTCTTTGCGTACGAGTCCCTGCGTTTTGCCGCCTTAGTAGCCGCGTCAACCGCAGCTTGGATGGCTTTGGGTCCCTTTTGCGCAGCTACTTTGATCAATCCGAACTTGTGAGCGGCATCTGCCTCCGCCCGCTTGAAAGTGGCGATCATGTCGGCATGGGCAAAAGATGAATTCACAGGTGCCCTTAAATTTTTATGTGAGTGCGAAGCAACGCTGTTCTCAATTCGCGGTTTGCGGGTTTTGAAACATCTACACCCTGAACCGCCAGGTCGAACGGTGAGCCAGGTCTGATGCTGGTGGGGAGTATTTTTTTTACGGGATTCGTAGCTGGGTACTTGCCATCAGCAGCGCACATACGAACGGAAAACCCGAATTCGTCGAGTACCCCTTTCGCGTACAACTCCACCAAATGTTGAAACGACACGAATGTTGAGTATTTCACCTCCTTAACCCCTGGCTCACGGATGCTACGAACGATCTCAAATTTGCCAAGAGTATCTCGTTGTGTATTCGTAAAGGGATGCACCAAGAACGTCCCAGGATGTCCTCCCTTTTGGGGTGCCAGCGTGTGCTCGACGGCAATATCAGTGAGTAGCATGTTGTTTTCCTTGTGATTCAATAAGCCACAGCTGCCGGTGGAGGTAGGTGTCCAGTATTGCGGCAAGGCGCTACGGACCTCATTTGCCGAGTCTGAAACAGGTGGCCCAAAGTGTTTGATTCCGACGAACTATCAACGCATGGAGCGTGTTGATGGAATCACGCCGTTAGGGCGGGAGTATCCAACGGACTTTATTTGTTTCAGTCAGGCGCTCAGAATCTTTTGCGCGGAAAAATTGATTTCGTCGAGAGCTTACAAAATAAGAAGGGCCCAGTGGCCCCTTTTTTCGACGTTTGTTCTGCGTATGCAGCAGAAATTGAGAGTGCAGGGTGCCATTGCTGGCGGAGCCAAGCGGGGCAAGATGGATGATCTTTTCATCTAGGAGATTGGCAATCTGCCTAGCTTCTGGGCCAAGCGCCTGCTGCTACTTGTGACCAAGCCCCTTGCTGCTTACGTTTATACATCCGCCTTTTTGCTGCCGATCTAGGTGTGCCTTTGTGGCGTTCGCATGCCGGATGTTGGATGGACTCTAAAAGTCGGTACTTGGGCGTGCAAACTTTGGCAGCAAGAGTCGTTTTTAGCCAAGGCCTTTGCATGCACCGTGCATTCAAAGTTTATAAGACTTTTATGCCTCTAGCGCATATTCCATAAGCGCGAGTAGCTATCATTATTGATAGCGTCTAGCACCAAGCTAGCCAAGGTCGTAGGCTGGCAGTTGTGCCTGCAGCGACCGCACTTGGCGCTCCAGCGCCTCTATGCGGTTGAGGTGGCCCAGCAGCAAAGCGACGCTGAACATATCCAGGTCAAAGTCCTGGCGCAATTTGCCGGCGGTGCGCAGCGGTGCTACCCATTCGGCGCTGAAAGCGGATTCTTGTGGAGCGGCCTGCAGTGGGGCCAGCGGCACCAAGGCGCTGTAGTCGATCAGTTCTTCCAGATCTGCCGTGCCCATTCCGCAGCAGCGGGACAGTTCGGCCAAGGTCATGGTTTCGCTGGCATCCAGCCAGACCCATTCAACGAGGGTGAGGTTCATGGTGCGGCTCCTTGTGGGGGCGTTTGGCGTGGGTTGAAGTGTGAGATGCGCGACAGCTCCACATACAGCTCGCGCTCGCGGTCTGACAGCGTGGTGGGCACGTCGATGTGGACCAGTGCATAGAGGTCGCCAAACCCGCTTTTCCCTTGGGCCAGGCCGCGACCGCGCAAGCGCAGCTTGCGGCCCGAGCGGGTGCCCTTGGGCACGGTTAGCAATACCGGGCCATCCAGCGTCGGTACCTCGATTTCTGCGCCCAAGGTCGCCTCCCACGGGGTCAGCGTCAGGTCAAAGTACAGGTCGTGGTGGTCCGGGCGGAACAGGGGGTGGGGCGCCAGCGTGATGTGCAGGTAAATGTCGCCATCGGCCCCGCCGTTGCGGCCCTTGCCACCTTTGCCGCGCAGCCTGAGCTTTTGGCCTTCGCGTGTGCCGGGCGGGATGCTGACCTCCAATGTGCGCGTGCCACCGGCATCGGCCAAGTTCAGGTTGAGTGTGCGGCCCCGGTGTGCGTCTTCCAAGCTGATCTGAACTGTGTTTTCGTAGTCGTGGCCAGGTGTGGCCATCGCTTCGCGGGCTGAGCCTCGGCGGCCATGGCCCATGGCGGCCAGCAGGTCGGCCAGGTCCATGTCGTCAAACGATGTGGCATCTGCCGCATGGTCGTGTCGCCACTGGGGTGGCGGCGCAAATTCTTCACCGGCCCGTGGCTGGCCCAGCGCGTCGTAAGCGGCGCGCTTCTCGGGGTCCTTGAGTGTGGCGTAAGCCTCGGCGGCATCTTTGAAACGGGCTTCGGCATCGCTTGCCTTGGATACGTCGGGGTGGGTCTGGCGCGCCAGTTTGCGGTAGGCCTTCTTGATCTGGTCCAGACTGGCATCACGTGGCAGGCCCAGTGTGGCGTAGTAGTCTTTGTATTGCATAGCGGGAGGCCTTATGTATAAGACGCATTCATGGGCCGGGTGTTGTGCACCCATGTGCCCAAACCCATGGTGTCCGCATTTGCGCCGGGCAGGCTGATCTATGTCAAGGTTTGGTCTGGAACTTGTCGCCGGTTCGCGCGACCCTGGCTTGAATGGAGCCAATGTGGCTTCATCGGCGTTTCCGCCAGCACATCAGCGCCCCCGCTGGGACCTGCATTGCCTGGGCGGCGTGTCATCGTCCAGCTGTCATCGGTATTTCTCTGGGGCAAGCCTCATTGCCCCAGGCGGAGAGGGCTGCGCCTTTCCGCCAGGGGTAATGGAGATGGATGATTCGACTTATGAGCTTATGCCAGGTCGAAGCGGTCCAGGTTCATGACTTTGGTCCAGGCTGCGACGAAGTCCGTCACCAGCTTTTGCACGCCGCCAGCGCTGGCATAGACCTCGGCGTAAGCGCGCAGCACCGAGTTGGAGCCGAAGATCAGGTCGTTGCGCGTGCCGGTGTATTTCACCTGGCCGGTCTTGCGATCGCGGCCTTCGAATACTTCAGCCTCGCCGTCCACGGCCTTCCATTCGATACCCATGTCCAGCAGGCGCACGAAGAAATCGTTGCTGAGCACGCCGACCTGGTCGGTGAATACGCCGTGCTTGCTGCCATCGGCATTGGCGCCCAACACGCGCAGGCCACCGACCAATGCGGTGAGTTCGGGCGGGGTCAGGGTCAGCAACTGGGCTTTGTCGACCAGCAGGGCTTCGGTCGGCGCGCCGATCTTGCCCTTTTTGTAGTTGCGGAAGCCATCGGCCACGGGTTCCAACACAGCAAAGGATTCGACATCGGTCTCCGCCTGTGTCGCATCGACACGGCCTGGCACGAATGGCACCACCACGGTAACGCCAGCCGCTTGGGCCGCCTGTTCCACACCCACGCTGCCGGCCAGCACGATCACGTCGGCCAGCGATGCCTTGCCAGATGCCTGCTGGATCTCAACCAGCTTGGGCAGCACCTGGACGGCGATCTTGTTGACTTCCCAGTCCTTGTGCGGGGCCAGGGCCAGGCGTGCGCCGTTGGCACCACCGCGTTTGTCGCCGCCACGGAAGGTGGAAGCCGAAGCCCAGGCCACGGATACCAGCTCGCTTACCGACAGGCCGGAGGCAGCGATCTTGGCTTTGAGCTCAGATACATCTGCCGCCGTTGGATGGAGGGTTGCCGCTGGCAGCGGATCTTGCCAGATCAGGTCTTCCTTGGGCACTTCGGGGCCGAGGTAGCGCGCCTTCGGGCCCATGTCGCGGTGGGTCAGCTTGTACCAGGCACGGGCAAAGGCTTCGGCAAAGGCCTGCGGGTCTTCATGGAAGCGCTTGGAGATCTTGCCGAACTCGGGGTCGAAGCGCAGCGTCAAGTCGGTGGTCAGCATGGTCGGCTTGTGGAATTTGCCCGGCACATGCGCGTCAGGGATGATCTCCGGGCCATTCGTGGCCACCCACTGCTTGGCACCGGCGGGCGAATGGGTCAGCTCCCATTCGTACTTGAACAGGTTTTCAAAGAAGTTGTTGCTCCATTGCGCCGGGGTAGTGGTCCAGGTGACTTCCAGGCCGCTGGACACGGTGTCCTTGCCGTGGCCGCTGCCAAAGTTGCTGTTCCATCCCAAGCCCTGGGCTTCGATGCCCGCACCTTCGGGCTCTGGGCCCTTGTGCGACTCGGGCGCAGCGCCATGTGCCTTGCCAAAGGTATGGCCGCCAGCGATCAGGGCGACGATTTCTTCATCGTCCATGGCCATGCGGCTGAACGTGGTGCGGATGTCCTTGGCGGCGGCCAGGTAATCACCGCTGGCGTTCGGGCCTTCGGGGTTGACGTAGATCAGGCCCATGTGGGTGGCAGCGAGGTTGTTGTCCAACTCGCGATCTCCGCTGAAGCGCTTGTCCGTGGCCAGCCAGGTGGTTTCTGCGCCCCAGTTCACGTCCATATCGGGTTCCCACACGTCTTCACGGCCGCCGGCAAAGCCGAAGGTACGGAAGCCCATGGACTCCAGCGCCACATTGCCGGTCAGGATGAACAGGTCTGCCCAGGAGATGCTTTGGCCGTACTTTTGCTTGATAGGCCAGAGCAGGCGGCGCGACTTGTCGATGTTGACGTTGTCGGGCCAGGAGTTCAGCGGTGCAAAGCGCTGTTGGCCACGGCCACCGCCGCCTCGGCCGTCTTGGGTGCGGTAGGTGCCGGCGCTGTGCCAGGCCATGCGGATGAACTGTGGACCGTAGTGGCCAAAGTCGGCCGGCCACCAGTCTTGGCTGTCGGTCATCAGCTTGACCAGATCCGCCTTGAGCGCCTTGTAGTCCAGCTTCTTGAATTCTTCTGCGTAATTGAACTTCTCGCCCAGCGGGTGGGACTTGTTGGAATGCTGGTTCAGCACATCAACCCGCAGCTGGTTGGGCCACCAGTCTTTGTTGGTTGTGCCGCCGCCGGCAGCATGGTGAAAAGGACACTTGGCTTCATTGGACATGGGGTTCTCCTTTGTCGGTTGGTGGCTGCATTTGTGGATACAAGGTGCCGCAGCAGCAGGCAGAAATATGCATGTGCGGCCTTTGTTTGCAAATGACAGACTGGGATGTTCATAGTAATTAATTCCTATGAATCCAAGAACTCAATAAAATTTATGTATTGAATAGAGTTTTTCAAAGATGCCCCCGGATTCTTTGCCCCCAAAGCTCTTTCAATCCCCTATCAGGGTGTTCCATCATCGAATTCGACCAGCTCCGCGTCCTCTGCCACCTGCTCGCCGATGGCGCAGTAAAACGCTTTGACCACCCCGTCACGCGGGGCGGTAATCGTGTGTTCCATCTTCATGGCTTCCATGACCAACAGGGCCGAGCCTTTTTCTACCCGCGTGCCTGGGGCGACCAGCAGTGCCAGTACCTTTCCGGGCATTGGCGCTTTCAGATGGCCTTCGACAGCGTGGTCCGTGGCTATATATGAGGTTGGCACCAGGGCCAAAGCCCAGGTTCTTCCTTCCAAGAAAACATGTCTCTTGTCGCCGACCGAAACTACCTTCGCGTGTAGCTGGCGGTCCCCTATACGCGCTTGCAGCTGGCCTTGCATGTTCAGTTGGGCGTGTGCCTTACGGCGTTCTGCATGCATCCACAGCGCATATTCGCCGGTCGTTCCCAGGCTTTCTGCCTCGATAGCTTGCACGGTATCACCCATGCGCAGCTGTACCGTGCGTCTAGCCCGTCCGTTCAGGCGCCAGCCGTCGAGTGCATGCCAGGGGGAATCTGGATACGCGTCACACGCCGCCGCGCGCGCAGTCTCCTGGACGTGGTGCAGCAGTTCGGCCAGTGTTGCCAGCAACCACACCTCGTCAGGCACGCGGGTGTTGGGTGGGAATAGAAACCCTGCTTCGCGCTCTATCAGGCCGGTGTCAAGATCTGCATGGCTGAAGGAGGGGCTTGTCACCAGACGCGAGAGGAACTCGATGTTGGTCTGAACGCCCACCACCTGGTATTGGCCCAGCGCTTGGTGCATGCGCGCAAGTGCCTGGCTGCGGTCTACACCCCAGACGATGAGCTTGGCGATCATGGGGTCGTAGTGGGACGTGATCTCGTCGCCTTGTTCTACACCTGTGTCTATGCGTACGTGGGCCGATTCCTGCGGTATTGCCAGATGCGCCAGCCGCCCGGTAGAGGGCAGGAATCCTTTGTTGGGGTCTTCGGCATAAATACGGGCCTCCAGCGCGTGGCCGCGCAGGATGAGTTGATCTTGCCGCAGTGGCAGCGGCTCGCCACTGGCAACGCGTAGCTGCCACTCCACCAAATCCAAACCCGTCAGCATTTCGGTCACAGGGTGTTCGACCTGCAGGCGGGTATTCATCTCCATGAAGTAGAAGCTGCCGTCCTGCTGGGCAATGAACTCCACCGTTCCGGCACCCACATAGCCTACGGCTTTGGCTGCCTCTACGGCTGCCTGGCCCATGGCCGCGCGGCGCTCTGGCGTCATGCCGGGCGCGGGGGCTTCTTCCAGTACCTTCTGGTGGCGGCGTTGTACAGAACAGTCGCGTTCGAACAAATACACCATTTGCCCCTGCATGTCGCCAAACACCTGGATCTCGATATGCCGGGGTTTGAGCACATATTTTTCGACCAGCACCTGGTCGCTGCCAAAGGCGTTCAATGCCTCGCGCTGGCAGGAGCTGAGCGCGGCCGCAAAGTCGGCTGCCTGATCGACGCGGCGCATGCCTTTGCCGCCACCGCCGGCGCTGGCTTTGATCAGCACGGGGTAGCCGATGCTGTCTGCCTGCTGGGCCAGGAACAGCGGGTCCTGGTTGCTGCCGTGGTAGCCGGGCGTCAAAGGTACGCCGGCCTTTTCCATCAACTGTTTCGCCGCAGACTTGCTGCCCATTGCCTGGATCGCCGCAGCTGGCGGACCAATGAAGACAATGCCTGCCCGTTCGCAGGCTTCGGCGAAGCCTGCGTTCTCTGACAGAAAGCCGTAGCCCGGGTGGATGGCCTCGGCGCCGCTCTGCTGCGCAGCCGCCAGGATGCGGTCCGCACGCAGATAGGAGTCCAGCGCGGGGGCTGGCCCGATCCACAGGGCTTCGTCGGCCAGGCGGACATGGCGTGCATGGGCATCTGCATCGGAATACACCGCGACGGTGGCAATACCGAGTTGGCGTGCTGTCTTGATGACACGGCAAGCGATTTCGCCCCGGTTGGCGATGAGGATTTTTTTGAACATCTTTTCCTCCTTATGTGTGGTTCCAGACGGGCGAACGCTTTTCCAGAAACGCGTTCAATCCCTCTTTGGCTTCGGGGGTGGCGCGCAGCTCTGCGATACGCTGCGCAGTCTCGGTGGCTAGCGCTGCGTCTATCGGTTTGTGGGCGATACGGCGGATCAGTTGGGTTGCGGCCGCCTGCGCAAGTGGGCCGCCGGCCAACAGTGCATCGACGATCTGCTGCACGCAGGCGTCCAACTGCTCGGGCTCCACCACTTCATGCGCCAGGCCGATGTGCTGTGCGCGCTGGGCATCGATGCGCTCCGCCGTCTGGAAGTAGCGGTAGGCCTGACGCTCCCCGATGGCCCGCACAACGTAGGGGCCAATGGCTGCGGGAATGATGCCGAACCGGACTTCGGTGGTGGCAAATGAGGCCTTGGTGGATGCGATGCAGATGTCGCATGCCGCCGCCAAGCCCATGCCACCGCCCAGGGCTGCGCCGTGCACGCGCGCAACCGTGGGCGTGGCGCATTGCGACAGGGTGCTGAACAGGGCTGCCAGCTTGTGCGCACTGGCCAGGTTGTCTTCCAGCGGGGCCTCGCCCTGGCGCCGCATCCAGCCCAGGTCGGCTCCGGCCGAGAAGCTTTTTCCGGTGCCTGCCAATACGATGGCGCGCACTGCAGGCGTGGCGTCAAGCTCGGCGATACAGCTTGTCAGCTCCTGGACCAGGATTTCGTCGAAAGCGTTGTGGACTTCGGCGCGGTCCATCCAGATCCAGGCACAGCCGCCACGGTGTTCGATCTTCAGGTATTGGTAGTGCATACGGGCCTCACATGCCTTACATACGAAACAGGCCGAACTTCGTCGGCAGGATGGGCGCGTTCAGCGTGGCCGCCAAGGACAGGCCCAGTACGCGCCGCGTCTGGGCCGGGTCCACCACCCCGTCATCCCACAGGCGGGCTGTGGCGTAGTAGGGGTGGCCTTGCTCTTCGTATTGCGCCCGAATGGGGGCTTTGAAGTCTTCTTCCGCTTGTGCGGACCACGTACCTTGTTGGGCCTCTATGCCATCGCGCTTGACGGTGGCCAGCACGCCGGCAGCCTGCTCGCCGCCCATTACGCTGATGCGTGCGTTGGGCCACATCCACAGCAAGCGCGGGGAATAGGCGCGGCCGCACATGCCGTAGTTGCCGGCGCCAAAGCTGCCGCCGATCAGCATGGTCAGCTTGGGCACGCCCACGGTGGCTACCGCCGTGACCATCTTCGCGCCGTCCTTGGCAATGCCCGCGTTTTCATACTTGCGGCCCACCATGAAGCCGCTGATGTTTTGCAGAAACACCAGCGGCACACCCCGCTGGCCGCACAGCTCTATGAAGTGCGCGCCTTTTTGTGCCGACTCCCCGAACAGGATGCCGTTGTTGGCGATGATGCCCACCGGCATGCCGTACAGGTGCGCGAAGCCGGTGACCAGGGTGGCACCGTAGCGGGCCTTGAATTCGTCGAAGCGGGAGCCGTCCACCACGCGGGCGATGACTTCGCGTACGTCGTAGGGCTTGCGCGTGTCTTGCGGGATGATGCCGTAGATGTCTTCCGCGTCGTACAGCGGCTCTTCACTGGCCTGCAGCCGCAGGCCCACGGGTTTGCGGTGGTTCAGGTTCGCCACGATGCTGCGTGCGATGGACAGTGCGTGCTGGTCGTTTTCTGCCAGGTGGTCGGCCACGCCGGAGATGCGGGTGTGGGTGTCACCCCCGCCCAGGTCTTCCGCGCTAACCACTTCGCCGGTGGCCGCCTTCACCAGCGGTGGGCCGCCCAGGAAGATCGTGCCCTGGTTCCGTACGATGATGGTCTCATCGCTCATGGCCGGCACATAGGCCCCGCCCGCCGTGCACGAGCCCATGACTACCGCAATCTGTGGAATGCCCTTGGCCGACATGTGCGCCTGGTTGTAGAAGATGCGGCCAAAGTGTTCCCGGTCGGGGAACACCTCGTCTTGCAGCGGCAAAAATGCCCCGCCTGAATCCACCAGGTAAATGCAGGGCAGGTGGTTTTGCTCGGCGATTTCCTGCGCACGCAGGTGCTTCTTCACCGTCATCGGAAAGTAGGTCCCGCCTTTGACGGTGGCGTCATTGGCAAGCAGCATGCATTCCACACCATGGATGCGTCCTATGCCCGCCACTAGGCCGGCGCCGGGGGCGTCTCCGCCGTACATACCGTAGGCCGCCAGTTGGCCAATTTCCAGGAAGGGGCTGCCCGGGTCTACCAGCTGGTCCACACGGTCCCGTGGCAGTAGCTTGCCGCGTGCGGTGTGGCGGCTTCGTGCCAGCTCGCCACCCCCCAGTGCAGCCGCATCCGTTTTGGCGCGCAAGTCGGCGACTGCTGAACGCATGGCTGCGGCATTGGCCTGGAAGTCGGCCGCGCGCGGGTTGATGTGTGTTGCCAAGGCGTGCATGTAGTGTCTCCTTGCGATAGATGCTGGTGCCTGCACTCTATGCCCGGGTTTCGCACATGTCTTGCCAGTGGAGTTGCAAATCCTGCCATGCCACTCTAGACTTTCAGCGATGCATGTTTCGCCCCGTTCGGCAGCTTCACTCCCGGCTGTAACGCCTATGGCTTTTATACGAGCCATATTGCTGGCTTACCAAAAATACGGCGTAGACCCTGCAAATGCCCTGCAGGCGGCACAAATTGCGACACAAGATGTGGACCGCGCCGATGCCCGGGTCACGGCCGCGCAGATGGAGGCCATCAGTGCCCACGCCATGCACGAGCTGGACGATGAAGCCCTGGGCTGGTTCTCGCGCAAGCTGCGTTGGGGCAGCTACGGCATGCTGAGCCGGGCATCCATCACCGCTCCGAATCTCGGCGTGGCGCTGAAGCGCTGGTGCCGCCACCACGGCTTGCTGGTGGACGACATCGCGCTCAAGCTGGAGGTGGCTGCCGGCGTGGCCACGCTGTCCATAGACGAGCGGCGTGATTTGGCTCCGTTCCGCGAGTTCTGCCTAGTCACCTGCCTGCGCAATGCGCATGGTGTGGCCTGCTGGATGGTGGATTCGCGCTTGCCGCTGGCCCAGGCCTGTTTCCCTTTCGCGGCGCCTGCCCATGCCGCCGTATATCCGCTCATGTTTCCTGGGGCAGTGGAGTTTGGCGCGGCAGGTGCCTGCATACGTTTCGACGCACAGTACCTGGCTTTGCCCATACGCCGTGACGAGAAGGCCCTGGGCCTGATGTTGCGCCGGCCCCTGCCGCTGATTGTGTTGCCCTACCGGCGTGACAGGCTGCTGGCGCAACGTGTCAAAAATCTGTTGCAGCAACGGCCAGCCGACTTTACCCAGGCCGAGGCTATCGCCACGGAGCTACGGCTTTCGGTGCGCAGTTTGCACCGCCAGTTGCTGGCCGAGGCGGTGTCGCTGCAAGGTTTAAAGGACGAAGTGCGGCGCGACCTGGCCACGCAGCAGTTGCTGCGCACGGCCAAGCCGGTCAAACAGATTGCTTTGGCGGTGGGCTTTACCAACGAAAAGAGCTTTTCCCGTGCGTTCAAGGGCTGGACGGGCCAGGCGCCGGCAGAGTTCAGGGCTGCGGGACATGCGGCGTAGTGGGTTTGGTGGTTAAAACCGCCTGCACCGCATATAAATACTGCGCAAGCAGCTATCTAAAGTGTAGCGAGGCCTCTGCGGCGCAGCATCTCCCGCACCATGGCTGAGAACTGGGCCGCGGTGTCGTGCCGTACCAGGGACGGGCCTATCAACGGCGGGAACCAGAAGCCAGCCAAGGCTTCTACGTGGTAGACCAGCTTGGTGCCGCTGCCCTCGGGGTGCAGATGCATCACGCTTTCCAAATGCTGCAGATTGCCACCCACGCCGTGGGCGTGGATTTCGGTTTCGGGCATCAGCGTGATTTCGCGGATGGACTCAAAGTTGGCTGAAAACACGCCGTACTTGGCCACACCGGTCTGGCTGACTTTGAGCTCGGTATCACTGATTTTGTGGGCGTGGCTACTAGTCAGGTTGGGCAGAAACTCCGGCATGTGCTCGAAGTCTGTCAGCACGGCCCAGGCCTGGGCTGGGGGCACAGGGGCGTAAAAGCTCAGGTCCACGGTAAAGCTTTGCCCGGAGCGCTGGACTTGCACGTCCTCCTCCGCGACGGCCTGGGGTGGGTCCGCCGCCTGCGCGAATGGAGCAGCAGCCCACAGGGCTGTTGCAGTGAAACCGACCCAACATGCACGGCGCAACATAGCAATCCATTTCCTCAAATTGAGGGCCAGTGTGCCATGCGTTGCGCCGCCGTGCAGGGCGCTCACCCGCGAATACAGCAGGGCTGTGGGGCTCAATAACCAGACCCAGCGCCGCTGGTGATGGGACTGGCTGTCTTGAAGAGGGCCAGCTGTTCCTTGGCCGCCTTGACCAGCAGGCTGGTGTCCACGCCCACGGCCACAAACAGGGCGCCTAGGGCCAGGTATTTTTGGGCCAGCACCGGGTCTACCGCCAGAATGCCGGCCGCCTTGCCCGCCGCCTGTACGATGGCCATGCCCTCGGCAATCGCCTGCTGCACGTCCGGGTGGCCGGGCTGGCCCAGCAGCCCCATCGAGGCTGACAGGTCAGAGGGGCCGAAGAACACGCCGTCTACCCCTTCCACTTCGGCAATGGCTTTCAGGTTCTTCAGCGCGGCCAGGGTTTCGACCTGCACCAGCACGCACATTTCGGCATTGGCCTGGTGCAGATAGCCTTCGATCTGGTTCCAGCGCGAGGAGCGAGCCAGCGCGCTGCCCACGCCGCGTACGCCGTGCGGTGGGTAGCGGGTGGCGGCCACCATCTGGGCGGCCTGCTCGGCCGTGTCCACCATGGGGATCAGCAGGGTTTGCGCGCCGGTGTCCAGCAGCTGCTTGATCAGTGCCACATCGCCTATGTGCGGGCGCACGATGGCGTGGCCGGGGTAAGGCGCCACGGCCTGCAGCTGGGCCAGGATGCTGCGCACATCGTTGGGTGCGTGTTCACCGTCGATCAGCAACCAGTCGTAGCCGGTGGTGGCCAGGGCTTCGGCTGCATAGGCATCGGCCAGGCCGACCCACAGGCCGATCTGGGCACGGCCTTCGCGCAGGTTTTTCTTGAAGGTATTGGTGGGCATGTGCATGCCGAAATCCTACGCTACCTAAGGCAACGTTGAACAAGTCCCTCGCGGTCTGCGCATCCCTGGCCTCGGGCGGTCTGCTGCGTTGCAAATCCTCGCCATAGCCCAAGCTATGTATGCGGTTTGCGCCTTGCATCCCATCCCGAGCCAGGGCGCGCAGCCTCGCGGGGACTTATTCAGCGTCGCCCTAACCCGCGTCGGGCTGCATCTCCGGCGCGGCTTGCTGGAACGCTGTTAAGGCGCTGCAGCGCGCATGCACGGCCACCACGGTGGGGTACGGGTCCAGCTTGCAGGCAAAGCGCTGGGCGTTGAAGACCTGGGGCACCAGGCAGCAGTCGGCCAGGCTGGGGCTGTCGCCCACGCAGAACTGGCCTGCGGTGTGCGCCAGGCGGGCTTCTACCGTGGCCAGGCCGGTTTCGGTCCAGTGGCGGTACCAGCGCATTTTTTGCTCTTCATCCAGGCCCATCTCGTCTTGGAGGTAGTTCAGTACCCGCAGATTGTTCAGCGGGTGGATTTCGCAGGCGATGTCCAGTGCCAGCGCGCGGATGTGGGCGCGCTCTAGTGGTGAGCGGCCCAGCAACGGCGGCTGGGGGTGTAGCTCTTCCAGATACTCGATGATGGCCAGCGACTGGGTGAGGACGTGCCCATCGTCCACCAGGGCTGGTACCAGGCCTGCGGGGTTGATGGCGCGGTAGGCGGCGCTGCGCTGCTCGCCGCCGTTTTTCACAAGGTGCACGGGCAGTATCTGGGCCTCCAGGCCCTTCAGGCCCAGCGCAATGCGCACGCGGTAAGCGGCCGAGCTGCGGAAGTAGCTGTGCAGTTGCAGCATGGCGGCCTCAGGGCAGAGGGGGAGCCGCCAGCACCGTGCCGCTGGCTTCGCCAAAGCCGATGCGGGCGGCACCGGGGCGCTCGCAGTAGGCGCGCAGGGTCACCGTGTCGCCGTCTTCCAGGAAGGTACGCGACTCGCCACCGGGCAGCGCAATAGCCTGCTTGCCGCCCAACGATAGCTCCAGCAGCGAGCCGCCCTGGCCGGGGGCCGGGCCGGACTGGGTGCCTGTTCCCAGCAGGTCGCCAGGCTGCAGATTGCAGCCATTGCTGGCGTGGTGCACCAGCAGCTGGGCCAGGGTCCAGTAGGCGTCGCGGAAGTTGGACTGCGACAGTCGCACCGCCGCCAGGCCGGCCTCGTGCATGGCGCGGCTTTGTAGCCAGACTTCCAGCGTGATGTCGATGGCGCCTTGCGTGCGGTTGGTGGCCGCATCCAGATACGGCAGGGGCTGCGGGTCGCTGGC
>JAPLPK010000152.1 GCA_026400275.1 Burkholderiales bacterium
GTGTTGCGGTAGGTCGCTAGGAGTATGGGCAGCAGAAGATTCTAAGCAAACGCCAATCGCCCCCCCCTTCGGCAGGTGGCGAGGTAGTTTGTGGTTGGCTCGTGCCTCACAGCGGGTCTTTACGGCACGTTTGAAGTTACTAAACCACGCGTAGAAGTCGGTGTGGGCACTTTCCAGTCCATTTCCGACCTCACCCGGCCTGCAAGGCCCCTATCCTAGGCAGATTCAGCGCCATGCACACGAGCTTGAACTAGGCTTTTGCTTTCTCCAAAGTAAGCGCGCGGCAAACTCTTCTTGACCATATATTGCGGTCACAGGCTAAGTCTGCGGCTGCCAGCGATGCTGCAGCAGCTCATGTATCAAGCTGGCCCGCTGGGTTGGCAGGCGCATCAGCACATCTTTAAGATATGCGTACGAGTCATGCCCATTGACCCGAGCACTTTGAATCGGGCTTATCAGAGCGGCACCGCGTTGGCCGGCCCGAAGCGAGCCGTAAGCACGCGGTGAACCCATCTTGATTTGACCCTACCCCTCTCGCACCATCGTGTGCACGTAACCATCGCGCACACGATGCTCAAAGACTCAGACACTGCGAGAGACACCGCCGGGCGCACCCATCGAACCTAGACACCAGCCTTCAAGGCGGAGCTGATCGCTGCCTGCCTGCAACCCGGGACGTCCATCGCTGCATTGGCCAGCCGCCATGGCATGAACGCCAACGTGCTGCATCGCTGGCTCAAGGAGCACGCGCGCACTGGCTGCCACCAATCTCTCGAGATACACCCGGGCTGTGCGGTTGAGCCTGCGCCTGCGGCTCCAGCATTCATCCCGTTGCGACTGCCCGCTGCAATGCCCGAACCTATGCCGCTTGAGATCAAGGTGGAACCCCGCAAGAGCACGCTGTCGATGACTGTCACCTGGCCCATCCACGCAGCGGCCGAGTTTGCGCGCTGGGTCAGCGTAAGCGCGTCGAGTTGGTCGCGTTGAAGACATTGCTGCACCATGCCGCCTGGTGAGAGCCAATGGAAGCGGCCTTGGTGTCGCCGGCGTACGGCCAGCCAGATGCCCATACCGTCGCGCACCAACACATTCAAACGTGTGCCGGGCTTGTTGCCAAACAGGTAGGCTGTATGCGGGTGTGCCGCACCTGATGCCACCACCACGCCCGCCAGAGTCGTCTCGTTGCCCGCGCGCATGTCCATGGGCGTGATGGCCAGCCACACAGCATTGATGCGAATCAGTTGAGCACCGCCACAGCCCACTGTGCAAAGCGGGCGAAATCGGCCGCTGCATGTATCGGCCAGGTGACGGTCGCGGACAGCGCCCCCTTGCGCAGATCGACCTTAAACTCGGTCGCAATGGCCTCGGGTGTGATGCCGGGTAGGCGCAGGGCAATGAACTCTGGCACAGAGGGTGACGTGTCAGTCGTGTCAATCGTGCTGGGCAGCTGCGGCGCGACGGGCTGGCGGCAGCCTGTGCGTGCATGGTCCTTGAGCCTGCGGTGCAGCACATTGGCGTTCATGCCATAGCTGCTGGCCAAGGCCGCGATGGAGAGCCCAGGTTCCAGGCCGGCGGCAACCAGTTCTGCCTTGAAGGCCAGTGTGTTGGTTCGGTGGGTGCGCCAGGCTAGATGCCCTGTTGCTGTGCCGCCGCCTTCTGCACTTCTTCCCATTGGTGTTTGGGAATATGGCCTGTCAGGCGGTCGAGCACCATATCCATGACTTCGTCGCTCACTGCATGTGCCAGGAAGGGGATGACGTCTGCCGTAAGGTCGCCGCCCAGTCCCACCAGGCGCTCTGCGGCGGCTACGCAGTGGCCATAGTGGATGACGGGGTCCGCCTTGCCGTGGATGAAATGCAGCGTGGTTTTCTCGGGCGCGCTGAGGGGTAGCTGCGCATAGCGGCCGGATAGCACGATGATGCGGGCAGTCAACGCGGGTTCGACCTGTGCGGCCTCCAGCGCCATGGTGGCACCTTGTGCAAAGCCAAAGATGGCGGTGGCAGCGGGCTCTACGCCACTCTGGGCTTGCCAGTAGCGCAAGTTGTGTACAAAGGCGGGCACGGCCTGTGCCACGCGTGCGGTGCGCTGGTCGTCATCGATGTCCTGCGTCGGGTACCACTGGCCGCCCGCTTCTGCGTCCGCAGGCTGGGGCTCCGCCCCGTCGTAGCGGTACGGTGCCTGCACGCTGACGATGAAGGCATGGGGGAAATGCGCGGCCAGGCGCCGCCCCAGGGGTTCCATGTGCCGCGCACTGCTGCCCTCGCCGTGGTGTAGCACCATGAGTTGCTGGGCCTGCAGGGCAGGTTGCTGGATGACGATGGAGTCTGACACGAAGAGTCCTTTTGGAAGAAGCTGTGCATTTTCTGCGGCAATGGCCCTGAAGAAGGCGATGAAGTCCCTCTTCAGCCCAATTTCAGAGCCATGGCCGTATGCGCAAGCTCAGCCCAGGTGCTTACCAAAGAAGTGCAGTGCCCGGTCCCAGGCCTGCTGGGCCCACACGGGGTCGTACTGCGTGGCCGGGATGCGGCCGGGGCCGACGGCCTCTTCATTAGCGAAGGCGTGGTGGGCCAGATAGCGGTGGAACTCGAAGCTGACGTCTGCGGCCTTGAGCTTGTCTTCCAGGGCGGCTACGGTGTCGATCTTGAAGAACTCGTCTTGCGTGGCCCAGTGGCCTTGCAGGGGGATTTTGATTTTGCTGGCGTCGATGTATTCCAGCGGCGGGCAGCCGTACCAGACGACGGCGGCGTCCAGCTCAGGCGCCTGGGCGGCCAGCAGGGTGAGGGCGCCGCCCATGCAGAAGCCGGTGAGGCCCAGCCTGGGTGCGCGGGCCTTCATGAACTGCAGCGCACCCCGAATGTCCTGGCTGGCGGCGTCGCCGAAGTCCAGGCCGGTCATCAGGTGGTGGGCTTCCTCCTGCTCCACGGTGGCTTTGCCACGGTACAGGTCGGGCACCAGGGCCTGGAAGCCGGCCGAGGCCAGGCGGTCGGCCACGCCCTTGATCTGGTCGTTCAGTCCCCACCATTCCTGGATGACGACGATAGCCGGGGCATTGCTGGCGGCCGGCTCGGCCAGGTAGCCCTGCACGGTTTTGCCGTCGGGGCGTGCGTAGTTAACGAGGGTTCCCATCTTTGCTCCTTGTTGTTGAGAGGGTAAGAACGCGTTCTAAGCGCGGTATTGTGGTCAGAACGTGTGGCCGAGGCTGGCGTGGGGGGATTCGCCGGTATGCCGCTAACATCATTCGCTTGTATTTCTGCATGACAAAAAAGGATCTACCCATGGTGTTTGCCCACACAACGACCACGCTGCGGCGGATGGCCACCAGGCTGCTACTCGCGCTGGCAGCGGGCGCGGCGGCACTTGCGTGCGGCAGTGCTGGGGCGATGGCGCTGGCAAGCCACGGCAACACCATCATCTTGTCGGGCCCGGTCACGGGGTCGGAGCTGGCCATGGTGAAGGACGCATTTGCGGCCAATCCCAAGATTGACCTGGTGGTGCTGCGCAACTCACACGGGGGCGACGCGTGGACGGGCTACCGGGTGGGTGATTTGCTGCGGGATGCAGGGGTGACCACGGCCGTGTCGGGCTACTGCATTTCTTCGTGTTCGCGCATGTTCTTGGGCGGTAAGCAGCGCGTTTTTACCAACGACTACCCGGCCGACCGCACCTATGTGGGCTTCCACGGGCACTACAACGCCCAGGGCAACCTGGACCCGCAGTCGGTCAGCCAAGACGGCCTGTACACCTGGATATTGAGTCACTCGGACGGCAAGGCCGACCCTGACCTGGTGCGGCGCTGGATTGCCATTCCCAAGAACAAGGGTGCGGCCAACTTCTTCCACCCCGACGTAGCCGCCGCACTGGGCCACAGCGTCTTTTTTTGCGATGGGCTGCAGGCGCAAAAGGTCACCAGCTGCGAGGCACTTGGCACCAATGCGCTGGAGCGCGGCGTGATCACCGACGAACGCCGCATCGCCAGCCCCGACCAAGACACCCTGCCTGATAAGCAGCGCGCGCGCCAGTTCCCCGCCAGCGGCTATGCCGCGCTGGACGACACGCAAAAGCTGCCCCTGGATGCGCCAGCGGGCCTGGAGCAATACCAGCGCTACCTGCAGTCGTCGCTGCCGCGCGCGTTTGCGGTGGCGCCCACCCGCAAGCACTGGGCCTGGGTAGGGGGCGGCGCGGACGATGTGAATGCGCAAGCCCTGAAGCGCTGCGAGGAGCGGGCCCAGCAGGCTTGCGTGCTGTACAGCGTGGACGACAGCGTGGTCTACAAATAAGGGTGCCGCAGGCTGGCACTGGTAGTGAAATTCTGTTGAAAGGAATGAGCGATGTTTAGCCATGTGATGGTGGGTGTGCGGGACCTGGAGGCTTCCAAGGCCTTTTACGACGCGGTGCTGGGGGCGCTGGGCATTGGTCCGGCCTATCTGCACAAAGGCCGCTACTTTTACCGCAGCCCCACCGGCCTGTTCGGCATTACCTTGCCGATCAACGGCGAGCCCGCCACGCATGGCAATGGCAGCACCATCGGCTTCAGCATGGCCTCGCCCGAACAGGCCGATGCCTTTCATGCCGCCGGCGTGGCACATGGCGGCAGCAGCTGCGAAGACCCACCCGGCTGGCGCCAGGGCGCGGCGGGCCCGCTGTACCTGGCCTACCTGCGCGACCCGGACGGCAACAAGATCTGCGCGATGCACCGACCGGCTGTGTGATTTGCTAGTGTTTTGGTAGCTGCTGGCGCAGGTTTTACCTGCGCTGAAGGCTGATTTTCTATAAATCTGGCCTGGTGGCGAATGTGCGGTAGCGCTGTGGGCGGCTACATCCAGTCCACGCCGTAGTGGTTGTACACCGTGCGCCCATATGCGTCCGAATACTCCGGGATTTCGCCGGAGGCGTAATGCGGGGCACCTTCGAGCTGCGATTTGTCCACTGGCACAACATAGCCCTCGCGCTGGGTGTCGTACTTGAGCATGCTCCAAGGCAGCGGGAACCGGTCTGTGCCCATGCCCAGAAAGCCGCCGAACTCCAGCACTGCGTAACGCACCGTCCCGGATTGCCGGTCGATCATCAGGTCGTCGATGGAGCCGAGCTTGTCGCCATTGCCGTTGTAGACCGCACTGCCTTCAACCTTGTCCGAAGAAATAACGTGGCTATCAATCATCTTGAATCTCCTTCAGGTACAGCCAGCCAACAAAGTGTGGGCGGGTCTGAAGAATGGTTATCCGCCGTTCGGCTTGCGGCGGCCAGCGGTGCGCAGGCTGAACCCGCGTAGGACCATGCGCTTTGCGCCTGGCGGCACTACTTTGGGGGCGGCGCGGGGCGCGTACATGTATTAACAGTGCTTGTCCTACCCGGATGGGGCCATTGCGCCCGCAAGGCTGGCGGCCAGGGCGGCGCACCATGCAATAGCGAGAGGGGCGGCGTCCACAGTCGGCGCGCCCCCAGGCACCCTTGTAGTTCGTGACGCAACGGATTCCCCTGAACCCAGTCCTGCAGAGGTATCTCCTTTGCATGTTCGGGGGATCAAGCCGTGGCGAGCTCTTTCATCCCCCAATCGACAGTGGAGCCCACACCATGGCAACCCAATTGAAAGTACCGCCCCGCGCCGCAACCAAGAAGCGCGCAACCCTGCCCAAGGCCGACGAGGGGGCGAGCCGCAACGGCCCAGGGGGTGAGCTGCACCAGGCCGTGTCCGACAGCCACCCGGTGCTGACCACCAACCAGGGCACGCCGATTTCCGACAACCAGAACTCGCTGCGCGCCCACCCCACCGGCCCCACCTTGCTGGAGGACTTCATCCTCCGCGAGAAGATCACCCACTTCGACCATGAGCGCATCCCCGAGCGGGTGGTGCACGCGCGCGGCACGGCGGCGCATGGCTACTTTGAGCTGACGCAGTCGCTGGCCGACTACACCACGGCCAAGATCCTGACCGAGGTGGGCGAGCGCACGCCGCTGTTCACCCGCATATCCACGGTGGCGGGCGGCGCCGGCTCGGCGGATACGCCGCGCGATGCGCGTGGCTTTGCGGTCAAGTTCTATACCAAAGAGGGCAACTGGGACCTGGTGGGCAACAACATCCCGGTGTTCTTCATCCAGGACGCCATCAAGTTCCCGGACCTGGTCCATGCCATAAAGATGGAGCCCGACCGGGGCTTTCCGCAATCGGCCACGGCCCATGACACCTTCTGGGACTACATCTCGCTGACGCCCGAGTCCATGCACATGGTGATGTGGATCATGTCGGACCGCACCTTGCCGCGCTCCCTGCGCATGATTGAAGGCTTTGGCATCCACAGCTTTCGCCTGGTCAACGCAGCCGGCGCATCGACCTTCGTGAAGTTCCACTGGCGGCCCAAGCTGGGCCTGCAATCGACGATCTGGGACGAGGCCGTGAAGCTGGCGGGCGCAGACCCGGACTTTCACCGCCGCGATCTGTTCGAGGCCATCCAGGCCGGCGCATTCCCGGAGTGGGAGTTCGCGGTGCAACTCTTCACCGAGGAAGAGGCGGCCGCCTTTCCGTTCGACCATCTGGACGCCACCAAGCTGATCCCCGAGGAGCTGGTGCCTTTGAGGGTGATTGGCCGCATGGTGCTCGACCGCTGGCCCGACAACTTCTTTGCCGAGACGGAGCAGGTGGCGTTTTGCCCGTCCCATCTGGTGCCCGGCA
>JAPLPK010000121.1 GCA_026400275.1 Burkholderiales bacterium
TGGCCAGATGTGCTCTTTGGTGAGTGTGGAGCTTTTGCCGCAATAGGCGCATGTATTCATAGCTTCTTACGTGAGCCTAACTAATAGCGTTTATCTGCCGCGAGGCGCTGCAAGAGACAAGAGCGATGTTCATACGCGGCGGATAAACCTTGTTGGACTGAACCAACGCCCGCAATGGCCGTTGATAGTTGGTGAGAGGGATAGGGGATTACTCAAACTCCCCTTGCCTATGGCGCAAATTATGGCGTGATTCGAAGGCCGTTCAGGCGGCTATTTCTGTGACGCCTGCACCCAAGCGAAGGCCCCAATGGATGCGCCTGCTGCCCGCACCGGGGCGCAGCGCCGTGCCAGCATCCAAAACTGGAGCTGCGCACAGCAATACCCCGAGCGCCCCGATGCAGCGCCCCGCAACTCTCTTTCTTGACCACCTCACGCCCCATCAGACGGCGGCCCCCAGTAGTCCACCTGGCGGCGACTGGGTGCGGGCAGTGTGCGTTGCACCGGTAGCACTTGGATGGCATGCAACCGGCCAGTTTTGCAGCAAGGACTCAGCAGCACATCAATGCGCCTCACCTTCGCCATTAAGTCCCGCGCCGACTCCTGTGCTTGGGGCTGGCGCGCTGGCATACGCAGCGCCATGGTGGGAGCGACGTCAGCCCCCGAATGGCTTCATACCGCATGTCTGATATCGCCATTTAGTGGTGGTGGTTTCCGCATCAAGTTGGAAGTCGAAGGTTCCGCCGCTCCGGGGTGCTATCTCTTTCGCTCAGGCAGGCGGATCAACCCGGTGGACAAGGCTGTGCCGCAGACCACCACTAGCCCGCAGCCCAGCATCCAGGGCGTCAGCGTCTCGCCCAGCAGCACCGCGCCGTAGACCACGGCGAACACTGGCACCACGAAGGTCACGGTCAACGCTTTGCCGGGGCCGATGTTGCTGATCAAGCGGAAGAACAAGATGTAGGCCAGGCCGGTGCACACCACGCCCAGCACCAGCAAGGCCCACATGGCGTGGGCGCTGGGCCACTGGGCGGGCCAGAGCCACAGCGCGGGCACGGCCAGGCCCAGCGTGGCGCCGACCTGGCTGCCGGTGGCGGTGACCAGGGGTGGTACGCCGGTGAGAAATCGCTTGGTATAGCTGCCGCTGATGCCGTAGCAGATGGCTGCGAGCAGGCAGGCCAGCACGGCCCAGCCGGGGGCGATGCCATGGGCGTCGGGCTTGAAGCTGGCTTTGTCCCAGGCCAGCAGGGCCACGCCCACAAAGCCGATCACCAGGCCCAGGCTGCGCGAGCTGTTCGGCCGGTCCTTTAGCCAGGCCCAGGCGATGAGGGCGCCGAAGAGTGGCACGGTGGCGTTCAAAATGGCCGACAGCCCGGTGGTGATGGACAGCAGCGCAAACGAAAACAGCGCGAACGGAATGCCCGAATTCAGCATGCCGATCAGCAGCACCGGCTTCCAGTGCTGGCGCAGGGATGGCATCAGCCCGCGCAGCCACAGCAGCGGCAGCAGGGCCAGGGAGGCAATGGCTACGCGCACGGCGGCGGTGGGCACGGCGCCCATTTCCACCGTGGCGATGCGCATGAACAGGAAGGACGCGCCCCAGATGGCGGCCAGCGCCACAAAGTCCAGCAGCCAGGGCTTGGCAAGAGATTTGGGCACAGCACTCACAGCAGCACCGCCTGGCGCTTGGCTTCCAGTTGCAGCAGCGCGGTCTTGCGCTCCAGCCCGCCAGCGTAACCGGTGAGAGAGCCGTCCGAGCCCAGCACCCGGTGGCAGGGCACGATGATGCTGATGGGGTTGCGCCCCACCGCGCCGGCCACGGCGCGCACCGCGCTGGGCCGGCCCAGGCTGTGGCTCAGCGCGCCATACGTGGTGCTGGCACCGCTGGGGATGCGCAGCAGGGCCTGCCAGACTTCTTGCTGAAAGGTGGTGCCGCCGTGCAGGTCCAGAGGCAGGCTGAAGCTGCTGGTGTCGCCTTCAAAATAGGCCTGCATAAAGGTGTGGGTGGCTTGCAGTGCCGGGTGTTGCGGCACCATTGGCCAGTCTGACATATCGGGTATGTGGCGTTGGCCGTCAAACCACAGGCCGCACAAGCCATGGTCGCTGGCGGCGGCCAGCATGGGGCCCAGCGGCGAGTCGAATCGGGTCTTGACCGTGGTGGATGAAAACTTCATAAGAAATAGGCCTTTGGCGCAGGTAAATCAAGCGGTGGTAGCTACGTTTTTAGTAGCAATGGTGGCTGCGGTAGGAGCGGACAGGCCGGCCCAGGCGCGCAGCACGGCGTAGCTGCGCCAGGGCTTCCAGGCCTGCGAGGCGGCTTCGGCGGCGCGGCTGGCCAGGCGCACATTCGGCTCCTGCTGCACGGCCAGGGCCTTGTGCAGGGCCACGTCGCCGGCCGGGAATGCATCAGGCCAGCGCAGCGCTCGCATGGCGATGTACTGGGCAGTCCAGTCACCGATGCCGGGCAGCTCGCGCAGTTGGGCCATGGTGGCGTGTATGGGGCCGCTGCCGCATAGCTGCAGCTGCCCTTCGGCCACGGCGCGGGCCAGGGCCAGGATGGCGTTTTGCCGTTGGCGCACGATGCCCAGCGCGCCGAGTGCATCTCCGCTCAACCCGGCCAGTACCAGGGCGGAGGGGAAGAGCCGGTTCAGCCCCGCCACGGGTGTCTCCAGTGGCTCGCCAAATTGTTCCACCAGGCGTTGGGCCAAGGTCCGGGCTGCGGCCACGGTGATTTGCTGGCCCAGCACGGCGCGCACGGCCAGCTCAAAGCCGTCCAGCGTGCCGGGCACACGCAGGCCGTCGCCGTCGGGGAAGTCACCGTGCAGCACCGGGTTGATGGCCTTGGGGTCGGCGTCCAGGTCCAGCCAGGCGCGTACCCGGCGTATCACCTGCGGCAGCACGCCCAGCAGCGATTCGCTGACGTGCAGCAGCACATGGGTCTGGCCGGGGACGAACTCGGCGCGCAGCCAGCCGCCGTGGATCTTGCCGCCCGATTCCAAGCTAAAAGTGCGTGTAGCGCTTGAATTATCTGCGCTGGCAGCTATGGATTCAATAGCATCTATCTGGCGTTTGCGTAAAAAACCCAGCATCGCAGCCACGTCATACGGCGGGCGGTAGCCGAGCTTGATGGCCTTGCCGCCCTGGGCGGCGGGTTGGGTGCCCTGGCGCCGCAGCTGGCTGGGGTTGAGCTGGTAGCGCTCCATGAACACGGCGTTGAAGCGGCGCACGCTGGCAAAGCCGCTGGCCAGTGCAATCTGGGCCATGGGCAACTGGGTGTCGGCCAGCAGCTGCTTGGCCACCAGCAGGCGCCGGGTCTGCAAGTATTGCAGGGGCGACACGCCCAGCTGGGCCTCGAAGATGCGGCGCAGGTGCCGGTCACTGACGCCCAGGCGCGCCGCCAGCTGGGCCACCGAGATGTTGCTGCTGTCGCTCCAGCTTTGCGGATCGTCCAGCAGGCGGGCGGCTTGCTGGGCCAGGATGGTGGTAGCGTCCTGGAACGACCACACCAGCGAGTGCGGTGCCAGCTCGGGCCGGCAGCGCAGGCAGGGGCGGAAGCCCGCGTGCTCGGCCTGGGCGGCGTGGCCAAAGAAGCGGCAGTTTTCGCGCTTGGGTGTTTTGACGCTGCACACCGGCCGGCAGTAGATGCCGGTCGAGGTTACGCCGGTGAAAAAGCAGCCGTCAAAACGGGCGTCCCGTGCCTGCATGGCGCGGTAGCAGGTATCGTCAAAACGGCTGGTGCTGTCGGGTGTCATAGGGGGCATGGTACGCCAGGCGCGGGCATTGATCAGCCGTTTCCGGACCTATGATTGGCGTGCTGTGTGTGGTCTTTTTGTGGCCCACAATTTACGCGCAGCGTGCTTGGTGCGGGGCAATTCTCAGGGAAAATAAAGCCATGCACCAACCCATCGTCGAAGTCCCTGGCGCCCACTGGTCTGGCCGTCCTACCGAATCAAAACTAACCCAGGCACTGGAAAGCGGCGGGGTTTTGTATTTCCCGTCCATGGCGTTCACCATGTCGCCTGCCGAGCAGGGCCTGCTGCGCCCCGACATGCGCGACCCCAAGGCGCGCAATATCAGCCAACCACCAAAGGGACCGTTGAAGGGCGCACTGGGTTCGCCCGAAGAGCTGGCTCTGCTGGACGCGATGATGCGCCGCTACCGCCAGCAGGCCGTGCAGCTGGTGCAGGACATGTTCCCCCGCTACAGCGCTTATTTGCGTATGGAGCCCACCAGCTTCCGGCCGACCGAGGTGGCGTCTCGCAAGCAGTCTTGGCGGGCTGATGACAAGCGCATGCATGTGGATGCGTTTCCTTCCCGGCCGAACCGGGGCGAGCGCATTTTGCGGGTGTTCAGCAACGTGAATCCGCAAGATCCGCGCATGTGGCGGGTCGGTGAACCGTTTGAGGACATGGTGCAGAAGTTCTGGCCCCAGCTGCCACCGTACCGCGCCTGGAAGGCGCGTTTGCTGCGCAGCATGCGGGTGACCAAATCCTTGCGCAGCGAGTACGACCACATGATGCTGCAGCTGCACGACAAGATGAAGCGGGACACGGCCTACCAGAAGAATGCCCCCCAAACGGTGATGGCATTTGCGCCCGGTAGCACCTGGGTGTGCTTTTCCGACCAAACCCTGCACGCGGTGGACCGGGGCCAGTTCATGATGGAGCAGACCTTTTTCATCCCACCCCAGCACCAGTACGACCCGGCGCAAAGCCCCCTGGGCATCTTGTCGCGCTTGGCTGGCCGCACGCTGGAAGGCGCGCGCCAGTAGCGCCTACAGGTTGAGGCCGGAGCCGGCGGCGGCCAGCAACACCAGGCTGTGCGCCGGCAGCTGGAACATCACCTCGCCCTGGCCGACCCAGTTGGATTGGCCCCGTGGGTGGCTGCTGTCCAGTACCATCTGCCATACGCCAGCAGGCAGCCAGAACGGGTCGTCGGTATGGCCGGCATTCACCAGCAGCAGCAAGGGCGCTTTGGCCCGGCCGGGCCGGCCTATGAGGCAGCCCAGCGAGCGGTAGTGCGGGTCGCGCCAGCCATCGCCCTCCAGCGGCCGGCCGCTGCCGCGCAGCCATGCCAGGTCGTGCAGGCCCAGGGCATCGGCCACACCGCTGTACCACTGGTTGGCAAACGGCAGGGCCTGGCGGCGCAGCGCTATGACGCGGGCCGTGAAGGCGATCAGGTTTTCGTCGGCTTCGGACCAGTCGATCCAGGTGGTTGGGTTGTCTTGGCAGTAGGGGTTGTTATTGCCACCCTGGGTATGGCCTAATTCATCGCCAGCGCAGATCAGCGGTGTGCCTTGTGCTAGCAAAGTGGTAGCAAGCAGGGCGCGCTGCAGCCGCCCGCGTAGGGCGTTGACCACGGGGTCGTCACTCGGGCCTTCGACGCCGCAGTTGAAGTTCAGATTGTGGCCATGGCCGTCGCGGTTGCTCTCGCCGTTGGCTTCGTTGTGGCGCTGGTTGTAGCTCAGCAGGTCGCGCAGGGTGAAGCCGTCGTGCGACACCACGTAGTTCACCGATTCGGCCGGCGCACGCTGGCGTGGCTGGAACATATCGGAGGAGCCGCACAGGCGCAGGGCCAGGTCGGCACGGGTGTTGTCGGGCAGGGCGGCTTCGGGCGCGGCGGCGGTTTGCACCCAGAAGCCGCGCATGCAGTCGCGGAAGCGGTCGTTCCATTCCAGCCAGCCGCGCGGGAAGTTGCTGGTCTGGTAGCCACCCGGGCCTACGTCCCAGGGTTCGGCGATCATTTTCACGCGCGATAGCACCGGGTCTTGGGCTACAGCGGTGAAGAATGCGCTGCCGCGCTCAAAACCGGTGTCGGTGCGGCCCAGCACGGGGGCCAGGTCGAAGCGGAAGCCATCGACATGCATGTCCGCCACCCAGTAGCGCAGACTGTCCATCACCATTTGCAGCACACGGGGTTGGCGTATGTCCAGCGTATTGCCGCAGCCGGAGTAGTTGTCGTAGTAGGCCAGGGCTTCTGGCGGCAGGCGGTAGTAGCTGCGGTTGTCCAGGCCGCGAAAGCTGATGTTGGGGCCGTCTTCGCCTGATTCGGCTGTGTGGTTGTAGACCACGTCCAGCAGCACCTCCAGCCCGGCGGCGTGCAGGGCTTTCACCATGCCTCGGAACTCGTCGCGCGGGGATACACCCGGGGTACCGCTGGCAAAACGCGGGTCGACGCTGAAAAACCCCAGGGTGTTGTAACCCCAGTAGTTGCTTAATCCCATGGCGTTCAGGCGCTCTTCGCTGACGGCGTAGTGCACCGGCAGCAGACTGACTGCTGTGACGCCCAGGCGCTGCAGATGGGCGACGGAGGCCGGATGCGCCAGGCCCGCAAAGCTGCCGCGCAAGGCGGGCGGCATCTGGTCATTCAGGCGCGAAAAGCCTTTGACATGGCATTCGTAAATCACCGAATCGGCAAGGGCTGTGCGGGGCGCCTGGTCGCCACCCCAGTCGAACTGGTCGTGCGTGACGCGGGCTTTGAGTGCAAAGGCCGCGTTGTCGCGTGTGTCCATGTGGCGCGGGTGCAGGCGGTCGCCAGCGAAATGCTCGTCGCGCCACTCGAAGTGGCCGACGATGTCGCGCGCATAGGGGTCCAGCAGCAGCTTGGATGCATCGAAGCGGTGGCCCCGGTCGGGCCGCCAGGGGCCGTGGGCGCGCAGACCATACACCTGGCCGGGCTGGGCGCCTGGCAGGTAGCCGTGCCAGACATCGCTGGTATGGGCGGGCAGCCGCAAGCGGGCCAGCTCCTGTGTGCCCGTGGCATCGAACAGGCACAGCTCCATGGCTTGGGCATGGGCGGAGAACACGGCGAAATTGACGCCCTGGCCATCAAAGCTGGCGCCCAGGGGCCAGGGTTGGCCCTGGGTCATGGCATAGGTATCAGGCCTGGCCAAGGCGGGCAGGGGTGGTGGGGGTGATTTCAGGCTGTCCATTCCAGCAGTACTGTAGCCAAAGGTGGCAGGTTCAGGACGACAGAATGCGCGAACCCTTGCCAGGCCACGTCTTCTGCGGTGGCGGTGCCCAGTGGCGTGCCGACATTGCTGCCGCCGTAGTGGGCCGAATCGGTGTTCAGCTTTTCATGGTAAGTCCCAGCACACGGTACGCCCAAGCGGTAGCCGTTCCAGACATTGGGGGTGAAGTTGCACACCACAACGATGAACGAGTTTGCATCCAAGCCCCGCCGTATGAAGGCCAGCACGGAATGCTCGGTGTCGTTGTGCTCTATCCACTGGAAGCCCTCAGGCACGAAGTCCAGCTGGTACAACGCCGGGGTGGCGGTGTAGAAGTGATTCAGGTCGCGCACCAGGCGCTGTATACCGGCATGGGGCGCATGCTCCAGCAAATGCCAGTCCAGGCTTTGGTCATGGTTCCATTCGCGGTCCTGGGCGAATTCGCAGCCCATGAACAGCAGTTTCTTGCCCGGGTGGGCAAACATATAGCCCAGGAAGGCGCGCAGATTGGCAAACTGCTGCCAGCGGTCGCCGGGCATCTTGTTCAGCAGCGAACCCTTGCCGTGAACTACCTCGTCGTGCGAGATCGGCAGCACGAAATTTTCGGTAAAGGCATAGACCAGGCTGAAACTGATTTCGCCCTGGTGGTGCTTGCGGTAGATCGGGTCGCGCTCCATATAGGCCAGCGTGTCGTGCATCCAGCCCATATTCCACTTGTAGTGGAAGCCCAGGCCGCCAGCGTAGGTAGGGCGTGAGACGGAAGGGAAGGCTGTGGATTCTTCTGCCAGCGTGATGGCTTGGGCGCGTTCGGTACCCACCACCTCGTTCATGCGCTTGAGGAAGGCGATGGTTTCCAGGTTCTCGCGCCCGCCGTGCACATTGGGAATCCACTCGCCAGCCTTGCGGCTGTAGTCGCGGTACAGCATGGATGCCACGGCGTCCACGCGCAGGCCGTCCACGCCAAAGCGCTCCAGCCAGTACAGACTGTTGCCGACCAGGAAGTTGCTGACCTCGGTGCGGCCCAGGTTGTAGATCAGGGTGTTCCAGTCGTTGTGGAAGCCCTCGCGCGGGTCGGCGTATTCGTATAGGTGCGTGCCGTCAAAGTTGCCCAGGCCGTGCGCATCGGTGGGGAAGTGGGCGGGTACCCAGTCCAGTATCAGGCCCAGGCCTTCGGTATGGCAGCGGGCCACGAAGCGGGCAAAACCCGCCGGGTCGCCGAAGCGGGCGGTGGGCGCATACATGCCCACGGGCTGGTAGCCCCAGGAGCCGTCGAACGGGTGCTCGCTGATAGGCAGCAGTTCTATGTGGCTGAAGCCCATGTCGCGTGCGTAGGGCACCAGGCTGTCGCTGAGTTCGTCCCAGTTCAGCCAGCGGTTGCCTTCCTCGGTCTTGCGTTGCCAGGAGCCCAGGTGCACCTCGTAGATGCTGATGGGCGCATCCAGTGCATTGGCGTGCTTGCGTGCAGAGGATGCGGGCACGAAGGGCGGCAACGGCGCCACGATGCTGGCCGTGGCGGGGCGCAACTCTGCCTGCAGGGCATAGGGGTCGGCCTTGCCGGGCAGCACGCGGCCATCGTGCGTGCGGATCTCGTATTTGTATTTGCTGCCGGCGTGTACGCCGGGCAGGAACAGCTCCCACACACCACATTCGCGGCGCAGGCGCATGGGGTGGTAGCGGCCGTCCCAGAAATTGAAGTCGCCCACCACGCTGACGCGGCTGGCATTGGGCGCCCACACAGCGAAGCGGGTACCGGCTACGCCTTCCATGCTGCTGGGTTGCGCGCCCAGTACCTCGTAAGGCCGCAGGTGCGTGCCTTCACCCAGCAGCCAGACGTCCATTTCTGCCAGCACCACGGGGAAGCGGTAGGGGTCGTCTATGGTGCTGCTGTGGCCATCGGCCCATTGCACCTGCAAGCGGTATGCAGCGCCGGGCAAAAGTGCCACTGTGCCCTCAAAGAAGCCTGCATTGTCCTGCTGCACCAGCGGCCCTAGCAGCGCGCCTTTGGCCGACGCCACGGCAACACTCTGGGCACCTGGCAAAAAGCAGCGCACTGAGGTGTGGCCCGCATCTGAAGGGTGGGGCCCCAACACCGCAAATGGGTCGCCGTGGCGTGCGCCACAAATCATTTCAATATCGTGGGCGTGCAACATAAAAACCGATCTTGGAGTGGGTTTAGTCAGAACTGGGCGGAGCTATGCGGTGTTGTCTGTCACCGCATGTGTCTTATGGCGCGCCAGATGCATCCGGCGTGATGTGCCAGATTTCTTTTGCGTACTCACGGATCGTGCGGTCGGACGAAAACACCCCCATGCCCGCCACATTGCTGATGGCTTTGGCGCACCAGGCCGCCGGCTGGCGGTATAGCGCATCCACCTGGGCCTGCGTCGCTACATAGGAGGCGTAGTCTGCCAGCAGCAGGTAGTGGTCGCCACCCCACAGCAGCGAGTCCACCAGGGCGCGGTAGCGACCGGGCTCGTCCGGCGAGAACTGGCCACCGGCGATCGCGTCCAGCACAGCCTTCAACTGCGGCGTGCTTTCGTAGTAGCGCATGGGCTGGTAGCCACTTTGCTTCAACGCTTGCACTTCGGGGGTCTTCAGCCCGAAGATGAAGATGTTGTCGTCGCCCACGTTCTGGCGGATTTCGATGTTGGCGCCATCGTCGGTGCCAATGGTCAGAGCGCCGTTAAGGGCCAGCTTCATATTGCCGGTGCCCGAGGCTTCGGTTCCCGCAGTGGAGATTTGTTCAGACAGGTCGGCGCCAGGCATGATCACTTCGGCCACAGAAACGCTGTAGTTGGGCATGAACACCAGCTTGAGCTTGTCGCCTATGCGCGGGTCGTTGTTAATGACCGTGCCCACATCGTGGATCAGGTGGATGATGGACTTGGCTGCCACATAGGACGAAGCAGCTTTGCCCGCGAAGATGACGGTGCGCGGCACCCAGTCGCCGTTCGGGTTGGCCAGGATGGCCTGGTAGCGTGTCACCACGTGCAGCACGTTAAGCAATTGGCGCTTGTATTCGTGGATGCGCTTGACCTGCACGTCAAAAAGGCTGTCCGGGCTGACGGTGATGCCGGTGCTGTGCTGAATGGCTGCGGCCAGGCGCACCTTGTTGGCGCGCTTGACGGCCATGAACGACTTTTGAAAGTCCGCGTCGTCCTTCTTGGCTCTCAGCTTCTGCAACTGGTCCAGATCTTGGCGCCAGCCTTTGCCAATGGTGTTGTCCAGCAAGGTGGACAGGCCCGGGTTGGCCTGGGCCAGCCAGCGGCGCGGGGTCACGCCGTTGGTCATATTGGTGAAGCGGTCGGGCCAGATGCTGGCGAAGTCGGCAAAGATGGTCTGTACCAGCAACTCGGAGTGCAATGCAGACACGCCGTTGACCTTGTGGCTGCCGACGATGGACAGGTGCGCCATGCGTACCCGGCGCTCACCCAGTTCGTCGATCAGTGACAGGCGGGCTAGGAACCCGTTGTCGCCCGGGCGGTGGGCGGCGGCAATGTCCAGGAACTCCTTGTTAATGCGGAAGATGATTTCCAGGTGGCGCGGCAGCACATGCTGCATCAGGCTGACTGGCCAGGTCTCCAGCGCTTCCGGCATCAAGGTGTGGTTGGTGTACGAGAATGTTTTGCAGCAGATGTTCCATGCCTTGTCCCAGGGCATGCCTTGCTCGTCGCACAGCACGCGCATCAGCTCGGCAACGCCGATGGCAGGATGGGTGTCGTTGAGGTGGATGGCCACGTGTTCGGCCAGATTGTCCAGCGAAGGGTGTTCGGCCAGGTGCCGTGCCACCAGATCTTGCACCGAGGCGGCGACGAAGAAGTATTCCTGCTTCAGCCGCAACTCGCGTCCGGCGGGCGTGCTGTCGTTGGGGTAGAGCACCCAAGAAATATTTTCGTATTCGTTTTTCAGGCTGGCGGCGCGTGCGTAGTCGCCGGTGTTGAATGCGTTCAGGTCGATATGGGCTGGTGCCACGGCTTTCCACAGGCGCAGCGTGCTGACCTTGGGTGTGCCGTGGCCTGGCACCACCATGTCATAGGCTTTGGCTGCTACTTCACCCGCATGACGCCAAACGGAAGCGCCGTTCACGTGCTCCACCCAGCCGCCAAAGCGCACCGGGTAGCTGATGTCTGCGCGGGGGAACTCCCAAGGCGTGCCGTTTTCCAGCCATGGATCGGGGTATTCCATCTGCGCGCCGTTTTGGATGTTTTGCGCAAACATGCCGTATTCATAGCGGATGCCGTAGCCAAAGGATGGCAGACCCACGGTGGCCATCGAATCCAGGAAGCAGGCTGCTAGGCGGCCCAGGCCGCCATTGCCCAGCGCGGCATCGGGTTCGCGGTCGGCCACGGTTTCAAGGTTTTGGGCGAAGCGGGTCAGGCCCTCGGCGGCACTGCCGCGCAGCTCCAGGGCGCCAAGGGCGTTGGACAGGGTGCGGCCCATCAAGAATTCCATGGAAAGATAGACCACACGGCGGGCCTTCTGGGATTTTTCCTGGTTTTGGGTTTGAACCCAGCGCGCTGAAAGTTGTTGCCGTGCAACATGCGAGCTTGCGAGCATCAGGTCGTTAGCGGTTGCGTCAGCGGGTGAAACGCCTACGGTGTGCAACAAGTGCTGCTCAATGGCAGCATGGATATCGTCAGCGGAGGGGGTAATACACTGGGGCACAGGGGCATCCTTTGTCGAATGTGGTCAAGGCTGTTGCACTCCATTTGGAGGCTTTTTCGCAGAGTCTAAGCGCTTTGAATTGCTGAAATTGGCTTATTTTTTGAATTTTCGCATGCAGGGTTGGGTCTTGGGATTTTTTTGGTTTCGAGGTTTAAGATATTGGCGGTAATCGGAAAGCCAATCAACAATTAATTTCTTCTGGAGACACTTGATGCAAAAAAATGATTTGGCACTCGGGCTGGATTTGCCTAAGCGTGCCATTGCATTGGTACTGGCCGGCGGGCGCGGCAGCCGCCTGATGAACCTGACCGATAGGCGTGCCAAGCCGGCGGTCTACTTTGGCGGCAAGTTCCGTATTGTTGATTTCGCACTGTCGAACTGCTTGAACTCAGGTATTCGCCGTATTGGCGTGATCACCCAGTACAAGTCGCACAGCCTGTTGCGTCATTTGCAGCGTGGCTGGGCCTTCCTGAAGAATGAGATGAACGAGTTCGTGGATCTGTTGCCTGCCCAGCAGCGCAATGACAACGAAAACTGGTACCGCGGCACTGCTGATGCGGTCTACCAAAACCAGGATATTCTGGAAAGCTACGGTGCGGACTACATTGTGGTGCTGGCTGGCGACCATATTTACAAGATGAACTACGCCCTGATGCTGGCCGACCACGTGGCCAAGGGGCGGCAATGTACCGTGGGCTGTATTGCTGTACCGCGCAGCGAGGCATCGGCCTTTGGTGTGATGGCGGTGGGCGAGAACAGCCTGATTACCGAATTTCTGGAGAAGCCGGCCGACCCGCCTGCTATGCCTGGCAGTACGGACATGTCTCTGGCCAGCATGGGTATATATATCTTCAATGCGGCGTATCTGTACGCGGAGCTGGAACGCGATATGGCGGACCCAGACTCCAGCCACGATTTTGGCAAGGACATCATTCCGCGCGCGGTTCGTAATGGCAATGCGTCGGCCCACCCGTTCTCCCTGAGCTGTGTGCCCAATGCTGACGACGAAGAGCCCTACTGGCGTGATGTGGGCACTATTGATGCCTATTGGGATGCCAATATTGATCTGACGGCTACCGAGCCCAAGCTGAACCTGTACGACACGCGCTGGCCCATCTGGACTTACCAGGCGCAGTTGCCTCCGGCCAAGTTTGTGCACAACCAGGATGACCGGCGCGGCTTGGCGATCGAATCCATGGTGTCAGGTGGCTGCATTGTGTCGGGTAGCGTGTTCCGTTCCGTGCTGTTTTCCAGTGTGCGGGTGCACTCTCATTCCAGTGTGAACTGGTCGGTGCTGTTGCCGGGCGTACAGGTGGGCCGGGGTGCGCGTATTACGCGGGCTGTTATAGATCGTGGCTGCGTCATTCCCGATGGCATGGTGATTGGCGAAGATGCCGCGCTGGATGCCGAGCGGTTCCACCGCAGTGAGAATGGCATCACTTTGGTGACACCTTCCATGTTGAAGAAGTTGGCCGGATGAAAATATTGCAAGTAGGCGCCGAGGTTTTTCCTCTGGTCAAAACAGGCGGGCTGGCAGATGTCATGGGGGCTCTGCCCCAGGCCTTGATAGCAGAAGGGGCTGATGTGCGCCTGCTGCTGCCTGGCTTTCCGGCCATACTGGCTGGGTTGAAGAAGCCCGCACTGGTATGTGAGGTCGGTGCTGTGTTTGGTGCGGGGCGGGTGCGTTTGCTGCGCGGCGCCCTGGCCGTCAGTGGTGTACCGGCCTACGTGGTGGACGCCCCGTACTTTTACCAGCGCGAAGGAAATCCCTATCTGGCGGCAGACGGCTCGGAGTGGCCCGACAACGCGCAGCGTTTCGCCTTGCTGGGCTGGGTGGCGGCCCAGGTGGCATCTGGCGGCCTGGACCCTGCTTGGGCGCCCGACGTGCTGCATGCCCATGATTGGCATGCTGCCATGGCGTGTGCCTACGTGGCGGCGAACCCAGGTGCCAAGGTGGCGACGGTGTTTACCGTGCACAACCTGGCTTACCAGGGGCTGTTTGATGCCAGGGACTTTCACCTGCTAGGTCTGCCCATCCGTTATATGGACCCCACGCGCCTGGAGTACCACGGTAAGTTTTCCTTCATGAAGGCGGGGTTGACTAGCGCCCGCTGCATCACCACGGTGAGTCCCAGTTACGCCCAGGAGATCGCTACCTCCGAGTTTGGCTGCGGTTTGGACGGGGTGGTGCGCTCACGTGGCGCAGATGTGTCCGGCATCCTGAACGGGGTGGATGACGCGGTGTGGAATCCGTCCACCGACAAGGATATTCCCGCTCGTTATTCCGCATCCGATCTGGCTGGCAAGGCCGTGTGCAAGGCGGCGCTGCAGCAGGCCCTGGGCTTGCGAGTGGATGCCAAGGCCCCACTTTTCACCCTGGTGAGCCGTCTGACGCCGCAAAAAGGGTTGGATCTGGTGCTGGCTGCCATACCCGAGATGCTGGCTACAGGTGCGCAGCTAGCGGTTCAGGGTACGGGCGATGCTGTATTGGAAAAGGCCTTTAGGGAGGCCATGGCTGCGCATCCCGGCGCCATGGCGGTACGCATAGGCTATGACGAAACTTTTGCCCACCAGATGATTGCCGGGGCGGACGCCATGTTGGTGCCATCCCGTTTCGAGCCCTGCGGCCTGACCCAGCTGTACGCTTTGCGTTACGGTACGGTGCCCGTGGTACGCCATGTGGGCGGTTTGATCGACACGGTAGTGGATGCGGATGCGTCCAGCCTGCAGGCGAACACCGCAACGGGATTCATGTTTGGCCCGGCGACCCGCGAGGCTCTGGCCTTGGCGGTACACCGTGCCGTGCATGACTTTGCGCAGCCGGACGTGTGGAAGCAGCTGCAACGCCGGGGCATGGCGCAGAACTTTTCATGGGCGGCAGCGGCGACGCAATATCTCGCCTTGTACCAAGCTTTGGGTGTGCCGGCACAGGCTGCATAGCGGGTGGATTGCAAGCCTGTCAAAACCGGCTTGCGAAAAACCTACAATTCGCGCTCGCGGTCAGGCCCACTGGGTCGGATCTCTGATTTACCCGACCTCACTTACACCATGCACATTGCCAGCTCCATCTTCAAGGCCTATGACATCCGCGGCATCGTGCCGACCACGGTAGACGAAGCGGTTGCAGAGGGAATCGGTAGGGCGTTCGGCACGATTGCGCTGGCCGAAGGTGAGAAGGTTATTGCGGTCGGGCGCGACGGCCGTTTGAGTGGACCCAGCCTGGTGGCCGCCCTGATCCGCGGCCTGGTCGCGGTAGGTGTGGAGGTGATTGACGTAGGCGCAGCCACCACGCCCTTGTTGTATTTCGCGGCCCACACCCTGTGCCGCAGCGGCATCCAGGTTACCGGCAGCCACAACCCCAAAGACTACAACGGTTTCAAGATGATCATGGGTGGGCGTGCCATCCATGGCGAGGAAATCCAGGCGCTGCGCCGCATGATGGAGGCGGAAACCTGGGTGTTCCAGGCCGGCGGCTCGGTGCGCGAGGTGGACGTACTGCCAGCGTATACCGCGCGTATCGTGTCCGACATTAAATTGGCCCGGCCTATGAAGATCGTGGTCGACTCGGGCAACGGCATTGCCGGCGCTTCGGCCCCTGCTATTTTGCGGGCTATAGGATGCGAGGTGGTGGAACTGTTCAGCGAGGTGGATGGGAACTTCCCCAACCACCACCCGGACCCGAGCAAGCCTGAAAACCTGGAAGACCTGATCGCCGCGCTGAAGACCACGGGAGCCGAGCTGGGCCTGGCTTTCGACGGTGACGGCGACCGCCTGGGCATCGTGACCCAGGACGGCAGCAATATCTACCCCGACCGCCAGATGCAGCTGTTCGCCGAAGACGTGCTGCGGCGCGTGCCTGGTGGCACCATCTTGTTTGACGTGAAGTGCTCGCAGCGTCTGGCACCAGCGATTGCCGCTGCTGGTGGCCACCCGCTGATGTTCAAGACCGGCCATTCTTTGATCAAAGCCAAGATGAAAGAGATCGAAGCTGCGGGCGGCCAGGCGCCGCTCGGCGGCGAGATGAGCGGCCATATTTTCTTCAAGGAGCGCTGGTTTGGCTTCGATGACGGCACCTATGCCGGCTGCCGCTTGTTGGAAATCCTGAGCCAGTCGCCGGACGCCAATGCGGTATTGCACGCCTTGCCGACCAGCTTCTCTACGCCCGAACTCAACGTGCCCTGCCAAGAAGGCGAGCCGCCACGTGTGGTGGCGGAAGCCTTGCGTTTGGTGGACTTTGCCGCGCCCGCGGTGGTCAGTACCATCGATGGTTTGCGCGTGGATTGGCCGGACGGTTTTGGTCTGATCCGCGCATCCAACACCACACCGGTGCTGGTGCTGCGTTTTGAAGGCCACACACAGGCGGCGCTGGACCGCATCCAGGCCGATGTGTTGGCGCTGCTGCGCCGCGTCAAGCCCGATGCCAGCTTTGCGGCCTCTGCCCACTAAGGTGGCCGCTGCCGACTGCAGGTATCTGGCATGAATGTTCTGATCGTCAAACTCTCGTCTCTTGGAGACGTGGTGCACGCCATGCCGGCTGTGCAAGACATCCTTTCTGAGTTGCCCGGCACTCAGGTGGACTGGGTGGTCGAGCCAGGTTTTGCGCCACTGGTGCGCCGCTGTGAGGGTGTGCGTAGGGTGATCGAGTGCGACTTGCGCCGCTGGCGCAAGACCGTGTTCACCGTGGATACCCGCAACGCTTGGCGCGCCTTTTCGGCTGACCTGCAGCAGGAAACCTATGACGCGGTGCTGGACCTGCAGGGCCTGAGCAAATCTGCGCTGGTGGCCAAAATGGCGCGTTTGAGTCCGGATGGTCTGCGCTACGCCTTGGCCAACCAGACCGAGGGTTCCAGTTTTGAAGCGCCAACCCGCTGGGTGGCCGATGTGGCTATCCCTGTGGAGCCCCGCATCCACGCTATCAACCGCTCCCGGGTGATGTGTGCACGGGCTTTGGTGTATGCGCTGCCGGAGAAGGTCAATTTCGGCTTGGTGTCGCATTCCAGCGTGGATGTGAACGCGCTCAAGAACATTTCCAACAATTTCTTTGACTCCGGCGTCACGTCTCCGGCGCCGGTGGTGGCATTTGTGCATGGCACCTCCCGCGCCGATAAGCAGTGGCCCGTCGAGCATTGGTTGGACTTGGGGCACCGTATGAACGCCTTGGGCTACACGGTCGCTTTCACGCACGGCAACGACGAGGAACTCTGGCGCAGCGAGAGCATTGCCAGCCGACTGAAGCAGGCGGTGGTCTGGCCACGCATGAAGGTGGACGCGCTAACCGATGCCATGTCCGAATGCATGGGCGTGGTGGGTGTTGACAGCGGCCTGAGCCATATCGCCGTGGCGTTAGACCTGCCGCATGTTCAGATCTATAACTTCGACACGGCCTGGCGCACCGGCCCGCTGCAAAACGACCACCAGATCAGCGTGGTGTCCGACACTACGCCCACGGTCGATGCAGTCTGGGGTGCGTGGATGCAGGCCTCGGCCCTGGCAGCGCTCCGAGACTAAGCACTCTTGGTTCGCGCGCTGTATTCCCTGCTACTGTGGCTGGCCAGTCCCTTGCTGCGCCGAAAGCTGCGTCTGCGTGCCGTGGCCGAGCCCGGCTATGCGCAACACATACCCGAACGTTTTGGCCATTACACCCAGGCGCCCAGCGCAGGCTGGGTGTGGGTGCATGCGGTGTCGCTGGGGGAGACCCGGGCCGCTGCCATCTTGTTGGCTGCTTTGCGCAAGGAGATGCCGGATCTGCGCCTGCTGCTGACCCACGGTACGGCCACTGGCCGGGCCGAGGGCCGCGCGCTGCTGCGCCCCGGCGATGTACAGGTCTGGCAGCCCTGGGATACCCCGGGCGCCGTGCAGCGTTTTGTCGATCAGTTCCAGCCGCGTATCGGCATCCTGATGGAAACCGAGATCTGGCCGAACCTGTTGGCAGCATGCCGAAGCGCCGCCATACCGGTGGTACTGGCAAATGCCCGGCTCAGCGGCAAGTCCTTGCGCCAGGCCCAGCGACTGGCCTGGTTGTCGCGGCCGGCCTATGGCGCGCTGAGCGCGGTGTGGGCGCAGACCGATGCCGACGCCCAGCGCTTCGTCGCGGCCGGTGCGCCCACGCCCCAGGTGCTTGGCAATCTGAAGTTTGATGCCAGCCCGGATACCGCCCAGTGTGCCCGAGGCCGCAGTTGGCGCCAGGCGGCGGGCCGTACGGTGGTTCTGTTGGCCAGTGCGCGCGAAGGCGAGGAGCGCTTGCTGCTGGAGGCTTTGAAGTCTTTTAAGGCTCTGGCGCAGGATTCATCTGCACCAGAAGCTATGAAAATAGGAGCGAGCGGTGTGCAGTGGCTGATCGTGCCGCGCCATCCGCAGCGTTTTGACGAAGTGGCGGCGCTGGTGGAGACCTACGGGCTGAGCGTGTCGCGCCGCAGCCAGTGGCTGGATGCCCCGGCCGAGGCCGATATCTGGCTGGGGGATTCCTTGGGTGAGATGGCGCTGTACTACGGCCTGGCCCATGTGGCTTTGCTGGGCGGCAGTTTCGCGCCATTGGGCGGGCAGAACCTGATCGAGGCTGCGGCCTGTGGCTGCCCCTTGGTGCTGGGGCCGTCTACCTTCAATTTCGCCGAGGCGGCAGAACTGGCGACGCAAGCCGGCGCTGCTTGCCGTGTGGCCGATATGCCCGCAGCGCTGGAGCAGGTGCGGGCCTGGTGTCTGGCGCCGGACCGGCTGGTTGCCTCCGCCGCAGCCGGGCCGGCATTTGCCGCAGCCCATCGCGGTGCTGCCCAGAAGACGGCTGCGGCAATCAAGGCCTTGTTACAGGCCTGAGGTTTTAGCGGGCCAGTAGTGCGTTCACCGTCTGCAGGTCTTCCGGCTTCAGGCTGCCGCTGGCTTGGCGCAGCTTGAGCGAACCCACCAGCACGTTGTAGCGGGCCTGGGCCAGGCTCTGTCTGGTCTGGTACAGCTGGCTTTGCGAGTTCAGCACGTCGATATTGATACGCACGCCGACCTGGTAGCCCAGCTTGTTGGCGTCCAGCGCGATCTGACTGGAGCTTTCAGCGGCTTCCAGGGCCTTGACCTGGGCTAGGCCGGACAGCACACCGTAGAACGCAGTGCGGGTGGATTGCGTGACCGCACGGCGGGTTGCATCCAGGTCGGCCTGGGCCTTGTCTTCCAACGACAAGGTCTCGCGTATGCGGTTCTGAACGGAATAGCCAGCAAACAACGGAATGGTCAGGCTCAGGCCCACCACGGCAGTGTTGTTGCGCGAGTTGGACGGCAGGCTGGAGGTGCCGTTGGGGTAGCGGTTGACGTTGTAGGCTGCCGTCAGGTCCAGGGTGGGCAGATTGCCGGCCTTGGCCTTCTGGGTTTCCAGGCGGGCTACGTCCAGGGCTACCAGGGCTTGTTGCACATTCGGGCTGGCGCCTTCGGCCTGGCTGACCCATTTGTAAACATCGGCTTCTTCTACGCTGGGCAGCACAGCAGGCTGGGCCAGTGGCGTGGGCTGGGCATTGGTTTTGCCGACGATTGTGTCCAGCGCTATTTTTTTCACCAGCAGGTCGTTCTCCGCCGCGATCTCTTGCGAGCGGGCCAAGTCGAATCGGGCCTGGGCTTCGCGGGTATCGGTGATGGTGGCCGTGCCCACTTCGAAGTTGCGCTTGGCAGAAGCCAGTTGCTCCGCCACAGCGGTCTTCTGGGCACGTACAAAGGCCAGGGTGTCGCTCGCGGCCAAGACGTCGAAGTAGGCTTGCGCCACGCGCACCACCAGGTCTTGTTCGGCCACAACCAGTTGTGCCTGGGCGACTTCTACCGATTTCTTGCCCTGCTCATAAGTGATCCAGTTGGCGGGGCGGTACAGTGGCTGCGTGCCGCTGAGGGCCGCTGTCTGGGTGGTGTAGTCTTTGTCCAGCGTGGGGTTCACGCTATCGAGCATGCTGCGGTTCAGTCCGGCGGACAGGCCTGCGGTGGGCAAGATGCCTGCTTTGGCCTGGTCGGCCTTGGCCAGATTGGCGTCGTACTGCGCCTTGGCCGACTGGTAGGTCGCATCCGTGGCGCGGGCGGAGTCATACAGCTCCTGCAGGCTCTGCGCATGGGCCGTGTCGGCAAAAACGACAGCCACCGCCAAAGCGAGCGCGCCGAACGGGAAACGTTGCATGTTCTTCCTTGTCATGTCAGTACCGGGGCACACGGGTATCCAGCTGTTGCGACCATGCGTCGATGCCGCCAGCTATGTTTACGACCTGCTCGAATCCGCTCTGCAGCAAATACATGGCGACCCGCTGGCTGCGCGCGCCATGGTGGCACAGGCAGGCCACGGGTTGCGTGGGGTCCAGCTCCGCCATGCGTGCCGGGATTTCGCCCATGGGCAACGTTACCAGGCTAAAGCCCTCGGCCTGCACGCTGGCGGTTTGCCATTCCCAGGGCTCCCGTACATCCAGCACAACCGGCTTTGCCGTGGGGGGGAGGCTTTGCAGCCACTGGGCCAGTTGGGCGGGGGTGATCTGGTCGAGCATGGGGTTTAGAACTGGAACTTCGAAGGTTCGGGGAAGTTCGCCAGACGGGGGGCGACGATATCCCAGGGGGTGGTGGTCTGGTAGCTGGTGCTGCTGGTACGGGTGATGAAATTGGCCTGCATCACCGGGTCTTGGCCCACGATGGCAAACAGGCGGCCGCCCACTTTGAGCTGGGCTTTCAGTACCTCGGGCACCGAAGCTACGGAGCCGCTGAGCACGATGACATCAAAAGGTCCATCGCTGGCCGCGCCCTGGGCGCCGTCGGCCTGGCGTACTTCCACGTTGTGCACTCCGGCGTCACGCAGGTTCTTGCGGGCCAGGCTGGCCAGTTCCGGCAAGATTTCCAGGGATAGCACGCCTTGCGCGCAGGCGCCCAGCAGGGCGGCCATGTAGCCGGAGCCGGTGCCGATCTCCAGCACTTTTTCATTCTTCTGGATTTTCAGATCTTGCAGGGCGCGGGCCTCAACCTTGGGCGACAGCATGCATTGGCCGCCGGGCAGGGGCGCTTCCATGTCAACGAAGGCATAGGTCTGGTGTTCGGGCGGAAGAAATTTTTCGCGCTTGACGACAGACAACAGAGCCAGGATCGAGGCGTCCAGCACATCCCAGGGACGGATTTGCTGCTCGATCATGTTGAAGCGTAGTTTTTCAATCTGGACGGTGGTGGTCATGGTGGTTCTTTGTGGCGAAGGCGAAGTAAGCCGTAGATTTTAGGGGGGGAATCTGGTGGGTTCGGCAGGCAGCTGGGGCATTTACTTTCCGGCCCTGCCCGGCGCACGCGGCGAGGTGTACTGCAGTGGCTCAGGGTTCATGGGCTAGCGGCTCCGGACTGCTCGGGGCGGGCAAGCAGCCCGTTGAGCGTGATGCGCACCTGCGAGGCAATGTATTCCTCGGGAGTGAACGGCTTCTGGGTGCAAGGGTGGCTGCCGTCAGCGCGTTGGCCAACCGACATGAATATCAATGGTGCGGTCACGCTGTAGGTTGCCAGGTCCAGGTTGAGCGGCGCAAATTCACCGCTTTCCACGCCGCGCTGCAGTATTTTGCGCACCAGATTTTGGTAAGGGTGGACCACTTCGTCCTGGTAGAAAGCGGCCATTTCCGGAAAGTTGTGCGCTTCCAGCAGCATCAGGCGGCTGATGCCTGCGGCTTTGGTGCGACCCACGCGTTCCCACCAGGTCAGCATGCCATGCTCCAGCAGGCTGGCGATGCTGCCAGTGAAGCCATCCACTTCGCCGTTCAGTTCGTGGAAGTGGCTGGTCAGGCTTTGCCGTACAACCGCCTTGAACAGCTCTTCTTTACTGGCAAAGTACAGAAACAGCGTGCCTTTGGAAACCCCGGCGCGCAAGGCGACTTCTTCCACCCGGGTTGCGGCAAAACCTTTTTCAACAAAGATGTCCAGCGCCGCAGCCAGCAGTTCGCCCGGGCGCGCTTCTTTGCGCCGCGCACGTTTGGCGGTCTGTGGCGTGGGCAGGGACTCTAAGCTAGGGGACATTTTTACTGACTGGCTGGTTATTAATATAGCCCGTTGCCGATACTGCGTCAACGTTCGGTTTGTTCTGGCTGGCCTTGGGTCTATGCATGCGGTATTTGTTCCCGCAACGATGCGCAGTACCTAGACGCGTCCAGCAACCTGCATGCCAAGCCATTCCCGCAGGATCTCACGCGAGGACTGCAGGCCGCTGCCAGAGGGCAGCCATTCCAGCAGTTCGCGCTGCTGCGGCAGGGTAAAGCCGGTGGGCGCTGGCAAGACCTGCAAGCCGGCGCGCTCGAAGGCCTGGACAGCGCGCGGCATATGCCAGGCGTGGGTCACCAGGGCGATGCGCTGCACGCCGTCACGCGCCAGCAGCCGCTGCATCTGCTGCGCGTTTTCCACCGTGTCGCGGGATTGGTCGTCCACCCAGCGCAGGTTGCTGCCCAGTTCCTGCGACACCATGGTCTTGGCTACATCGCCTTCCGACAAGACGCTGCTGCCGCTATTGGCCCAGCCCACGCCACCAGCAAATGCCAGTGGCAGACCGGATCGGCGCGCCAGCCAGACGCCGTAGCGCAGCCGCGCAGCGGTTTGGGCCGAGGGCTGGGCCGCACCGTATTCGGGCGCGCTGGGCTGCACGCCACCGCCCAGCACCACAATCGCTTGGACGTGACGTTCCTGGAGATAGCTGGCCGCCGTGGCGGGCGGAATAGCAGCGACCTGCGGCAACAGGTTTTGCGCCAGCCAGACCGCTACCGCATTGCAACTCAGCAGCCACAAACCCACCAGGGCCAGTACGGCGATGCCCCGGCCCAGCCATTTGCGCCGCTGCGCCAGCACGCAGGCCAGCGCCGCCAGCAGCAAAGGCCCGGCTGGGGGGATGGCCAAAGCAGTCAGTATGGGCTTAAGTTCACTAGGATTCATTTGCTCTTATATCGATAGCTGCTGGCGCAGGTATTACCTGCGCTAAACCATGTTTTTGTTTGTAAAAAGACGGGCAGTTTCCAGGCTGGGACAGGGGGCAGGGCGAGTGTACAAGTCGTACGATGTCGAATCGGTGTACAAAGTAGCTTATGCAAAATTCGCCCTCCTCCACATCCTCGTCCAGTGCCGTCCAAAGTGAGTCCATTACCTTGGGCGGTGGTTGTTTCTGGTGCACCGAAGCCGTGTTCGTCCAGGTGCGCGGCATTACCGATGTAGAAAGCGGCTACTGCAACGGCACGACGCATAACCCCAGTTACGAGGCTGTGTGCAGCGGCCAGACCGGCCATGCCGAAGTGGTTAAGCTGGAGTTTGACCCGGCCCAGATCAGCCTGCGTGAGATTCTGGAAATCTTCTTCGTGATCCATGACCCGACCACCCTGAACCAGCAAGGCCATGACGTAGGCACTCAGTACCGTAGCGGCATTTACGTGAACTCACCCCACCAGCAGGGCGTGGTGCAGTCCGTGCTGCGTGAGGTCCATGACAGCAAGACCTACCGCCACCCCGTGGTCACCGAGGTGCTGCCTCTGGCCAACTACTGGCCCGCCGAGGAATACCACCAGGACTACTTTGAAAAGCACCCCAGCCAGGGCTACTGTCTGATGGTGGCTGCGCCCAAGGTGGAGAAATTTCGCAAGACCTTCAGCCGCCTGGCCAAGAGCTGATTGCTCTACTTATAGGAGCGGCTGGCGCAGCTGCTATCTGCGCTAGTGCCGTTTTTCTTCTATGTGAAGGCGGTGCGGCAACCCTAAGGCCATGTAGAGGGACTTGGGGCCTTATGTGTGGCTGGGTGCGTAACGGGGCCTCAGCCCTTAAAATCGCGGGTTAATCCCCACAAAGTTTTGCATGAACGCCCCCGTCGACGTTTCCTTTTTCGCGCGCGCCGCCAAACCGCTGACCAGCTACCGCAAGTACTGGGCGGCGCGCTTTGGCACCTCCAAATTCCTGCCCATGAGCCGTGCCGAGATGGATGTGTTGGGCTGGGACAGCTGCGACGTGATCATCGTCACCGGTGACGCCTACGTGGACCACCCCAGCTTCGGCATGTCGGTGATCGGCCGCATGTTGGAGATGCAGGGCTTTCGCGTCGGCATCATCGCCCAGCCTGATTGGCAAAGCGCCGACCCGTTCAAGGCCCTGGGCAAGCCGAATCTGTTCTTCGGCGTCACGTCCGGCAATATGGATTCGATGATCAACCGCTACACCGCGGACCGCAAGATCCGCAGCGACGACGCCTACACCCCCGGCGACATCGGCGGCAAGCGCCCAGATCGTGCGGCCATCGTCTACAGCCAGCGCTGCCGCGAAGCTTACAAAGACGTGCCCATCGTCCTGGGCGGCATAGAAGGCTCTCTGCGCCGCATCGCGCACTATGACTACTGGTCTGACAAGGTGCGCCGCAGCGTGGTGGTCGATGCCAAGTGCGATCTGCTGCTCTACGGCAATGCCGAGCGCGCCATCGTCGAAGTGGCCCACCGTCTGGCTTCCAAGGAGCCCGTGCAAAGCATTACCGATGTGCGCGGCACGGCCTTCATCCGCCGCAGCGACGACCCTACCGGGCGGGACTGGATCGAGATCAACTCCACCTCGGTAGATACGCCGGGCCGCGTCGAATCGCACATCAACCCTTACCAGACTACGTCCGAACAAGCGGCAGAGCAGGGTGCGACCTGCTCGAAGGACGACGCCAATCCGCAGGGTGTACCTGCCGAAGCCGTCGTCAAGATGAGCCCGTCGCTGGGCGATGCGCTGGCCCGCTCCCAAGCCCGTGAACTGGCCAAGATCAAGGTGCCCCCACGTGAACGGTCGGTGATCCGCCTGCCGTCCTTCGAGCAGGTCAAGTCCGACCAGGTGCTCTACGCCCACGCGAACCGCGTGCTGCACCTGGAAACCAACCCCGGCAACGCCCGTGCCCTGGTGCAGGCCCATGGCGAGGGCGTAACCGCCCGCGACGTGTGGATCAACCCGCCGCCCATTCCCCTGACCACCGCCGAGATGGACGCGGTGTTCGATCTGCCTTACGCGCGCAGCCCGCACCCCGCCTACGCCGACGAAAACGGCAGTCACGACGGCGCCACCAAGATTCCCGCCTGGGAAATGATCCGCTTTAGCGTGAACATCATGCGCGGCTGCTTTGGCGGCTGCACCTTTTGCTCCATCACCGAGCACGAGGGCCGCATCATCCAGAGCCGGTCCGAAGAGTCGATCATCAAAGAGGTCGAAGACATCCGGGACAAGGTCAAGGGCTTCACCGGCACCATCTCTGACCTGGGCGGACCCACGGCAAATATGTACCGACTCGGCTGCAAGAGCCCCGAGATCGAAGCCGCCTGCCGCAAGCCCAGCTGCGTCTACCCGGGCATCTGCTCGAACCTGGGCACCAACCACGACCCGCTGATCAAAATCTACCGCCGTGCCCGCGCGCTGAAGGGCATCAAGAAGATCTTGATTGGCTCTGGCCTGCGCTACGACCTGGCCGTGCAAAGCCCTGAGTACGTGAAAGAACTGGTGCAGCACCACGTGGGTGGTTATCTCAAGATTGCGCCCGAGCACACCGAGCAGGGCCCGCTGTCCAAAATGATGAAGCCCGGCATCGGCAGTTATGACAAGTTCAAACAGTTGTTTGAAAAGTTCAGCGCCGAGGTCGGCAAAAAGCAGTACCTCATACCGTACTTCATCGCGGCCCATCCAGGGACGACAGACGAAGACATGATGAACCTGGCGCTGTGGCTGAAGAAAAACGGATTCCGCGCCGACCAGGTGCAGACCTTCTATCCGTCGCCCATGGCCACGGCCACCACGATGTACCACAGCGGCCGCAACCCGCTGCGCAAAATCACCCGCGACAGCGAAACCGTGGACATCGTGCGTGGCGACCGCCGCCGCCGGCTGCACAAGGCCTTTTTGCGTTACCACGATGCCAACAACTGGCCGCTGCTGCGCGATGCGCTGAAGGCCATGGGCCGCGCCGACCTGATCGGAAACGGCAAGCACCATCTGATTCCGACCTATCAGCCCATGACCGATGGCGGCTATGAGAGCGCGCGCAAGAAGAATTCGACTGTGGTGACCAAGTCCTCGCCGGTGACCAAGGGCCGGTTGCTGACGCAGCACACTGGCCTGCCGCCGCGCGACAACGGATCTGGCAAGGCGCCGGTTCGCAAGGTGGCGCGCAAGCCACGCTGAACCTGTAGAAGTTTTAAGAAAAAACTGCTGCTGGCGCAGAATTCACCTGCGCTGGCAGCTATAAATAACGTAGCAATCTCCTCATGTCTTCTCCCAAAGTTCTTTTCGGCTTTCACGCCGTTGGCGTGCGCCTGAAAACCGCACCCCAGTCCATCATCGAGATTTACTACGAGCCCACCCGGCGTGACGCGCGCATGCGCCAGTTCCTGGAAAAGGCCAATGAAGCTGGTGCTCGCCTGATTGAAGGCGATAGCCTGCGCCTGGCCAAGCTCTGTGGCAGCCACGGCCACCAGGGTGTGGCGGCTCGCGTGGAGCATATTCCGCAGGTGCATTCGCTGGACGACCTGCTCGACAGCCTGACTGAACCCGCACTGCTGCTGGTGCTGGACGGCGTGACCGATCCGCACAACCTGGGTGCTTGCCTGCGCGTGGCCGACGGCGCCGGTGCCCATGCCGTTATCGCTCCCAAGGACCACGCCGCCGGCATCAACGCCACGGTAGCCAAGGTGGCCAGCGGTGCAGCCGAGACCGTGCCTTACTTCATGGTGACCAACCTGGCGCGCACTTTGGGTGAGCTGAAAGAGCGCAGCATCTGGTGCATAGGCACCAGCGACAACGCGCCCAAGACTTTGTACCAGGTGGACCTGAAGGGCCCGGTGGCTTTGGTGCTGGGCAACGAAGGCGACGGCATGCGCCAGCTGACGCGCAAGACCTGCGATGAGTTGGTCGGCATCCCCATGGCGGGCGCGGTAGAAAGCCTGAATGTGTCGGTGGCCAGCGGCGTCTGCCTTTACGAGGCCTTGCGCCAGCGCTTGTAGCCCAAACGGGCGAGATACCGCACAAAAGCGTGTCATTCTGCGCCCGACTGCGGGCTTGCCCCTAGCTGAAAAGGGGCTGAAGCTGCGAGCAGTCAGTTATTCTTTACATTTTAAATATGCGTGTCACTAACATCCATTAAAGAAGATGTGGGGCTCAGCATAAAAAATGGTTGCCGCAGGTGGTGGGCAATACAAGAATAAGCAGGAGACTCAGCGTGTTTTATGACCCCCATCCTATTGATTGCATCAGGAGCCGTGCGAAGACGTACAGCCTGATCAATAGCGTATCTTTCCATTCCCTTCATGTCACGATAGTTGTCGCCTCAGAATTTAGTAGCAAAGTAGGGCTGCGCACAAAAGGCAGATGATGAAGCAGATGAGACGCACCGCAGAGCAAAAGCGGTGGGAAGTAGAGCAGATGAAGGAGCCGCTGCCACGGCTAATTGGATGGGCCGAATGAAAAAGCCGCCAGCCGGGTAATGATGCGCAGCTGCGCCGGTTCACAATCCACGGTGACCGGCCCGAATGGGCTGACCGGCACCGTGGCTGTGGCGCGTTAAGCCGCCAGCCGCCTTCATCCATAAGATCCCAGGAGCAGCGTATGCGAACCGGAATGTGTTGCAATGTACTGGCCACCTTAGTTTGGGTGAGTGCCATGCAGCCTGTGGCGGGCCGCTGAGATGCTGGAGCCGTTCAGCAAGGCGCCGGAATACCTGCCCTGGTTGCTGTGGCTGCTGGGGTTGGTCTGGCTGGCTGCTACCCTGGAAGGCCTGGTGCAATGCTTCATGCGTCACCAGCCCTACGACTGGCGGGCCTACGCCACATCGGTGGCCGATATGTTGGGGCGCAGGCTGGTCGACGCGTTGGGTCTGTCTTTGGCCGCGCCTGTGTTTGCGTGGGCCTACATGCACCGCCTGGGGGATATAGGTTTGTCCAGTGTGGCGGCGGTGGGCGGCCTGTTTTTGGCGCAAGAGTTTTTTTACTACTGGTACCACCGCGCGGCACACCGCGTGGGCTGGTTCTGGGCCACGCACTGCGTACACCATTCGCCCCAGCAGTTGACCCTGGCTGCGGCATTGCGATTGGGTTGGACGGGCAAGCTTACCGGCACTGGTTTGTTTTTTGTGCCGTTGGTGTGGCTGGGCTTTCCACCGATGGCCGTGGCGGGCGTGCTAGCGGCGAATCTGCTGTACCAGTTCTGGCTACACGCCACCTGGATTCCCAAGTTGGGCGCGCTGGAGTGGGTGTTCAACACGCCGTCGCACCACCGCGTACACCATGGCAGCAATGCCGAATACCTGGACTGCAATTACGGCGGCGTGCTGATTGTGTTCGACCGCTTGTTCGGTACCTTTGTGGAGGAGCGGGCGGATATTCCCATCCGATACGGCCTGGTTGAACCGGTGCTTACTTACAACCCTTTTCGGTTGGCCCTGCATGGTTGGTGGCAGCTGGGACGGGCCTTGCGGCGAGCCCAGGGCTGGCGCGCGCGCCTGGCAGTGCTGTGCGGGCCACCTGGTGGCCGGCCGTATCAGGCCCGACTCCTGCCAGAAGTTAAGAGTGAAATAAGGTTCTAGCGCAGAAAATACCTGCGCAGGGTGCTATTGAATAAATAGCAATTCAGGCTTGTTTATGGAATATGGCAAGTTCTCCCCGTTGGCACTGGATAACTTTGGGGATAACTCTGAATGAATGCTGTATTACTGGGGTAAACCCTTGTTTTTAAAGGGTAAACATTGCGGTGCCTAATTTTTCGGCAGTTAACAACCCGGGCCCTTTACCCTGTTCAAACCCAGCCCGAAGCTCCCAGGATGGCGCCTACGCCCAGCAACCACAAAAGATGCAGTCGGGTGCGCCACATGATGATTGCCGACACGGCAGTCAGCAGCCACAGATTCCAGTCCCCACGCGGGCCGTGCTGTGCCGATGAAAGCACCCAGCCTGTGGCCACCATCAACGCAATCACGATGGGCGCCATGCCTTGTTTGAAGGCGCGCACCGCACGCAATTCGCGGTTACGGTGGCCCCAGCGGGTGGATACGCTGGTGAGTATGGTGCTGGGTAGCAGCAGGCCCAGCATGGTGCAGGTCATGCCCAGCAGCGCACTCCAGCCGCCGCCGGCGTTCAAGCCCACGTTCCAGCCGAACAGGGCGACGAACAGCACATTGGGCCCAGGCGCGGCCTGGGCGATGGCAATGGCGGTGTTGAATTGTTCATTGGTCAACCAGTTTTGCTGGTCGACAAGGTAGCGGTGCATATCCGGTACGGTCGTGATGGCGCCGCCCACCGCCAGCAAGGACAGTGATACGAAATGCAGGAACAGGTTTAGCCAATCCTGGGCCTGCATGCTGATTGCGTGCAAGGTGTTCATGGCTTGAGCTTGCGGTAGGTCAGCAGGTAGGCCAAGCCACCCAGGCTGGGCAGCGCGTAGGCGAGCGGGAAGCGCATCAGGCCCACCGCGATGAAGCATGCTACGGCCAGGGCTGTGCACACCGGGATACCCAGCGCATGCCGTCGCAACGCAGGAAGTAGGCGCAGACCGGCCGCCGTGATCAAACCCGCTGCCACCGCACCCATGCCGCGAAGCGCTCCCACTACCTGGGGGTAATGCGCGTACTGGGTATATACCAGGGCAAGTGCCAGCACCGCTAGCAGCGGCATCGTCAGCATGCCGGCCAACGCCGCCATGGCGCCACGCAGGCCGAAGTGGCGGTCGCCAATCATGATGGACAAATTGACCACGTTGGGGCCGGGCATGATCTGCGCCACAGCCCAGTCTTCAACGAACTCCTCACGCGTAAGCCATCGCTTGTTTTCCACCAATTCACGCTGCACGACAGCCAGCACACCGCCAAA
>JAPLPK010000063.1 GCA_026400275.1 Burkholderiales bacterium
CACCGGCACCTGCACCGCCACATTGCTGGTGAAGAAGCCATAGGCCGCCAGCAGCATGATGGCGATCTCCAGGTTCTTCACCGCGCGGATCATGGCCGTCTTGGGGAACTTGTCGGTCAGCTGGCCACTGGTGGCCGAGAACAACAAAAACGGCAAGATGAACAGCGCCCCGATCACCAGCCCGGCCATCGCCGGCGGCAGCCAGCTCACGCTGAGCTGGTAGGTCACCATCACCGTGAACGAGAACTTGAACAGGTTGTCGTTCGCCGCGCCGGAAAACTGGGTCCAGAAGAACGGCGCGAAGCGGCGCTGCTTCAACAGAGCGAACTGGTTCGGGTGCGCTTGAACGGGTGCTTGATCGGCAGGAACATCGGCTGTCTGTGTCGTCATTTTTATAAACCCAATATGGCTGTGGCGCACATTCTATGTGCGGGTAAAGCTATTAAAAATATAGCTACTTCAAGACCAGCGCAAGCACCATGGCACTTGCCAAATTGCGTGTGCCCTGATGGTGGCGTCAGTATGTGACACACCTACCACGGCGGCGGCAGCATTTCGAACTGGACTGACCCAGCGCCCCAAAAGGTATCAATAATCGATACCTATGAGCACCACCGCCGACCTCGTTACCGCCCTGAAAAAGGAACTCAAAGCCGCGCACATGACCTATGCCGACCTGGCCGTGCAGCTGGGCGTGGCCGAGTCCAGTGTGAAGCGCATGCTGGCCAAGGGCGACATGCCGCTCTCGCGCGTGGACGCCATCTGCCGTGCGCTGAAACTGGACTTTGCCGAGCTGGCGCGTCGCGTGGCCGATGCCCAGCCGCTGCTGGTCGGGCTGACGCAGGAGCAGGAGCGTGCCGTGGTGGCCGACAAGAAGCTGCTGCTGGTGGCGATCTGCGTGTTGAGCCAGTGGACGCTGGAGCAGATCGTGGCCAGCTACCGCCTGAGCGAGGCCGAGTGCATACGCTGCCTGGCCCAGCTGGACCGCATCGGCATCATCGAGCTGCGCCCGCTGAACCGCTACCGCCTGAAGCTGGCCAAGACCTTCCGCTGGCTGCCGCACGGGCCGGTGATGCAGTTCTTCCGCGAGGACGTGCTGCTGGACTACTACAACGGCGGTTTTGACGGCCCCGGCGAGGGCCTGCTGCTGGTGCACGGCAGCGTCAGCCGCAGCCTGGCGCCGCTGTTTCTGGAGCGGCTGCAGCGCGTGGCGCAGGACTTTGCGCAACAGCACCTGGCCGACCAGAAGCTGCCCGAAGCCGCGCTGGAGGGCTACACCCTGCTGCTGGGCATGCGGCGTTGGGAGTTTGCGGCGTTTACCGCATTGAGGCGCTGAAACGCTGCGGTTCAAAGCCCATCAACCGTTCGCCCTGAGCTTGTCGAAGGGCCCTTCGACAAGCTCAGGGCGAACGAGTTGCCTAGTCCGAAACGCTGTCCGTAAACACCGTCAGCACCCCGGTATACCCATACAGGTTCTGCCGGGCGATTTCGCCGGCGGCGAAGAAGCCCACCAGGGGCACATCGCCCAGCGCGCGGCGCACGATCTGCAGCTCGGCGCTGGGGCCGCCGAAATGGATGCCGCCACGGCCGGTGCAGCTGACGTACACAGCCCCCGCAATGCGCCGTGCCGGGTGTGGGGCGGATTCGGCCTCGGGGACGGCGAGTGCAGCGGCGATCTCTACCGACAGCTCCTCGGGCTCCAGCTCTTCACGGATTTCGGCGCAAATGCGCACCAGGTCGGAGCGCGCGGCCTGCATATTGCGCTGGCAAAAGGCCAACCGGGTGCCGACATCGACCGTGTCGGCAATGGCAATGCCTTCGCGCGCGGGGTCCAGGCCGATGATGTGGCGCACCACCACGTCGCTGCCGAAATGCGCGGTGCGCAGCACGGCATCACCGGCGGGCGAGCGCGTCAGCCCGACCAGGGTGTTGCGCACCTTGGCCAAGGCCTCTTGCGGCTGGGCCAGGTTCACGCCCAGGTCGTGCAGTAGCACGGTCAGCGCGGGCTGGCCGTCCAGTTCCAACACCAGATTGCCGTCCGAGGCCGTGACCGTACGGTTGGCGCTGATGGGCTGGCAGCCCTGGGTGATGCGCGACACCAGGTGCACGCCATCGGCAAAGGCCACGCCGCTAAGACCGCCGCTGAACACGCCACCAGCCGCGCCATGGCCTTTGATATTGCCGTTGCCACCCACGGCAAACTGTACCGAGCGGGTGCGGCTGGAGGCCAGGCCGCCGAACAGGTAGCCAGTCTCGGTGCGCTGGGCCATCTCGGCCACCAGCTCGGTCAGGTCGTGGGTGTTCGCGTCGGCGTGGACCAGGGCGGTATGCGCCTCAAAGCCCAGACCCAGCGGCGCCACGCCGGAGAACACGCGGTACTGGTCGGCCGGCAGGTCGCACAGCATGACGCTGAGCGCGGGCTCGTCAAAGTACTCGACATTGTTGGCGGCAATGCCTATGCCCACGGTGCCGGACCAATCGGTCACCTCGGGCAGCTCGCCGCTCAGGTGGTCCAGGATGTCCTGCGCATCGCCAGCGTAATGGTCGGTGATGTAGAGCAGGCCCAGGCTGGGCGCGTTGGCGTAATCGGGCAGCGCCATCTGCGCACGCAGCTGGGCCAGCACCAGGCCGGCTGCCATGCGCCACTGGGGGTGCGTGGCATGGCCATGGGGGAAAAGTTTGAGGGCAGGCATGGGCCTAGCGTCCGAAAAAATAAAGCCTCAGATTACGCGCTTTTTGGGAACAGCTTTTTTAGCAGGGGCTTTTTTGGCGGGCGTCTTCTTGGCTGCGGCCTTGGCCGGGGCAGCTTGGGGTTCGGCTGCTGGCTTGGCCTTGGGGGTGGCGGCCTTGGCGAACTCGCCCACACTTTTCAGCGCCTCGGCCGCAAAGTTGCTGGCCAGGTCCTTGCTCTTTTCCAGCGCAGCCTGGGTGCCAGCATCTTTCAACGCAGCGCCGGCAATGTGCTGGAACTGTTCGGTGAGCGAGCCCCACCATTTCAGTGGGTCCACCACGCCGGGCAGCGGGGCTGCGGGCTCGGCTTGGGGCTCAGGTGCTGCGGCCTGGGGTGGAGGCGTGGGTTCCGGTTCAGGCTCGGGTGCTGCCTCGGGCGCGGGGGTGGGTTTGAGCTTGAAGGCATCCGCCAGGTCGGCCATGCTGAAGTTCATGCCCTTGAGTGTGGCCAGGGTCATTTTTTGCACCTCCAGCGCCTGGATGGTGGCTTTCAGCGCCACCGCATTCTGGTCCAGCCAGAACTGCACCGCCTTCAGCTCGGTGATGCGCTTTTCCAGCTCTTCCACATTGATGGTGGGCGCCACCCAACCGCCGAGTGGCGACGCCGGGGCAGCGCCAGCCGCCCCCTTGCCCAGGTTCTTCAGGAAGTCAAAACCGGGCACGAATTTGCTGAAATCAAAGGCGGATGTATCGCTCATGGTGTCTCCTTGGGTGTTGCCTGCACAGCTTACCCCAACCAACACCAGAAGAGATGGCTAGTCCACCAGAGGCAAACCTCACACGGCGCTGTACAAACGCTGCTCGACCAAGGCTGTGCCTTGCAGTCGGCGCCAGGCCTTGGCAGCAGCCAGCACGCCCAGGTCGACCAGAGGCTCTACCAGCACGACCGTCATGTAGGCAGCGCCAAAGCTGGCGATCTGGCCCAGGTTTTCAACTCCGACGCCTCGGCCATACAAAGCCCAGAAGCCGACCCAAACCACGATGCCACCTTGGTATGCCACCGACAGCTTGAACGCCTGCTGGTAGCCAATGTCCACATAGGCCACGGTGTCCGGGATGATGCGGCGCGCCAACGCAGAAGTGGCAAACAAAGGCACCAGCAAGGTCGTGACGTTCATTCCGTACTGGGCCACGTCTTGCCATTCGAAAAACAGGCCCTGGACCAACAAGCCTACGGCCAAGCCGATGGCTGCGGGTGCCACACCAAAAATCAGCATCAGGGTCGTACCCAGAATCAGGTGCACCTCGGACACACCCACGGGATGGTGGGGCAGCAGTTCAAAAAAGCTGAACACGAGGGCGGTGGTGATGGCAGAGCGCAGCAGCAAGGCCAGCATGCCATCCTTCTTCACGGCATCTACCGCGAGTTTGGCGCTGTAGCCAAGGGCCGCCAGCGCTGTCGCGTAGCTCAGAATGATTTTGCTGCCGTCAACAAGTCCGGGTTCAATGTGCATGGTGTATTTCCTCAAGTGGTAACGCAGGTTGAAAGAATGGTGCGCGGTTTGAAAGGTACATGCGTTGCACCCAGACGTGGTTTCGCCATCCAGAGATGGTCAATGAAAGAGTTTTCATGGAATCAAGGACCCGATAAGAGTTCTCCCTGGCTTCCCCGCCAGGGCATGAACGTCAACGCCGCACATGCATGCAACGCACCTTGTTGGCCGGTATCCGGGCTGATGGCACAACTTCCATCGCCTTCCCAAGCGCTTGTTCAGGGCGCTCAGTGGCTGGTTGATGAAAGCGGAATGGAGACACAGCTCCATCCATCCAATTGACCGTTGCGGGGGCAGCGCAGGTGGCGCGATGGGTTGTTGCCCCATCACACTCCTGCTTCCCGTTGAACTGCGGCATGTGAACCACGCCGCGAGCACCAACGACGGCATTTTAGGCGGGGCATTTGGCATTTATCGATTAAAGCGATGACCTTCTCGGCGCAGAAAGAGCACCACCGTGATTGCTTCCGTGGAATGTTTGAACTGTCGCCAGGTGCATGGCATCAAGACAGTACGGTTCTCAGCGCCGAGAAGCGGGAGATCAGCAGCCAGTCCAGCAGCAGCACCGCCAGCAGTACGCCACCGGCCAAGGGGAATGCCAGCGCGGTCAGCAGCATCACCACTGCGCCGCCCTTCCACAGCGGGGCCTGGGCGGGCACGCTGGGTGCCGCCAAACGGCCGCTGCCCTTGGGGCGCCGCAGCCACCACATCACCACGCCGCTGACGCACAGCAGCACCACGGCCAGGCAAAACAGCACATTGGCCCAGGCGCTCCACAGCCCCACATCGCCCTGGTGCAAGGCAATGCCAACGGCCATGGCCTTAGCCACGGGTGAATAGTCGGCATAGGCGGCCTCGGCCAGGATGCGGCCGGTGTAACGGTCTACGTGCACAAAGCGGTCTTGGAAGGGGTTGCCCATATCGCCGTTCATGGTGTCGGCCGAGATGGAGTACACGCCCATGGCGTCCTGCGGCACGTTGATGTGGTACTGCCCAGCGAACCCCAGGCGCTGGGCCAGCGCGGCCACGCCATCCAGGTTGACGGCTTCACCGGCCAGGATGCCCGGCGTGCCGAGCTGCGAGCCGGATACCGGCAGCGGCGTTTGCTCCAGCCCCCAGGGCGCACCGCGTATGCCACCACTGTCGAGCGCAGCATGGGTGGCGTCCGATGTCGGAACAGCGTCCCACTTGCTGGCCGGGAATGTGCTCCAGGGCTGCACATACTTCGCACCCCATACGCTGGTCCACGACATGCCGCTGAGCAGGAATAGGAACAACACCACGCCCAACCAAATGCCCAGGCTGGAGTGCAAAGACTTCCACCACTTGCGGCCAGTGGCCCGCCAATCGGGCAGCAGCACTTCGGACCACTGGTTCAACTGGCGCGGCCAAAACAAATAAAGGCCGGTGATGACCATCACAATGCCCAAACCTGCGGCCACTTCCATCAGGTAGCCGCCGACCGCGCCCAGCAGCAGCTTGGCGTGGATCTGCCGGGCCCAGGCAAATACGGTGCTGTCCTTGTTCACCACCTTGAGCACCTCGGCCGTGTAGGGGTTCACGGCCACGGCATCGGTGACACCGTCGTGCGCCATCAGGAACCAGCTGGCACGGTCTGGCGCCTTGGGGGCGATGTACTCGCGCAGCTGGGCGGCGGGGAGCTGCGCCAGTACGGTCTTGAACTGGGCCGTCACGGGCTGTGTCTGGCCCTGGCGCGCAACATGCACCGTCGGGCCAAGCCGGGTTTGAAAGCCGGTGAAGTACACCATCACCAGGCCGGTCACCGCCAGCACCACCAAAAACGGCACAACGAACAGACCGGTGTAGAAGTGCCAACGCCAGGCCGTGGCGTAAAAACGGGACGTACCCGTGGCGCGCGCAGGCGCCATTGCAGTCGCGGAAGTCATAGTTTGAAAATAGATTGCGCAGCCCCATGCGCCCCCAAAATGGGGGGCATACAGCTACAGATGCGCCTGTCGGCGCGGGACATTCAGATCAACAGGGCGTCAGCCCTGCGGCAGCCCCGGCAACCGGGGGCTGAATAGGGACCGGAAAGACCGACGCGCCTTAGTGGACGTGGTCCGCGTGCGCGCCGTGCCCGGCACCTGCGCTGCTGGCCCCAGGGGCTACCGTGGCGACGGGCAGCTTCAGGTCCAGCTTGCTTTCCACACCCTTGGCGTCCTTGAAGGTCAGGGTCAGGGGGATGGTGCTGTCCTTGGGCAGGGCTGCTTTCAGGTCCATCAGCATGACGTGGTAGCCGCCGGGGCTCAGTGCCACGGGCTTGCCAGCGGGCAAGTCCAGGCCACCCTGCACCGCGCGCATGCGCATCACGTCGCCGTCCATCTTCATCTCGTGCACCTCGGCCAGGCCGGCCACGGGGGTGGACACGGCCACCAGCTTGGTGTTTTCCTTGGCGGTCAGGGTCATAAAGGCGCCAGAGGCCTTTTGACCCTGTACGCTGGTGCGGACCCAGGCGTCCTTGACCACTACGTTTTGGGCATACGCATTTTGATAAAAAAGCCCGCTAGCGCAGAGAATAGCTGCGGCAATAGCTATAAATTTCATAGTAATCAAAGCCTCAATGTTGGTGGCCGCCGACGTGGTCGGACGGGATGATTTCCAGCTTGGCAGCGGGCGATTTCAGGTCATGCGCAGATTTGCCGGGGGCCGGAATCTCGGCCCAGTCGGTGCTGCCTTGTTCGCAGGTTTGCAGCACTTTGAACCACATCGCGCCGCCCTCACCACCGGTAGCCGGCAGGCTGCCACGCAGCACGAATTCGTCGAAGTAGGCATCGGGCAGCGCGTTGCCGGGGGATGCGGTCCAGGTGATGCTGGTCACACCTTCGGTAATCTGCTTGCCGTGGTCGTCAAACGGCTTGTCCAGCTTTCCAACCACCGTGGACAACACCCAGCCCGCCTTGGGCATGGGCTTGGCGCCCTGGAAGCCGGCCGGCACGGTGACGCGGATGGCCGTGGTGGCAGTGCCGTTGCAGCCGTGGCCCACGCGCAGGGCCGCGTTGTAGCCGGTGCTGCCCAGGGCGGCGGGCTCGGCCAGAACAATATGGGCAAAAGTGCTGCTGGCGCACACAGATACTGCGCAAGCAGCTACGAATTTAAGAGCAAAAGAAAAAGACATGGAACAACCTCTGGATCAAGACGAAACAAGCCTCCAGCGCAGATACAACCTGCGCTGGCAGCTACACATTTGATAGTCAGAGGAAGGTCGGGGGCCCGCGTGCGGGCAGGGGCGCAGCGGTCAGCCAGGCCAGGCGCGCGGCGGGGATGCTGCGCAGCGCATAGGCCAGCGGCTGGGCGGGCGCCACACGCAGCTGCACCTCGGGCGGTGGCAGGCCACCACCGGTGATGCACAGCGGGCAGTCGCCCATCTGGCTTACCACCTGGCTGCTGCCGTCGGCCGACTTGACCAGCAGCTTGACGCTACCCACGCTGGAGCAGACCAGCTCCAGCGACTGGTGGTTGACCAGCGGCGAGGCAATGGCCACACCCAGCGACAACACAAAGCACAGCAGCGCCCAGCGGGCAATGGCGTGTGTGTGGCGCAGGAAGAACATGTGGCAATTATCTACCGCGCCGCAGCGCGTGCCGACGCAGATTGCTATTTGCCGAAAGCCTGCACAGAATAAGAATGGCCTTCTTTCACGCCCAACCTGCGGCCCCGCCCGCACCACCACCGCAGCACTATGAAGCGACTCATCATTTCCAACGACGGTACCTGGAACGCCCCCGACCAGGAAGACAACGGTGTGCTTGCACCGACCAATGTGGTCAAGCTGCACAACGCCCTGGCATTGCACAGCAGCGACGGGGTGGAACAAGTCTCCTACTACCACCCCGGCGTGGGCGCCAAGACCCATCTGCTGGAGACGGCCGCCGGCGGCGCCGTGGGCGCGGGCATCAGCAAGCACATCTGCAGCGCCTACCACTGGCTGGCCACGCAGTACGAACCAGGCGACGAGATCTACATCTTCGGCTTCAGCCGGGGTGCCTTCACAGCACGCAGCCTGGGCGGTCTGCTGGGCCGGGGTCTGCTGGATCTACGCAGCCTGCCGCCCAAGGACGCCTGGGCCCGCGTGGACGCAGCCTACGCGGCCTACCAGCAGTACGAAAAACGCACACTGGACGACCGCCGCTGGGCCGCTGGCTGGAACTTCTTCCACGGCCTGGACGCCACGCCAATACGCTTCATCGGCGTGTGGGACACGGTGGGCGCTTTAGGCGTACCAGACGACCTGGAGCTACTGAACCTGTTTGACAACGCCGAAAAATGGCGCTTCCACGATACCCGGCTGGGCGCCCATGTGCGCACCGCACGCCATGCCATGGCCATCGACGAAATTCGCGCCAGCTTCACCGTCACGCGCTGGGCCAATGCCAGCGAGCACCCGGACGCAAAGGAGTTGTGGTTTCCCGGCGTGCACTGCAATGTGGGCGGCGGCTATGCCAACACAGATCTCTCCGACAGCGCACTGCAATGGATGATGCAAGAGGCCCAGGCCGCCGGCATTACCTTCCGCCCCGGGGTGCAAGACATACTCAAACCCAACCCGCTGGGCGTGCTGCACAACTCCTACAAAGGTGCATTTGCCAAGCTGCGCTCGCGCCCACGCAAACTGGAGGCGATGGTGCCAGCCAACCAGGCGCTGTTCCACCCCAGCGTGCTGGCGCGCCAGGCTGCGTCGCCCATCGCCTACCCCGCCTACCACCCCACCACCCGGCTAGCACCCGGCCAAAGCCACACGCTGGACGTGCACGCCGACACCCAGTGGAACGCCAGCGGCGTGTACCTGGCGGCGGGTGAAAAATACCGCTTCAGCGCCAGCGGTGAATGGCTGGATGCCAACGACGCTTGCGACTGGCGTGGCACCGAAGACGGCAACTTCACGGCCGGCGACATCATCCGCCTGGGCGGCTCGGCCCTGGGCCACATAGAAGACCTGGTGAAGAAGGCCAGCAAGAATCCGTCCACCGATTTCTGGCTGAGCCAACGGGTGGAGAGCTACGGCTGGTTCACGCTGGTGGGCGCCATCGCCAACGACTCCGGCGTGGACGCCATCGTGCCCAACGACGGCAGCCCCAGCCCGCACGAGTACCTGGACTTGCCCGCGCATGAACACAACGCCTTCCAGGTGCAAAACCCCGGCTACCTGTTCTGCTTTGCCAACGACGTATGGAGCCTGTATGGCAACAACCACGGCAGCGTGCGGCTGACCATCACGCGCATCGCGTAAGCCCCCTGCGCGCGCAGTGTCATGCAAATGACACAGCAATGCCGTGGAGCCGTCACATCAGCGCGACACACTGGCGGGACATCGCTTTGACAAGGAGCCGCCATGCCCGATTTGACGCCCATCCTGTGCCGCAGGAGCGCCGATGCTGCAGCAGTTTGACGCAGGCCGTGCAGGCACGGCGCCCTGGCTGGCGGCCCTGCAGCCCAAGCCCGGCAGCACAGAGCACGACCATGACGACGACATCGGCCATGGCCAGCGCTACCGCTGCATCTTCATCTCGGACCTGCACCTGGGTACACCCGGCTGCCAGGCCGAGCCGCTGTTGCGCTTTTTGAAAGCGCACCCCAGCGACTACCTGTACCTGGTGGGCGACATCATCGACGGTTGGCAGCTGCGCCGGCGCTGGTACTGGCCGCAGGCCCACAACGACGTGGTGCAAAAGCTGCTGCGCCGCGCCCGCAAAGGCTGCCGCGTAATCTTTGTGCCCGGCAACCACGATGAGTTCGCACGCGGCTTTGTAGGCCACCACTTCGGCGGCATCGAGGTGGTGCAAGAGGCCGTGCACGTCACCACCGATGGCCGCAAGCTGTGGGTGGTGCACGGCGACCACTTCGACGCCGTGGTGCAGTACGCCAAATGGCTGGCCTATCTGGGCGACAACCTGTACGAGCTGACGCTGAAGCTGAACCGGCATCTGAACAGCTTTCGCGCGCGCATGGGCCTGCCCTATTGGTCGCTATCGTCGTACCTGAAGGGCAAGGTAAAGACGGCGCTGAACTACGTCACCGACTTTGAAGACGCCGTGGCCGCCGAGGCCCGCAAGCGCGGCCACCACGGCGTGGTCTGCGGCCATATCCACCGCGCCGAGATGCGCACCATCAACGGCACGCTGTACTGCAACGACGGCGACTGGGTAGAGAGCCGCACCGCCCTGGTGGAGCACATGGACGGGCGCCTGGAAGTGCTGCATTGGCAGGACCCGGTGGACGCCTCCCCAATTGCATCCAGCGCTGCCATCGCCGCGCCGCGCCCCAAGGCCGCAGCCGCCGTGGCCAGCCAGCCCGCCGAAGTGGTGCGCTAAGGCAAGCAGCGCTTCATCACGCCGGATACGCGCCATGCACAGCACCACACCCACCTGCGTCCGCCAGCAAATTCACCCGCCTGTCACAGCGCCTGTCACTGTTTCGTCACCCCGGTTTTTTACCGCCCACATAAGGAGCCACCATGTCTGACTTTTTCGAGCAACTCAAAATCCAGCGCTGGGACGACCACCGCTACTACCACCACAGCCGCATCAACCAGTCGCTGCACCTGGTGAGCGCGGTGAGCTTCGTCTGCGCCTACGCCCTGCTGTTCAAAGACCCGGCGCTGGCCGCACTGCTGGCCTGGCTGGTGTCCATGACCAGCCGCCAGGCCGGCCACTTCTTCTTCGAGCCCAAGGGCTATGACGTGGTGAACCAGGCCACGCATGAGCACAAGGAAGACATCAAAGTGGGCTACAACCTGCGCCGCAAAGTGGTGCTGATGGCCATCTGGGTTGCGTCGCCGCTGCTGCTGGTGTGGCAGCCCAGCCTGTTTGGCCTGCTGGACCCGCACACCGGCTGGGAAAGCTTTGCGCGCAACACTGGCCTGGTCTGGCTGGCCGTGGGCGTGGGCGGCCTGGTGTTCCGCACTGTGCACCTGTTCTTCATCAAGGACGTGGAAGCCGGCCTGGTGTGGATGACCAAGATCCTGACCGACCCCTTCCACGACATCACGCTGTACTACAAAGCCCCGCTGGCCTTGATGCGTGGCGAGTTGATCGAACCACGCCAAGCGGCACACTAAACCCACCGTTCGCCCTGAGCCTATCGAAGGGCCTGCAAAGGCTTCGACAGGCTCAGCCCGAACGGGTGGGTTATTTCAATCCACTCCAGCGTTTTATCAGCATCTCCTTCAACACCCGGCGCTTGATCAGCTTGTTCGTCAGCTCCGGGTTATGCCACCACCAGCCATCGGCCTGCATGGCCTGGGCGGCGCGCACAAAGCGCTGGGCCACGGCTTCAAAGTCGGCGTCGCTGTAGTTCAGGCTGAAGATGAAACGCCCCGTGCCCACCCAGCTCAAAGCCAGGCCTTCCAGCCGCAAATAATGTTGAAACAGAAAGTTGTAGCAGGCCGGCTGGGTGTAAAGCACAGTCCAGATGGACGACATATTTGCCACTTGCACCGGTACGCCGGCCGCCTGCAGGCGCTGGTTCAACACAGCGGCACGTTGGTCCCAGCGCGCGTCCTGCCCGGCGTACAGGGCCTGGATGGGCGCTGTGTTCAGGCTTTGCAAAAACACATTCATCGCGCCCATCACATAGGGGTGGGCATTGAAGGTGCCGCGCGCAAAGCAGATGTCGGCCGGCGCCTCCTCTCGGAAGCGCTTCATCCACGCATGCTTGCCGCAGACCACGCCCACCGGCAGGCCGCCGCCCAGCGTCTTGCCGTAGGTGACCATATCGGCCTGCACGCCAAAGTACTGCTGCGCGCCGCCGGGTGCCAGGCGGAAGCCAACGAACACCTCGTCGAAGATCAGCGCAATGTTTTTCTCGGTACAAATCTCGCGCAACTGCTGCAGCCAGCGGGTGTAGGCGGCACGGTCGTAATGCGCCTGGCGCGAGCTGTCCAGCAACGACGAATCGCCGGGCGCGCCGATATTGGGATGCAGGGCTTGCAGCGGGTTCACCAGCACGCAGGCAATGTCCTTGCGCTTGCGCAGCACGCTCAAGGTCGCCTCGCCCATGTCCTTCAGGGTGTAGGTATCGCGCTCGGTCACGGGGTTGCCGATGCCGGGCTGCACATCGCCCCACCATCCGTGGTACGCGCCGCAAAAGCGCAGCAGGTGCGTGCGGCCCGTGTGGTAGCGTGCCAGGCGTACGGCCTGCATCACCGCCTCGGTGCCGGACATGTGGAAGCTCACCTCGTCCATGCCAGAGATGGACTTGAGCCGCTGCGCGTTGTCGGCCACCACCGGGTGGTAGGAGCCCAGCACCGGGCCCAGCTCTGCCACCAGGGCACTGCCTTGGGCGATGCTGTCCTTGTAGTAGTCGTTTCCGAACAGGTTCACGCCGTAGGACCCGGTCAGGTCGTAGAACACATTGCCGTCCAGATCGGTCAGGGTCACGCCGCTGGTGGACTGCACAAAGGAGCCGGTCTTCAGCGCCTTGCCGAACAGCTCACGGAACTGGTAGGGCAGCTTGTAGGCGGCGATGAATTGCATGTCGGAAATATCACCCTCGGCCGCGCGGGTCAGCGCCAGGCTTTTGGCATAGCGCTCGCTGAATTGCGCGGCCAGCCGGGCCAGCGCGGTCTTGCGCAGGCCCACCACATCGGGCGGCGCACCGTCCAGGCCAAAGGCCTGGGTTTCGTCGTAGCGGTAGCTGGGCAGTTGGGCTGCCATGCGGCGCGCCATGCGCGGGTGGCCGGTGAGCGAGCGGTGCTTGGCCAGCGACAGCTCCAGCCGGGTCTTCACACGTGCCGCACCAAACAGCAGGGCACCGCCTGCGGCGGCATACAGAGCCAGAGTTTCATTCACAACATTTTTCCTTTCAAAAGAGATTGACCATGCAGATACGCCAGCACATCCAGCAACTGCTGAAGCAAGAGGACCTGAACTTTTTGCTGACCAACCGCCTGCCCCGGCGCTGGCTGACCCAGGCCATGGGCTGGTTCAGCCAGATCGAGCAGCCGCTGGTGCGCGACGCATCGATTGCGGTGTGGAAGTTCTTCTCCGACCTGGACCTGTCGGAGGCGAAGAAAACGCAGTTCAAAAGCATGCACGACTGCTTTACCCGCGAGCTGAAAGACGGCCTGCGCCCGCTGGCCATGGACCCTGCGGTGATGAGCAGCCCCAGCGACGGCATCGTCGGCGCCTTTGGCCCCATCCAGGGCACGCAGGTGTTCCAGGCCAAGGGCTTTCCGTACACGCTGGAAGACCTGCTGGGCGATGAAGCGCACAGTGGCGAATGGCGCGATGGCTACTTCGTCACGCTGCGGCTCACCTCCAGCATGTACCACCGCTTCCACGCACCGCAGGACTGCACGGTGGAGAAGGTGACCTACTTCTCTGGCGATACCTGGAACGTGAATCCGATCGCTTTGAAGCGGGTCGAAAAGCTGTTCTGCAAGAACGAGCGCGCCTTCCTCAAGACCCGCATCACCGGCGACGGCCCGGCCCGGGGCCAGCCGATTGCGCTGGTGCCGGTGGCGGCGATTCTGGTGGCCAGCATCCGCCTGCATTTTCTGGATGTGCTGCTGCACCTGAAGTACAAAGGCCCGACCACCCTGCCCTGCAACGCCAGCTTCCGCAAGGGGCAGGAGATGGGCTGGTTTCAGCACGGCTCCACCATCATCGTGCTGGCGCCCAAGGGCTTCACGCTGTGCGAAGGTCTGCGCGAAGGCTCGGCTGTCCGCATGGGCCAAGCCCTTATGCGCTGGGAACGCCAGTAACGCTGGTAGCGCTGGGCAGGAGGTGCGGCGCGAGGCTGAAATGGCCTCCGTGGCACTGCACCACGGTGCGTAGCGTGCCCACAAAGCTGTCGTACACCGCAGCCCAGCCCAGGTGGGCCACGCTGGCCGCCGCCTGTTGGCGCATGGCCTGCAAGGCGGGTCGGTCGCTGGCCATGGCCACGGCGGCCTGCACAAACTGCATTTCTTCACCCAGGGGCACTAGCATGCCGTTGTGGCCGGGCCGCACCACATTGGCTGCCGCCGCGTAGTCGTAGGCCAGCACCGGCACGCCGCTGGCCAGGGCCTCGGGCACCACATTGCCATAGGTTTCGGTGGTGCTGGGGAAAAGGAACAGGTCGCCCGATGCGTAATGGGTAGCCAGGTCTTCGCCCTGGCGCAGGCCGGCGAAATGGGCGTGCGGGCAGTTGTCCTGCAGCAGCTTGCGCAGCGGGCCATCGCCCACCAGCACCAGCTTGGCATTGGGTACACGGGCCTGGATGGCGGCAAAGGCCAGCATCACCGAACCCACATTCTTTTCCTTGGCCAGGCGGCCCACGTGCACCACCACCAGATCGTCCTCGGCCACGCCCCAGCTGGCGCGCAGTGCGCTGGAGCGGCGGGCCGGGCTGAACTGCGATAGCTCCACGCCGCGCGATAGCACCGACACATTGCGGTAGCCGCGCGCCTGCAGCGCCGCCACCAGGGCCGGCGTGGGCACCAAGGTGGCCATGGTGCGGTTGTGCAGCTTGCGCAAATACGCGTCTATGGGCGTCTTCAACAGACCCAGGCCGTAGTGGCCGGAGTAGTTATGGAAATTGGTATGGAACGAGCTGGTCACCGGCAGCTGCAGCTTGCGCGCGGCTGTCACGGCCGACCAGCCCAGCGGGCCTTCGGTGGCCACATGCACCACGTCGGGCCGCATCTGCTGCCATAGCTTGACCAGCCGGTTCTTGGACGGCAGGCCGAAGCGGAAGTTGCCGTAGCTGGGAATCGGTACGCCGGGCGACAGCACCTCGTCCAGCCCCTCGCGCGGCGGACTGCCGACGTCGGCGCCAGGCTGGCGCGGGCGCACGATCTGTACCGCATGGCCACGCTGCAACAGCCCCTCCACCAGGCGGCCCAGGGTCATGGCGACCCCGTTGACCTCGGGCGGGAAGGTCTCTGTCACCAGTGCAATCCGCAGACTGGACGGGTGGGCAGCGAACGATTCGACGATGATCTCTTCGGTGTTTTTCACAGGCCCGAGGCTACGGACTGCTAATTTCAGATTGATGATGCTTTTATGGCAGTTTCAAGACACCGCCGCGTTCGCCACTCCCGCCCGGTGGTGGCGCAGCGTGATCAAGGCCATGGTGCTCGCCACCAGCAGGCCAAAGCACCACAGCAGCTGGTGCAGCTCCAGCCGCAGCGCAGTAGCAGCCGCGTATAGGGACAGCATCAGCAGGATGCCGGCGTTCTCGTTAAAACCCTGTACGGCGATAGAGCGCCCGGCCGTCAGCAGCTGCTGTCCTCGGTGCTGCAGCAGGGCATTCATGGGCACCACGAAGAAGCCTGCCAGCCCACCCACCAGCATCAACAGGCCCGCCGCCCAGCCCAGGGAGTGCACGCCCACCATGCAAGGCACCAGCAGGCCCATGGCGATGCCCAGGGGCAGCACGCGGGTGGCTTGCTCCAGGCGCAACATTTGGCTGGCCAGCGTGGCCCCGGCGATCACGCCCACTGCCGTCACACCCTGCAGATAGGCCGCCTGGCTCAGCGCCAGGCCCAGCGCGGACTCGGCCCAGCGCAGCACCACCAGCTGCAAGGTGGCGCCAATGCCCCAGAGCAGCGTGGTCACCGCCATGGACACGCCACCCAGCGGATCGCGCCACAGCGTCAGGTTTTCACGGAAGAAGCGGCGCACCAGGTACACCGCGTGGAAGGAATGCCGGGCATAGCGCACGCCGCTGTCCGGCACACCGGCATTCAGCAGCGCGGCCAGCAGGTACAGCAGCAACAGACCCAGCATGCCGGCATGCAGCGAGGTGGGCGTGGCCCCCACGGCCACCGCCAGCTCCGGCGGCAGCAGATTGCGCAGCTGCGGGCTGACCAGCGCGCCACCCAGCACTGTGCCCAGCAGGGCCGCGCAGACTGTGCTGCCTTCGATATAGCCGTTGGCCCGCACCAACTGGTCAGCCGGCAGCATCTCGGTGATCAGTCCGTATTTGGCGGGCGCGTAGACGGCGGCACCCAGACCGGCCAGGGCCAAAGCCAGCATCGGGTCGGAGCCCGCCACCAGCAGGGCGGCGGCCAGGGCCTTCAGCAAATTCGCCGCCACCATGACCCGGCCCTTGGGCCAGGTGTCGGCCAGCGCACCGACAAACGGTGCCAGGAACACATAGCACAGGGTGAAGCTGAGCTTCAGCAGCGGCACGGTCCAGGCCTCTGCCGCCAGCTCCAGCATGCGGGCGATGGCCACGATGAGCAGGGCGTTGTCGGCCAGTGCGGAGACAAACTGCACCGCGATGACCCGGTAAAAAGCTGGCATGGTGGAGGCACACTGGTAGCGCCGCGCCACAGTCGGTGCGGTCAGCCAGCGATTCCAACAAAACCCTGTGTAGCCTGTGTGACGCTATGGAGTATTTATGCCAAAACGGCCTGCAGCGCAGGTAATAACTGCGCAAGAAGCTACACAAACCATAGCAATCAGCTTACCGAGGCCGGTCGTAGAACGGGAAGGTAAACGGCACGCTGACCGTCACCGCCTGGGCCTTACCCTGGCTGTAATAGGGGTTCAGGCGCAGGCCCTGCACAGCGTCCAACGCGGCCTGGTCCAGCAGCGGGTTTGCGCTGGACTGCGACACGCGCGAACGCAGCACGCTGCCCGAGGCGTCCACCAGCATCTGCACCACCACCGTGCTGTTGTGCGAGCGGTCGCGCACCAGGTCTTTTTCCGGCGGTGGCACCTTGGGCTGCACCTGCGCCGTGATGCCCAGGTCTTGCAGCCGTGCCTCCTGGTCCGGCCAGACCGGCTCGGGGGTGGACGAGGCACATGCCGATACCAGCAGCGCGGCCAACACGGCGGAGCACAGGCCCGCCAACGATTTCTTAGCGATTAAATTTCGCATCAACATATCCTTTGAAAATTCTTCAGCGCAACCAGGGCGCCAGTTCATGGTCGATGGCGCCAAACAGGCTGTGGCCATCCTTGCCCATCATCTCGATGCGTACGGTGTCACCGTACTGCAGATAGCCGGTACTGGGCGTGCCCCCATCCTGGGTTTCCATGGCGCGCTTTTCGGCAATGCTGTGATAGCCCTTGGGCCACTGCATCTGCGCCTTCTGCGCCACGCCAGCATTCGCCACCGGGCCGCTGCCGATGATGCTACCGGCACGCACTGCACGGGTGCTGCACACATGGGCCACCAGCTGGCCGAAATGGAACTGCATCTCCGGCCCCGCGTCGCACATGCCAACCTTGCGGCCGTTCCAGCTGGTGTGCAGGGGCAGGTGCACGCGGCCCTTGTCCCAGCTGTCACCCAGCTCGTCCAAAGTAATGGCGACCGGGCTGAAGGCTACGGCCGGCGCGCTCTGCACCCAGCCTACGCCCTTGGCCTGTTCCGCCGCCTCCACGCTGCGCAGACGCACGCTATTGGCCAGCAGCAGCAGGCGCACGCCGTCCAGCGCCTGCTCGGGGCTGGCGCCTTGGGGCACGTCGGCGGTGATGGCGGCCAGACCTGCGCAGAAGTCCACGCCCAGGGCTTCGGAGCCGCAGCGCAGCGGTTCGCAGGCGCCCAGGAAATGGTCGCCGCTACCAGGGGCCATCACCAGGCTGGTATCGGACTCGGGCGGGCGCAGCAAGCTGGGGTAGGCCTGGGCCTCGGCCCACTGGTAGGCACGCGGCAAAGGTGCCATGCACTGGCGCGCGTCGAACGGAAAGCTGTGGCGGCCCCGGCCCTGGTTGAGGGCGTCGTACAGGTCTTGCAGCTGCGGGCTCATAAAGCCCCAGTCGTCCAGCACCTGCTGCAGGCGGCTGGCGATGCCGGTCGCATAATGGGCCGTCGCCAGGTCGCGCGACACCACCACCAGCTGGCCGTCGCGCGAACCGTCTTGGTAGGTGGCTAATTTCATGGCGGTGTCCGCCGGGAGGGGATGGAGAAGCGTTGCATAGTCAAATGAGTTTAACGAAGGCTTCCGCCGCAACCTCTTCAGTCCCGCTGCGGGGCCTGCTGGTGCTCGGCGCCGCCGTGGTGCTGGCCCATCTGGCCGTGCTGCAAACGCTGCCCGCCGTGCTGCAGGTAAATGCCCCCGCCGCCACGACGGTGCACGCCCTGAACACGCGCAGCATCCCGGCGCCCGTGCCTGCGCCACCGGCACCGCCGGTGCCCGTTGCTAAACCGCCCGCACCACACAAGCCGCGCCCAACGCCACGCGCCGCTGAACCAGCCCCTGAACCAGCGGACAGCGTGGCAGTTGCCGACGCCTCGCCGGTAGCGCCGCTCCCCGAACCCGCCGCCTCTGCCCCCGAAGCAGCGGCCCCTGCCGCATCCGAGCCCATAGCCACCCC
>JAPLPK010000243.1 GCA_026400275.1 Burkholderiales bacterium
GCCTGTTCCCCTTTTTGTTCATCACCATCGCCTGCGGTGCCGTGTCGGGCTTCCACGCGCTGATCTCGTCGGGTACCACGCCCAAGCTGATCGAAAACGAAATCCACGCCCGCTTCATCGGCTACGGCGCGATGCTGGTCGAGTCCTTCGTCGCCATCATGGCGCTGGTGGCTGCGTCCATCATCGAGCCCGGCGTGTACTTCGCGATGAACAGCCCGCTGGCCGTGCTCGGCCCCACGGCCGAAAGCGCCGCGCAAGTGATCTCGCAATGGGGCTTTGTGGTGACGCCCGACATGCTGCTGCAGACCGCGCAGGCCGTGGGCGAGAAGACCATCATCGCCCGCGCCGGTGGCGCACCCACGCTGGCCGTGGGCATGGCGCACATCTTCTCGCAGATGCTGGGCGGCAAGGCCATGATGGGTTTCTGGTACCACTTCGCCATCCTGTTTGAAGCCCTGTTCATCCTGACGGCGGTGGATGCCGGCACCCGCGCTGGCCGCTTCATGCTGCAGGACTTGCTGGGCACCTTTGTGCCGTCGCTGAAGAAGACCGACTCGTGGATCAGCAACGGCCTGGCCACCGGCCTGTGCGTCAGCGCCTGGGGCTACTTCTTGTACCAGGGCGTGGTCGATCCGTTGGGCGGCATCAACACGCTGTGGCCGCTGTTTGGCATATCGAACCAGATGCTGGCCAGCGTGGCGCTGATCCTGGGCACGGTGGTGCTGTTCAAGATGAAGCGCGAGCGCTTCGCCTGGGTGACGCTGCTGCCCACCGCCTGGCTGCTGGCCTGCACCATGACCGCCGGCTGGCAAAAGGTGTTCCACGAGAACCCGAAAATCGGCTTCCTGGCCCACGCCAACAAGTACCAGACTGCCCTGGACAAGGGCGAGCTGCTGGCGCCTGCCAAGGCACTCGGCCAGATGCAGCGCATCGTGTTCAACGACTACCTGGACGCCGGCTTGTGTGTGTTCTTCATGTTCGTGGTGATCAGCGTGCTGGTCTTCGGCATCCGCGCCTGTCTGGTGGCCCGGCGTTCCAGCCGACCCACGGTGCAGGAAGCCGGCGGCCCCTTGCTGACGGCCTGAGGCTGCGATGCTGAAAGAGATCGCCAGCCTGGGCCAATCGGTGGGCAGCTACCTGGGCCAGACGGCCCGGCTGATGGTCGGCGTGCCGAACTACGACACCTATGTGGCCCACCAGAAGCGCGAGCACCCGGACCAGCCGGTGATGGGCTACGAGGCCTTTTTCCGCGAACGGCAGGAGGCCCGCTACGGCGGCAAGGGGCGCATCGGGCGCTGCTGCTGATCGTCAGCAGCCTTCACGTAAAAATAGCTGCCAGCGCAGGTTTTATCTGCGCTGGCAGCTATGTATTTGGTAGCTAATTAAACGCGCTTTATCAAGCGGATAAGGAAGAGCAGCACCACGGCACCGATGGTCGCCACAAGGATGCTGCCCAGCAGGCCGCCGCCCATTGAAACGCCGAATGTGTTGAACAGGAAGCCGCCCAGAAAGGCGCCGACGATGCCCACCACCAGGTCACCAATCAGACCGAAGCCGCCGCCCTTGACCAAAGTGCCCGCCAACCAGCCGGCGACGATGCCGACCACTAGAAACCAGATTAAGCCCATTAACTACTCCCAATGGCATGCCGACATGGCGGGTCCAGTCTAACCGTGCAGCTGCTGCAAGCTGCTGCCAGGGATAAAGATTTACCGGGGGAAATAGGCTTCCAGCGCAGATATCTACTGCGCCAGAAGCTCTTTATTTCATAGCAAGTAAAGACGGAAAGTAGGTTTTGTGCAGGCGCTAGCTGCGCTGTTGTAAGTGGACTGCGTGCTTTTCTAAAAGTTAATGCAAATTATTTGCATTTGCGTTATTACAATTGTGGACAACTCTGGTTTTCCACTTCTTGTCTTTTCCTCGCACCATGCAAAGCCCTTTCCGACTGCGCCATCTCCCCTTTCTTCTGTCCATTGCCTACGGTAGCCAGGCCGTCCATGCCCAAGCTACCTCAACAGCCGACGCGCCCAGCCTGTCCGCCGTCACCGTGCGGGCCACCAAGGCGCAAGGCTTTGTGCCTGAGACGGTGGAGGCCGGCAGCTTCCGTGGCTCGGACATCATGGACGTGCCGTCCACCGTCAACGTGGTCACCCGCGAGGTGCTGGACCAGCAGGGCGCGGCCGGTGTGTACGACGCGCTACGCAACACCGCCGGCGTCACCCGCCAGCAGAACGGCGGCGAAACCTGGGACCAGCTGGTGATCCGCGGCATAGGCGTGGAGAACCGCACCAATTACCGCCTGAACGGCTCCATGCCGCTGCTGAACTTCTCGCAGATTCCGATGGAGAACAAGGAGCGCGTCGAGGTGCTGAAGGGCGCGTCCGCTTTGTACTACGGCTTCACCGCGCCGGCCGGCATCGTCAACTTTGTGACCAAGCGCGCGGGCACCCAGCCCGTGACATCGTTGGGCCTGGTGGTGGACCAGTACGGCACGGCCCTGTCCACGGTGGACCTGGGCCGGCGTTTTGGTGACGACCAGCAGTACGGCCTGCGCGTCAACGCCGCCGGCGGTTCCCTGGGCTCGTACCTGGATGGCGCGGGCAATGGCGACCGTGGTTTTGCGTCCGCAGCCTTTGACTGGCGCGTCAACAGCCGCCTGACCCTGCGCGCCGACCTGGAATACGACCACCGCAAGACCACCGAGCAGGTGGGCGTGGCGCTGCCCAAAGCGGTGAACGGCGTCATCACCCTGCCCAGCGCAGTCGATGCCAAAAAGCTGGTCGGCCCCAACTGGTCCACTTTTGAGGCCGAAACCACCAACGCCCAGCTCCGCGCCGACTACGCCTTGAGCGACAACTGGGGGCTGACGCTGGAGGCCGGCCAGTCCCAGGTCGAGCGCGACCGCCAACTGGCCATCTTCAGCTTTGCCAACAACGCGGGCGTGGCTTCGGGCGCGGGCAGCATCAAGGGCAACATCCAGAACCTGCAGGCCAGCTCGGACCTGCTGCGCGCCGAGCTGTTTGGCAGCTTTGCCGGCCTGGGCGTACAGCACGGCCTGACCCTGGGCGCCACGCGCACCCGCTACAGCCAAGACCCGGTGTACCAGCAAACCTACACCATCGCCTCACAAAACCTGTACAACCCACTGCCCATCACCTCCGTGACCTATAGCGCGGTACCCGCCACCCCGACCACCGCCGCGCTGGACACCGTGGACACCGGCCTCTACGCGTTGGACCAGCTGCAGTTGTCCACCCAATGGCAGCTGATGCTGGGCCTGCGCCATAGCAACTACGTGAGCGACCAGGGCAGCGCCCACTACGACGCCAGCAAGACCACACCCATGGCCGCCCTGGTCTACAAGTGGACGCCCGACCTGTCCTTCTACACCTCCTTCGCCAACGACCTGGAGCAGGGCGACACCGCGCCCACCGGCACGGCCAACGCGGGCGAGCGTCTCGCACCGGGCGTCAGCAAGCAAAAAGAACTGGGCATGCGTTGGCGCACGCCCGGCGGCACGCTGTTGTCCACCGCGCTGTTCCACATCAGCCGCCCCGGCTACTACACCACCACCAGCAACATCTACACGGCAGACGGCAAGCAAAACTACACAGGCCTGGAGCTATCCACTCAGGGCCAGCTGACAAAGCAGCTGTCGTGGCAAACCTCCGCCCAATGGCTGGACGCCGAGTTCGCCAACATCAACGCCGACTACAACGGCAAGAGCCCGGAAAACACCGCCAAGAACACCGGCAGCGCCTTTCTGTCGTACGCGCTGGCCAGCGTCCCCGGCCTGACCGTGAACGGCGGCGCCTACTACACCGGCCGCCGCCCGGTGAACGACCTGAACCAGGCCTGGCTGGGCGGCGTCACCCTGTACAGCCTGGGCGTCCGCTACGCCACCCGCCTGGCCGGCTACCAGACCACCTGGCAGCTGAATGTAGATAACGTGGCCGACAAGGAATACTGGGCTGCGGGCGGCACCCGTTTGGCGGCAGGTGCACCGCGCACCGCCAAGCTGACCTTTAAACTGGATTTATAGAAACAGGCCGTCGGCGCAGGTACTACCTGCGCAGGCAGCTATAAATTAAGGAGCGAGTAGCCTACTCCTCGCTGGTCCACTCCACCTGTGCGCCCAGGCTGCGCAGGTTTTCCACAAAGCCCGGATGCGCGCGGCGGATCGGCGTGGCGTTGCGGATTTCCGAGCGGCCGTTGACGCTGGCGGCCACCATGAACAGCGCAATCGCCACGCGGATGATGTAGGGGCTCTCGACCACCGCCGGCGTCAGCGGGCTGCCGCCAAAGCTGACGATGCGGTGCGGGTCCGACTGGTACACATGGGCGCCAAACTTTGACAGCTCGGTGGTCCAGCCCATCGCGCCGTCATACACCTTGTTCCAGAACATCGCATTGCCCTGGGCCTGCACGCCGAGCGCGACAAAGATCGGCAACAGGTCTACCGGAAAGTAGGGCCAGGGCGCGGCCTCCACCTTGGTTAGCACGTTGCTGGTGAACGGCGTTTGCACCTTTAGCGCGCCCGGGCAGTCGGCGCGCGACCAGCCGTTTTCATGCGTGATGTGCACGCCGAACTTGGCAAAGGTGCGGTCGATCAGCGGAAAGTTCTCGGGCGCGCTGTTGCGCACCACCACGTCGCCGCCGGTGATTGCGCCCAGCGCCAGAAAGGTGGTGATCTCGTGGAAGTCTTCGTCAAAGCGGTACTCGCCGCCGCCCAGCGTGCCGCCGCCGTGCACCGTCACGCGCGAGGTGCCCATGCCCTCGATCTTCACGCCAATCATCTGCATGAAGCGGCAGAACTCCTGCACATGCGGCTCCGACGCGGCATTCGTCAGCGTGGACACACCGCTGGCCGAGGCCGCGCAGAGCACAAAGTTCTCGGTGGTGGTGACGGACGCGTAGTCCAGCCAGTGGTCGGTGGGCGTCAGCGGTCCCCGGCAGCGCACCAGCAGCGAGCCTTCGCTGCGCTCGACCAGGCCGCCGAACTGGCGAAACACATCGATGTGCGGGTCGATCTCGCGCACGCCCAGGGTGCAGCCCTTGACGTTGTCCTCCAGCCGCGCCACGCCAAAGCGCGCCAGCAGCGGCGGCACCAGCATGATGGACGAGCGCATCTCCTCCGGCAGCCGGTGCCGCGCCGCGTCGAACACGGTCTCGCGGTGGTGCAGCTCCAGCGTGCCGGTGGCGTAGTCCATCTGCACCTCGCTGCCCAGCAGGCGGAAGATGTCCAGGATCTTGCGCACATCGGTGATGTCCGGTACCCCCAGCAGCCGCAGCGGCTCGTAGGTCAATAGCGTGGCGCACAGCACCGGTAGCACGGCGTTCTTGTTGGCGGATGGGGTGATGCGGCCGCGCAAAGGCGTACCGCCGTGGACGATGAGGTTGGACATGGGCAAGTTAGTGGGTGGAGGCCGGCGAATTATCTATGCGCGGGGATTGGCCAGCGTAAGCAAAACGCAGCGAGGTGCTAGCGTGTTTTGCCGAGATATATCGCCTTAGTGCTTATGCTGTAAGCATAGGCAGCTATTTTTTTTGTAGCGTGTGGGGCGACATTTTGTCACTTGGCAGCAGTTGCGACAGAGCCCCTGGAGTAACGATTAACGTTTGAGCTAGGCGGGCGAAGACAGCAGGACGCCGGGCCCGGGCTGGAGAAAATGTACTGCACATCACAAGCCCGGGCTTGATGTTCTGCTGTTAGCTCTCCGCTAGAGCGGGGCGTTTTGCGTCACCGCAGCGCTATTTCAAGAACCAAGCATGTTCGGCACCATTCCAGCCGTGGTAATTTGCCTTAAACGCCTGCATAGCCGCGACGTACTGCGAAAAGACCAAAGTTACGTCGCTTGCTTGCGGTACATCATCCTCGTTGAGCAAGTCGAGGAACTCGATGGATTCCTCATCTGCAAGGACTTCTCGAATTCTGTTCAGCAAGCGATTTGCGATGACCAACTTGCTCTTGCTCACAGCAGCATCGGGCTTTTTCTTTGCGAGATCCTTGAACTCTTCGAACATCGCGGCGAGGAGCGGCGTCATGACGTCATGCGTCGATGCCTTCTTTGATGTGGTCTTTGCCTGATTCTGAGCCATATCAATCTTTCAAATACTTTGGTTTTGTTGATCGAATCAGCGTGTACCCATGCTCGTCTAGTTTTTCATCAACTCCACCCTCCACGCGCCAGTACCAAGTGCCATTTCGCAGGACAACGAAGTCGCCCCGCAGTTTCTCCATGCATTGCAGGTACTGAGAAAGAATGAAGACAACGTCACTATTTTGAGGTACCTCGTCTTCTGAGAAGACTTCAAAATCGTCAAAAGGCCTGTAGCGCACGGCTAAAAGCGAGTTGCTTTCGCTCAATTGGTTGTTGATGAACTTCAGCTTGAACTTGTTTACTGCGTCGTTGGGGCTCTTTTTGGAAAGGATTGACATTTCCTCATAGAGACCAAGAACCTGTCCCGCCAACTTCTCGAACCTATTTACGTCTGATGAATTCAAGGTCATCCTTTCACGATGGGCAACTACGTCGGAACTCGACGTACTTCTTTTTCAGGACTTCGATGGGCGTCCGCTGTTTACTGTCGTACACATCGACCATCAGTTGTATGTCGGAGTCAGTGACGGCAATCATGCACTTGCGCTGAGAAGACCAGAGATCAACAGTGTTCTTGTACATCGCAGAAGGCAGAGGATGGCGTGTTAGAAAGACGCCGAAGTTTCCTATGCCACCCTGAAGGTATCGGTTCAACTGATTCAGGTGATCTGAATCTATCTTCGCAACATTCTTCATCTCAAAAACCAGTTGACGATTGCCATAGTCCACAAAGATCTCGTCGAGAAAGTCAATGCTCCGATTATTGTAGAAAATTAAATCGCGGACATGGCGACCTGATTCTGTGCGACTTTGAGCTTGTGCGAAATCAAGGTGGGGATAGAAGAGTGTCGCCATAAGCTCTGTGCACAGGCTCTCATACTTTGCATCTGCGCCCTCGTCCTTGCCGGACGGGAGTTTCAACAAGTCGGACAGCTTTCTTCGGGCGGAAAGGACTGGGATTTGCGAGAACAGCGGATCGTTTCTGCAATCTGCTGCAGTTTTATCCTTCAGTTCAATGTAGCGCTCGACCGCACCATAGTTATCGCGGTTGTATTTAAGAACTTTAACTCTGTCGATCGGCTCGTTCGGATTGAATATCTCGTCCCGTGGGCACGCTGTCTTGAAGTAGTCCTCAAAGTTAATCCAGGGCGTGAAACGGAGCCAGCGCTTCGGCGTGAAAATAAGCGGCTCTCCGTTGTGTGGATTTATCGGCAGGCGCAGCCTGACATTTCGATCAAACGAATTTGATCTGTAGTTATAGACAGACTCTAGAGTTACGTATTGCGTGGGGATGGCATGCGTATCGCATTGCTCGATCGTGTAGTCAATCAGGAACGACTTTAGGTAGTTACACGAAATATCGCTAACTCTGTCCTTTGATATGCCCCCCACATAAAGCTGAATGACTTCAAAGTGGGTGAAACCAAACTGACTGTATTCGGGGATCGTCTCAAATAGCCTTAGCACCTCTGCTGCTTGATCCTTCCCGATGCGAACTCCGGATCAACATACAGAGGCAAATCTTCATCCAGGAATTGGATGACGAAGTCGAGCTCGGCCTGGGATTTATGAATCCCAAAGTGGTCGGTGAGGCGGGGCCGAATCACCATGTGCGGTGCGATAGTGTTGTGGATCATGAGAGCCTAGTTCTCTGGCCGCGAACTCTATGACTGGGAGAGCCTCGGGTGGGGGCGCCGAACGTTTGAGCTAAACAAGCCACTGCTACAGCACACCGGGCGCGGACTGCGGAAAATGTAACGCACCGCAGGCCGTGCACAGTGGCCTGCCGTTGGTATGCTGCGTGAGCGAGGAGTTAAGCATCCGTATCATTTGCTCGGCGCTGGTGGGTCCAGCGGTGTGCCGCGAGCAACCCAACGAAATGTCTGGAAGCGTTGAGGTATGCCGATTCCTCCGATCGTCGATCGATAGAGGGTGAACTGCTGAGGAGTAACGTCTCGGATTTTCGGCACGTCACCTTCTTCGTAACCGCCGACGTTTATGACCTCGACTCTCGGTGCGTTCAGAAATGGGGAGGGAAACTCTATTGACAAGGGGCCAAACCCTGAAAACGCGAGTTCCCCTCGTTGAACCATGATGCTGTTGCTTTCGTGCTCAATAGTTGGTGTTCTGAAGTAAGAGAGTTTGTCTGCGACGTTTGTTTCAACTGCTGAGCTAGGCACAAACAGTACATAAAGCGACCAAAGGGTCGCGCCGCCGAACGACCACGCGCACAAACGTCTGTAGCCAGGTGTGACAGTGCCGAAGAAGACGAAAGCGAGGCCAAGCAACGACGCTACGCCCGTTACGATGGTGAAGATGGTGAGTGCGGTTGCCATGACGGTTCGTTTGGACGTTCAAAGTAATATGGACCGCAACGGCTGCGGTATAAAAAAATCGCGGAGGTAACTATTGCTCATCCCAATGTCCTGAGCGTGGCTTGCAGACTGGCCTAACTGTAAGGCGGATGGGCAAATATCCAGTTAGAGAAATTCCGCCGAACTCCGCACGGCTTGCACGCCCATGTTAGCCGCCGAACGCGTGCCAGCCGTACCCCAAACAGATGAAATCAGCGCGCTGTTGCGTTGCCAACCTTCACCCTCGCGCACGCCCCTCAGGTATCACCAGCGGCGTCCCCGACACCGGGTCTTCGATGATCCGACACGGCAGATCAAACACCTGCTCGACCAGCGCCGCGGTGATGATGTCCTTGGGCGCACCCTGGGCCACCAGCTGGCCCTGGCGCAGGACGACCAAATAATCTGCATACCGGCAGGCGTGGTTCAGGTCGTGCAGCACGGCGACCAGGGTGCGGCCTTGGTGGCGGTTCAGGTCGCGGAAGAGTTCCAGCAGGTCGATCTGGTGGGCCAGGTCGAGGTAGGTGGTGGGCTCGTCTAGCAGCAGCAACTGCGTGTCCTGCGCCAACACCATGGCCACCCAGACGCGCTGGCGCTGGCCGCCGGAGAGTTCGTCCACCAGCCGGTCGGCCAGGTCTTCGATGGCGGTGGCGCGCAGGGCCTGGGCGACGATGCGGTCGTCCTCAAGCGTCCAGCCGCCGAACAGGCTTTGGTGTGGATGCCGCCCGCGCGCCACCAGTTCGGCCACGCGTATGCCTTCGGGGGCAATGGCGGTCTGCGGCAGCAGGCCGAGGCGGCGCGCTACTTCGCGGGTGGGGTAGCTGCCGATCAGCGCGCCGTCCAGGTACACCTGGCCGGCCTGTGGCGTGCGCAGCCGCGCCAGGGCTTTGAGCAGGGTGGACTTGCCGCAGGCGTTGGGGCCGACGATGACGGTGAAGGCGCCGTCGGGGATCGCCACGCTCAGGTGCTCGGCCACGCGGGTGTTGCCGTAGGCCAGGGTCAGGTCTTCGGCCCGGAGGCGGGAGGTGGTTGGTGTGTACATAGGCTCAGAGGTCATGCTGTTTCCAATCGCGGGCCAGCAGGTAAATCAAATAGGCGCCGCCGAGCGCGCTGGTAACCAGGCCGACGGGAATCTGGAACGGCGCCAGCAGCAGCCGTGCCAGCAGGTCGGCGCTGGCGCACAGCACGGCGCCTACCAGGGCGGCGCTCCACAGGCCGATGCCCGGCGCGCGGCACAGGCGGCGCGCGAGCTGCGGCGCGGCCAGGGCGATGAAGCCGATGGGGCCGGCGCAGGCGATGGCCAGCGCGGTCAGGGCCACGGCCACCAGGGTCAGGTAAGTATGGCTGCGGCCTACGTTCAGGCCCAGGCTGGTGGCCAGTTCGTCGCCCATTTCCAGCAGACGCAGACGCGGGCTGAGCAGCCAGGCCAGCGGCAGCAGCAGGGCGCAGCCCAGGCCCATGCGCTGGGCCTGCAGCCAGCCGCTGCCTTGCAGGCTGCCGTGCAGCCACATCTTGGCGGCCAGGGCCTGGTCTAGCTCGGCACGGGTCAGCAGAAAGTCGTTGACCGAGGCCAGCATGGCGGCGATGGCCAGGCCGATCAGCACCAGACGCTGCCCTTGCATGCCGCGCTGCAGGCTGAACAGATAGACCAGCGCCACCGTGGCCAGGCCGCCCACCAGCGCGCCCAGCGGCACATTCAACGCCTTGTCGCCCAGCCACAGAATCACCACCAGCGCGCCAGTGGCCGATCCGGTTGTCAGGCCGATGATGTCCGGGCTGGCCAGCGGGTTGCGCGACAGGCTCTGGAAGATGCCGCCGGCCGTGGCCAGCGCCGCGCCTGCGCCCAGGGCTACCAGGGCGCGCGGCAGGCGCAGGTCGATCAAGACCATCCGGCCCATGTCTTCACCGCCGCCGGCCAGCGTGGCAAAGAAGCGGCCCCAAGGCATGGCGTAGCTGCCCAGGCGCAGGCCCAGCAGGGTGACGGCTAGGCCGGCGACCAGCAAAACGCCGAGCACGATGCGGGTGCGGCGGTGCGCGATTTCGGCCCAGATGCCGGTGCTGATATTCAAGCTCATACCGCGCTCCCGCGCCGGCTGCGCTGCACCAGGGCCAGCAGCACCGGCGCGCCGGTGAAGGCGGTGACGATGCCGACCTCGATCTCGCTGGGTACCGCGATCAGCCGGCCCACGATGTCGCTGCCCAGTACCAGCACAGGGCCGGCGAGCAGACCGTAGGGCAGTATCCAGCGCCAGTGCGGCCCCACCAGCAGGCGCACCGCGTGCGGGATCACCAGGCCGACAAAAGCAATCGGCCCGGCGGCAGCCGTGGCCGCGCCGCACAGCAGGGCGATGGCGATGAAGCTCCACATGCGCACGGGCTTCAGCCGCAGGCCCAGCGCCTGGCCGAACTCGTCGCCCAGGGCAATGGCGTCCAGCGCACGCGCCTGCCACAGCGCAATCACGCAGCCCACCAACACCAGGGGCAGCATGGGCCACAGCACGTCGGTGCCGCGACCATCCAGCGCGCCGACGACCCAGAAGCGGTAGGCGTCAAAGGTGTTGCTGTCGAACAGGGTGACGATGCCGGTGCACGAGCCCAGGCTGGCGCTGATGGCCATGCCCGCCAGCAGCAGGCGCACGCGTTGCGCGCTGGGCGCGGCGCCGCTGCTGAGCACATACACGCCGACGGCGGCCAGCATCGCGCCCAGCAGCGCAAAGCCCACATAGCCGATGTAGCTGCCGATGCCCAGCACCGACATGGCCAGCACCACCGCCAGCGCGGCACCGGCGTTGATACCCAGCAGGCCCGGGTCGGCCAGTGGGTTGCGCGTCAGCGCCTGCATCAGGCCGCCGGCCACGCCGAGTGCCGCGCCCACGGTCAGGCCGAGCGCGGTGCGTGGCATGCGCATCTGCCAGACGATGGCCGATTCGACACTGCCGTCGGGCTGCCATATCAGCTGCCACAGCCGGGCCAGCGGAATCGGGCGCGAGCCGAATGAAATGCTGGCCAGCACCAGCCCGAGCAGCGCGGCCAGCAGCAACAGCAGGCCCAGGCCCCGGGCCGCACGGCGGGCCGGGGTGGTGGAGGGAAAGTCGGTCATGGAGCGGTCAGGGCAGTAGGGGTGGTACGCGCTAGCGCATCCAGCACGGTGCGCGCGGCCAGCGGGCCGGCGTTCAGATAAAACGGGTCCAGCTCTACGCGCACCGCATGGCCTTGGGCTGCACCGCGCAGCCGTGGCCACAGGGGTGAGTCGGTCAGGCCGGGCAGAGATTTGTCGCGTGCGGCGTAGAAGATCCAGTCGGCATCGGCCTGGTCGAGCAGCTCGCCGCTGATGTCCTGCGAATTGCCGGCGAAGCGCTGGCTGGGCGGGCGTTGCAGGCCGGCGTCTTCGGCAATGCTGCCGGCAAACGACCGCACACCCATGATGCGGTTGCGCACGGCATTCGCCTGCACGAAGGACACGCTGGGGGCGCTATCGGCTTGCCAGTGCCGGGCCAGCGCACTGGCATCGGCGTGGTACTGCTTGAGCCAGGCGCGGGCCTGCTCGCTGCGGCCCAGGGCGTCGGCCAGCAACAGGAAGTCGATCTTCCAGTTCACGCCGTTGCCGCGCGTCACCACGGTGGGCGCGATGCGCTGGTACAGGGCGTGCATCTGCGGCGTGAGCATGGCCTTGTTGACCAGGATCAGGTCGGGCTTGAGCATGGCCAGCACCTCGAGGTCGGGCGCGCTGCGCACTCCCAGGTCGGCAGAGCGGCGCATCTCGGCCTGGCGGCTGGCAAAGCCCTGGACCAGGTAGTCGGCATACAGCCGGCCCTGGTCGTCGCGGGTCGTGCCCACCGGTACCAGCCCGAGTGTCAGCAAGCCGTCGTTCTGGCCGGTGGACAGCACGGCTACGCGTAGCGGCGGGCGGGCCAGCGTGGTTGTGCCCAGGTAGTGGGCCACGGTGCGGGGGAAGACGCCGTCGGGAGCGCCGCTGCCCAGCTCGGCGGCCAGTTTGCGCGGGGCTGCGGGCTTGGCCACCGTCTTGTCGGCTGCGGATGCGCCCGCTGCCAGCCCGCAGAGCAGCAAAGCCAGGAAGCTGCGGCGGCAGCGGGAAGAAGGCATGCGGGGATTTTTAAATGCAAATGGTAATAAGAATTGATTGTAATTAAACTTTCTGCGAGTCGATGGGAGGTGTTGGCATATCTTTTATGCCGCTCGCGCAGGTAAGGTCTGCGCTGGCAGCTATGTTTTGAATAGCAAGTCTGGCGGCGGGCTTTACCTGCCTGCAAGCCCGCGCCCCCCGCAGGCAAAATGCCCCCATGACGAACAAGAAAACCCTGCTGCTGGTCGATGGCTCCAGCTACCTGTACCGCGCCTTCCACGCCATGCCCGACCTGCGTGCTGTGCCCGGCGACCCGAAAAGCCCGGCCACCGGCGCCATCCGCGGCATGGTCAACATGATGACCAGCCTGCGCAAAGAGGTGCCTGCCGACTACGCGGTGTGCATCTTCGACGCCAAGGGGCCGACCTTCCGCGACGAGTGGTACCCCGCTTACAAAGCCACGCGCAGCCCCATGCCGGACGACCTGCGTACGCAGATCGAGCCTGTGCACGAAGTGGTGCGCCTGCTGGGCTGGAAGGTGGTGGCCGTGCCGGGCGTGGAGGCCGATGACGTGATCGGCACACTGGCCGTGGTGGCCGGCCAGCAGGGCATTGAGGTGATTGTCTCCAGCGGCGACAAGGATTTGAGCCAGCTGGTGAACGAGCATGTGACCATCATCGACACCATGAACGGCAAGCGCCGCGACGTGGCCGGTGTGACGGCCGAATTCGGCGTGCCGCCCAGCCTGATGATCGACTACCAGACCCTGGTGGGCGACACCGTGGACAACGTGCCCGGCGTGGCCAAAGTGGGGCCCAAAACAGCCGCCAAGTGGCTCATGGAATACGGCTCGCTGGACGCCTTGATGGAGCGCGCGGCTGAGATCAAAGGCGTGGCCGGCGAGAACCTGCGCAATGCCGTGGATTGGCTGCCCCAGGGCCGCCGCCTGGTGACCATCAAGACCGACTGCGACCTGGTGGAGCACATCGACGGGCTGCCTGCTCTAGATTTGCTAGCGTACACCGCACAAGATACGGGCGCGCTGAAGGCTTTTTACGAGCAGTACGGCTTCAAGGGCCTGGCCAGCAAGCTGGACGGTGCAGCCGCCGAGCCGACACCCGCCAAGCCGGCCAAAACACCCAAGGCGGCCGCGCCCGCCGAGCCAGGCCTGTTCGATGAACCGGCCGAACCCGCCGCAGCGCGTGGCCGCACGCCAGGCTTTGACAATGTGCTGACCTGGGAGGCATTCGACGCCTGGCTGGCCAAGCTGGAAGCCGCCGAGCTGGTGGCTCTGGACACCGAAACCAACTCCATCGATGAAATGGTGGCCGAGATCGTCGGCATCAGCTTCAGCGTGACGCTGGGCGAGGCCGCCTATGTGCCGGTGGCGCACAACTACCCCGACGCGCCGACCCAGCTGCCGCGCGACAAGGTGCTGGCCAAACTCAAGCCCT
>JAPLPK010000119.1 GCA_026400275.1 Burkholderiales bacterium
CGGTCTATGGTGGTTTCAAAACCACCGCTGCACACCTCGGGCGCGGGCGGCACGGTGCAGGCGAAATGGGTGACATGCAGCACCACAGGCAGGGTCTTGCCCAGCAGAGTCAGGCTGCCGCCCACCTCGGTCAGTGTGTAGCCGTTGAAGGCAAACTGGTCGCCCATGAAATGGATGGTCGGGTACTGGCTGGCGTTGAACAGCTCCGCGCTTTGCAAAATGCTGTCGATAAAAGCCACGCCCGAACGCACCGACGCAGCGGCGATATGCACGTCGGCCAAGCCGGTTTTGGCTTGCAGGTCCAGCTGGATGCTGCCCGTGTGCCGCTCGAACCGGCCGCTCTGGATACTGCCAAGTTCATATTGGGTCACGGTGCGCGCAGGGTCGATCACATAGACCACCGGCTCGGCATGGACCAACCCCGCCACCAGCGCCAGCACGGCACAACTCAAGCGCAGCCCCAGCATGGCGTCAGGGCGCCAGCACGCGAATTTGCACCAGGCGGCGCGTCTGCGCCACGGCTTCGCTGCTGTAGGTATTGGCCTGGGCCTGCGCACCGGTAGCGGCTACCGTGACCCACTGGCCCAGCGCTGCGCTGACCGTGGTGGCCATCTGGCTGCGCGACTGGCTGGGCAGCTCGGCATTGCCCGTGGGTGCCTCCACGCCAGCGGCCTGCACGTCGATCTGCACCACCACCGGCTGCTTGCCACCGGGCCAGCGCGGCTGCACCGCCATGCTTTGACCGGCCTGCATCCAGACCATGCCGTAGCTGACACCACCGCCGCTGCTGCTACCCGTGCCGCTACTGCCCGACTGGCTGCTGCTGCCCCCGGCCACCGACTGCACAAAGCGGATCGGTACGGTCTGGCCCATCTGCAGCGTGGCCTTTTCGCCATTGCGCACCTGCACCTGCTGCGCCACCAGCGGAGCGCTGGCGGCCTGGGTGCTGACGGTGTAGGCAGCGGCCTCGTCGATCTGGCGCAACTCTACCGTGAGGTTGCGCTGCGGCAGCTGTGCCAGCACAGGCAGGGCCAGCCACAGACCGGCAGTGGCCAGAAACAAGGGTTTGTGTGCATTTTTTGCCATTGCAGATATTGTTTCACGTAGCCACTTGATGTGCCTGATGCGTTAAGAACGTATTTACGATCTCTTTGGGGTCGCGTTGGGGTGCAATCGGGATGAGTTGGCCGTTATAGACCGCAGCATGGGCTCTCTGCCCATGCAAGGGCTATGGCGGACAAATCGCCCGATTTCACCCCAACCCGAAGGGCAGGTACCTTGTCGGGCGCTCTGCGTCGTTACAAAACCAGGTAAGGCAGCAGCCTTGCCTTGGGTTTTGCGCCTAGCAGCGCATCCCGACAAAGTACCTGCGCGACCCCAAAGAGATCGTAAACACGTTCTATTAACTAAGGCCCCATATGCAGCGTATCCAGGGCTTTATTCCGGCCCTTGTTCTGCATGGCCTTGCCTATATTGAAATGGACAGCCAGCCTCATTTTTGGCGGAGCTTTTATGTATACGGACACGATGACATGGGACAGCGGTACGGCGGGGGCATCGCCCAGCGGCCTGCTGCTAGAGGTGGACTTCAAATGGCTGATGGCAGGCCAGGGCCGTGATGTAGACCCCGAACGGCTGATGCACGACCCCGCCTACGCCAGTAGCTGCCTGGAATTCGCCCTGCACTCGCACTGCGCGCCCTTGCGTGCCTGTGCCAACCGGCTGATGGCTGTACTGGGGCTCACGCAAATCTAGGTTTTACCGGCCATCCGCAAAGCCAGCGCACTCAACGCCTCATAGGCCGCGCCGGCCTGGGCGTCCCAGGCTGTCACGGCCTGGGCCTGGCGCGCAATGGCCGCGGTGTCGCCGCGCGCGGCCGGGCCGGTTAGCGCGGCGGCCGGGCCCAGCGTGGTGATATTCGCCACGGCGTTCTGCAGCAACATGCGGCGCAAGCCCGGGATCAGCTCCGCAGGCACACCGCTGCTGCGCCAGGCGTCTTCGGCCACGCTCTGTAGCACTGGCAAGAAGTTGGTGGCAAACACCGCCGCCGCGTGGTACAGCAGCTTGTGTTCCGTGGCCACGCCAAAGCATTGGGCTCCAATCGCCGTAAAGGCGACGCGCAAAATCTCACAGGCCGCCGGGTCGCCCTCCAGCGCGCAGGCGGTGCCGGCAAACTGGGCCACGGCCGCGTCCACCGAGGCAAAACTCAGAATGCAATGCGCACTGGCCGTCTGCCAGCCCCGCTCAGCCAGCGGTGCGAGCAGGCCATGGCCCAGGGCCCCGCTGCAGTGAAAGGCCAGCGCAGGCGCGGCATCGGCAGGCAGGGCCGCCGCCAGCGCCTGGGCTGCGGCGGCAATCTGCGCATCCGGCACGGCCAGCATCCACACATCTGCGGGGCGCAAGGCCTGCGGGCTGTCCACCGCCCGACCCGCGCCGATGGAGGCACAGGCGAGCTCGGCGCGCGACAGGGAGGTGGTCAGCACGTCCTGCACGGCAAAGCTGCCCTGCTGCTGCCACAAACGTGCCAGGGTTTGGCCCACGCGGCCCGCGCCCACCAGGTTCAGGGTTCTCATGGCGGGTCGCCCGGCAGATGCCAGACACAGTTGCGGCCGGCACGTTTGGCGCAGTACAGCATGCCGTCGGCCTGGGTCAGCAGATCGTCCAGGGTAGCATCGGGCTCGGACATCACCACACCGAAACTGGAGCTCAGGGGCACCGGCCTGCCGTCGTTGGACAGGCATAGTGACTGCTCCACGCCCTGGCGCATGCGCTCAGCCAAGGCCAAGGCACCCGCCAGGTCGGAATCCACCGCCACCACCACGAATTCATCGCCACCGATGCGGCCGAACAGATCGGTCTCGCGCAGATTGTGCTGGCAGGCTTGCACCACCGTGACGATGGCACGGTCGCCCACCGAGTGGCCAAAGCCGTCGTTGACCAGCTTGAAATTGTCGATATCGAAGGCGATCACCGCGATCTGCGTCTGCGCGCGGCGCACGCGCTTGAGCTCCTGCTCGGCCCGCTCCAGCAAATGCCGGCGGCTCAGGATGCCGGTGAGTGCGTCAGTGTTGGCCAGCAGGCGGAACTGGTTCTTCAGCTGCACCACCTCGGTGATGTCGGTGGAGATGCCCACATAGGCGTCCACCACACCGTGGTTGGTGATGGGCACCTTGATGGACCAGTAGTGGCGTGTCACGCCGTCAGCGTCCACCAGGGTTTCTTCGCCAGTGGATTTTTGCCCACTGTCAAATACCAGCTGGTCCATCACGCCCAAACGCTCCGCTTCCTCGGCTGGAATCATCTGCGTATCCGTCTGGCCGACGATGCTCTCCTGCGTCTGGCCGAACAGCTCGGCGGCGTTGGCGTTGGCGTACAGGTAGCGGCGCTGCCGGTCCTTCATGTAGACCAGGGCTTCGAGGTTGTTCAGCACCGTGCCCAGCAGGGTCTTCTGGGCCATCAGCGTGGTTTCCAGATGCCTACGCTCGGTGATGTCGGTAGATATGCCGCACAAGCCAACGATCTCGCCACTGGGTGCGCGCAGCGGCAGCTTGACGGACCAGCAGACCGTAGGTCCCGGGTCGCCCTTGGTGAGGCTGACCTCTTCTATCTCCACCTTTTCGCCGGTGGTGAGCACATGGCGGTCATTCGCCAGAAAGTGGTTGTACACCGCGAGATCAAAAAACTTGTCATCCGCCGCACCCACTACATCTTCCAGACTGCAGCGAAATTGCTTACACACCATGCTGTTGGCGTAGGTGTAACGGCCCTGCAAATCCTTGGCATACACAAAGGCGCCCACATGGTCCAAGGTGGTTTGCAATTTGAAGACCTGCGCTATCAACTCTTCATAAGAGGCTTCCATGCGCACTCCCTACTTTTTGTATCTTTTCATTTTAGGGGACTGCTCCGCGCCCACACCGCCGCATCCAAAGCGGTTTTCAAGCGGAACACCTTCTAAGATGCCGTATGCATACGCCCCCTGCCCCCACCAGCACCGCCCAAGACCGCCTGCGAGCCTTGCCCAAGGCCGAAGTCCATGCCCACCTGGAGGGCTGTTTCGAGCCCGGCTTGCTGGCAAGTTGGGCGCAGCAGGCAGGTGTGGCGCTGCCCCGCCCGGTGGACCAGCTGTTTGCCTTCCAGGGCCTGGCCGACTTTCTGCACTTTCTGGACTGGGCCTGCGGGCTGGCCAACACGCCCGAACGCCTGGCCCAGCTGGCCTATGCCTACAGCCAGCGCCTGGCCGACAACGGTGCGGGCTACGCCGACCTGATCGTCAACCCCAGCCACTGGACGGCCTGGCAGGGCCGGCTGCCGGCCATGCTGGACGCCATAGACGCCGGGTTGGGCGCGGCCGAGCAAGACGGGCTGCCGCCCGTGAACCTGTGCATCAGCCTGCTGCGCACCCAGTCTGCCCACGCGGCGGTGCAACTGGTGGAGCAACTGGTTGCGCTGCGCCACCCGCGGGTGGTGGCCCTGTCCATAGACGGCAACGAAGCCGCGGCCGGGCGCACCGGGCCACGCTTTGCCGATGCCTTCCAGCGCGCCGGGGCCGCCGGACTGAAGCGCACCGTGCACGCGGGTGAATCCAGTGGGCCCGAGGGCGTGCGCGACGCCATCTTGCTGCTGGGCGCGGACCGCATCGACCACGGCGTGCGCGCCATTGAAGACCCTGCGGTGGTCGCCCGGCTGGTAGATCGGCAGATACCGCTGGGCATCTGTCCCAGCTCGAACCTGGTGCTGGGCGTGTACCCCTCGCTGGCCGAGCATCCGGTGGACCGGCTGTACCGCGCCGGCGTGCGCGTCTCGCTGAACACCGACGACCCCTCGCTGCTGGGCGCCAGCCTGGTGGGTGAATACCAGCGCTGCCAGGCCGCGTTTGGCTGGACAGACGCCGATCTGCGCGCCATGGCCCGCACCTCCATAGAAGCCAGTTTTGCCCCGCCCGCCATGCGCCAGCAGCTATTGCAGGCGCTGGCCGCCTGGTAGTTGCTATGTGGTAGCCGCTATGTATTCCATAGCTGGCTGCGCAGGTAATACATGCGCTGCAGGCCGTTTTGCTTAAAAGCGGGAAAGCCCGACTCCAGACTGCGCGAAAACCGCCGATAACCAAGAACCGCGTTTCACACCCCACCAGGAGACCCGCACCATGGGAATTGCCAACACCACGGCCGTGCAGTCGGCCACTGCCGCCGCCCAGGCCCCCGCGTCTGACAGCCTGAACATCCGCGTGCTGAAAAAGGCCCTGGACCAGCAGGAAAGCAACGCGCAAACCCTGTTAGACGCCCTGCCCCAGACCGCCCCAGCACCCGCCCTGGCCACCTCGGGCAGCCTGGGCACGCAGCTCAACACCTACGCCTGAATTTTTAAGGGAATTTGGCCCCAGCGCAGATAAAGCCTGCGCTGGCAGCTATGGATTTGGCAGCATGCAGAGGGCAGGCATGCCGTGGGCGGTCACAATCCAGCTTTCCCCCACGAGACACCGCCATGCTGTTTGAAGCCTTTACCTTTCTCCATTTAGTGGCCGCCATCGTCTGGATGGGTGGCATGACCTTCATGCTGTTCGCCCTGCGCCCCGCCGCACTGGTCGCCATGGAGGCCCAGCCCCGCGCCCGGCTGATGGTGCAGGTGATGCAGCGCTTCTTCCGCCTGGTGCTGGGCGCCATCGTGCTGCTGCTGGCTACCGGCGGCCATCTGTACGGCAGCAGCATGAAGGCCGCGCGCGCCGCCGGTGCAGGCCTGCCCCTGGGCTGGAGCTTGATGGCCGGCCTGGGCCTGCTGATGGTGCTGGTGTTTGGCCACATCTACTTTGCCGGCTTTGCCAAGTTCAAGCGCGCCGTAGCCGCCGCCGAATGGCCCACCGCCGCGCGCGCCGCCGGCCAAATCCACAACATGGTGGTGCTGAACTTTGTGCTGGGCTGGCTGGCAATTGCTGCAGTGAAGCTCATACACTAGCCACGGAATAGGCCTCCAGCGTAGGTAATTACTGCGCAAGCAGCTACTGATTTCATAGCAAACCTGGCTTCAAGCTAAAACCCGCCGCACTGGCGGGTTTTTCATGCACCAGAACTAGACGACTGGTCTACTTAGCCCATAATCCAATCCATGCTTGCCGACGCCTCCCCCACCCGCAACCAGATCCTCGACTGCGGAGAACGCCTGATCTCCAGCAAGGGATTCGTGGGTGTGGGCCTGGCCGAGATACTGGCCAGCGCAGGCGTACCCAAGGGCTCGTTCTACCATTACTTCAGCTCCAAAGAGCGCTTTGGCGAAGTGCTGCTGGCGCGCTACATCGAGCGCTATCTGCAACAGCTGGACGCGCTGCTGCAGCCAGACGGCACGCCGGCACGTGCCCGGCTGATGCGCTACTGGTCGCACTGGAACATGTCGCAATGCGGCATCGGCGACAGCGCAGAGCCTGCGTCCAGCCCCAAGTGCCTGATCGTCAAGCTCAGCGCCGAGGTGGCCGACATTTCCGAACCCATGCGCCAAACCCTGCGCGAGGGCACCGACGGCGTGCAAAAACGCCTGGCCCAGTGCCTGGAAGAAGCCCGGCTCGATGGCTCCGCGCCCGCCAGCCTGGACGCGCCCAGC
>JAPLPK010000071.1 GCA_026400275.1 Burkholderiales bacterium
CACGGTAGACGAAGCGCTGTGGCTGCAGGCGCAGGGGGTGGATGCCATCATCGCCCAGGGCCTGGAGGCCGGCGGCCACCGGGGCCACTTCTTGTCGCACGACCTATCGCTGCAAATGGGCAGCTTCACGCTGCTGCCGCAGATCGTGCGCGCAGTCTCGGTGCCGGTGATTGCCGCCGGCGGCATTGCCGATGCACAGGGTGTGGCCGCCGCCATGGCACTGGGCGCGGCCGGGGTGCAGGTGGGTACCGCGTATCTGTTGAGCGATGAGGCCACCACCAGCAAGCCACACCGCGCGGTGCTGCAATCGCCAGCGGCACGGCATACGGTGTTGACCCATTTGTTCACCGGGCGGCCCGCACGCGGCATCGTCAACCGGGTGATACGCGAGCTGGGCGCACTGAACGATGCAGCCCCCGCATTCCCCATGGCCACGGCGGCCATGGCACCGCTGCGCGCCCATGCCGAGCGCCTGGGCAGCGGCGACTTTTCGCCCCTGTGGTCAGGTCAAAACGCCAGCAGTTGCCTGGCCTTGCCGGCGGCGGAAATTACGCGGATGTTGGCCAAGGGCTTCTAAGAGCCCGCTAGGGCTGCGCGTTACACCCCGACACAAATGGACCCCGGTTACGGGGCGGTACTACGGGCAATTCCCGATGCTCCGCCCTACTGCGCAGAGAAAATGTAACCGCTTACATTTGCTTTGCAAACGCGACATATGTAGGTACACAAACCTGTCGAAGCAGCGTCTGCGGCAAGCTTGCACGCACGACCGGGCCCGGCATGACCACCCGTTGGAGACACCATGCACTACACATTTCACACGTCCAGACGCAGAGGCCTCGCCGCGGCCCTTGGCGCCGCAGCCTGGCTCGCCGGCTGCGGGGGCGGATCAAGCCCTGACGCACTGGACGCCCAGGCCAAAGCCGCGGCCGCCGCCACCATTGCGCAGTACGCAGACTGGCCGCATATCACCAGCGAGATTCCGAGCGACGCGGCGATGGAGTCCAGGATCAAAGCCATCGTGAACGGCATGACGCTGGCCGAAAAAGTCGGCCAGATGACGCAACCCGAAATCAAGAGCATCACGCCGGCACAGGTAACGCAGTACTACATAGGCTCGGTGCTGAACGGCGGCGGCTCCTGGCCGCAGAACAACAAGCATGCGCTGTCCAGCGACTGGGTGAAGCTGGCCGACGACTACTGGATGGCCTCCATGTCCACCGACTCCAAGGTGAAGATTCCGGTGATCTGGGGCACCGACGCGGTACACGGCCACGGCAATGTGTATGGCGCCACGCTATTCCCGCACAACATAGGCCTGGGTGCCGCCAACGACCCGGCGCTGATCCGCCGCATCGGCCAGGCGGTGGCCACGCAGGTGGCCTCCACCGGCATCGACTGGAGCTTTGCGCCGACGCTGGCGGTGGTGCGCGACGACCGCTGGGGCCGCACCTACGAGGGCTATTCGGAAGACCCGCTGATCGTCAACAAATACGGCTACGAAATGATCAAGGGCCTGCAGGGCGACTTCGCCCGCCCGGCCACTGTGATCGCCACCGCCAAGCATTTCATGGGCGACGGTGGCACCGACCAGGGCAAGGACCAGGGCGTCAACATGTCGACCAAGGCGGAGATGATTAACATCCACGGCCAGGGCTATTACTCGGCGCTGGGTGCGGGTGCACAGACCGTAATGGCCTCCTTCAACAGTTGGACCAACGAGGCCGCAGGCATCACCATTGGCAAGATGCACGGCAGCAAGGAAATGCTGACCGATGTGCTGAAGACCAAGATCGGTTTTGACGGCTTCGTCATCGGCGACTGGAACGGCCACGGCCAGGTACCGGGCTGCAGCGATGCCAGCTGCGCCCAGGCCATCAACGCCGGCGTGGACATGATCATGGTGCCCGACCAGTGGAAGGCCTTCATTGCCAACACCATCACCCAGGTGCAGAACGGCGCCATTCCACTCGCCCGTATCGACGACGCCGTGACCCGCATCCTGCGCGTCAAGATGCGCGCCGGCATCTTCAACGCCAAGCGCCCGCTGGAACGCCTGAACGCCGGTGACGCAGCCCAGCTGCAGCACCGCGTGCTGGCCCGCGAGGCGGTGCGCAAATCCCTGGTTCTGCTGAAGAACGAGAAGCAACTGCTGCCCCTGGTGCGCGGGCAGAAGGTGCTGGTGGTGGGCAAGTCGGCCGACAACCTGTCGAACCAGACCGGTGGCTGGTCGCTGACCTGGCAAGGCACGTCCAACACCAATGCCGATTTCCCGAACGCCGACAGCATCCTTGCCGGCATCAAGGCCGCCACCGGCGCGGCCAATGTGGTCTACAGCGAGACCGGCACCGACGTGAACATCAGCGACTTCAAGACCGTGATTGCCGTGATCGGCGAAACCCCGTATGCCGAGGGCGTGGGCGATATCGGCAAGACCGGCACGCTGGAACACGCACGCCGCTACCCCGAGGATCTGGCGGTGCTGAACGCTGTCAGCGGCAAGGGTGTGCCCGTGGTCACTGTGCTGGTCACCGGCCGACCGGTACTGGTCAACAAGGAGATCAACCGCTCCGATGCCTTCGTGGTGGCCTGGCTGCCCGGCACCGAAGGCAAGGGCGTGGGCGACGTGCTCTACCGCACCTACAACGGCAAGGTGAATTTCGACACCGTGGGCAAGCTGTCCTTCTCCTGGCCCAAGTCTGGCTGCCAGACACCGCTGAATGTGGGTGATGCGGCCTACGACCCGCTGTTCCCTTACGGCTACGGCATGCGCTACGCCGACCTGAAGACGCTTCCCAAGCTGGACGAAACCGTGCCCGCCCTGGGCTGCGGGCAAACCGCTGGCGGCGGCACGGCCACAGTCGATCTGGAAATCTTCAAGTCCACCGACAAGCCCCCATTCGCGCTGGGCATAGGCTCGCCTGAAAACTGGGGCGGCACCGCCATAGGCTCCGACCTGAATGCCGTGGTGTCGCACGCCACGATCAAGGTCGAAACCACCCAGATCAATGTGCAGCAAGATGCCAAGAAGGTCACCTGGACCGGCACCGGCCAGTTCTACTCGCAGGCACCTAGCACCAGCGACCAGCAAAGCTACCTGAACGCCGACGGCGCCCTGGTGTTCGACACCATCGTCCACAAGACACCGGACGGCCTGGTCAAACTGCGCATTGACTGCAGCTACCCCTGCATAGGCGAAGTGGATGGCACAACGCTGTTCAGCACCCTGGGCCTGGATACCAAGCGCACGGTGAAGATTCCGCTGGCATGCTTTGCCGCCAAGGGCACGGACTTCGCCGCGATCAACACGCCGATCCTGGTCTACACCGAGAAGGCCTTCACCGCCTCGTTTGCCAACATCCGCTGGGTACCGGGCGCCGCCAAGGACGCCGATGCCGTGGCCTGCGACAGCCTGGTGCCGCCCACCGCCGCCCTACCCACGCCCAAGCCCGGCCCGAGCTACACCATGTTCAGCAACGGCGTGGTGTCGGACGGCTTCAAGATCAACACCTATTCCACCAACAATGTGCATACCAGCTACAGCGTGTTGTCCGGTGGCGAACTGGCGCTGAACTTTGCAGCCGATGGCGGCGATGGTCTGCTGTTCTTTAACGACAGCGCCCCGATCAACCTGGTCAACTTTGCCGGCGGCAAGCTGGAGTTCGAACTGAACGTCAGCAGCTACGGCAGCAACAGCGGCGGCCTGGTGGTGAAGATGGAAAGCGCAGGCACCAACTGCACCACCGGCGACGTGCTGTTCGGCCGGCCCGCAGCCGGTAGCTGGCAGACCGTCAGCCTGCCCATGGGCACCCTCACCGCCGCCAAGACCGCCTGCTTTGATGTGCGCCGCACCAGCGTGCCGTTTGCCATCTTCCCCAAGTGGGGCGACCAGCAAGGCGTGCAGTTCCAGGTGCGCAACGTGCGCTTCACCCAATAGTCCAATCCCCCTTGAACGGAAACACCATGTTCACTACCACTTCGAAAATCATGGCGGCGGCGCTACTCGCCATCGGCCTGGCCACGTCGGCGCAGGCCACGCTGGTCACCTTCACTGGCGGCACGGTTACCCACAACGATGGCTCCACAGTCGTCACCAACAACGCCGTCAACTGGGACGATGTGCGCAGCTACCAGGAGGCGGGCTACCGCTTCGACTTCTTCGGCACCGACTCGGCCTTCTCCAGCAATGTGGGCGACTTCTATGAGGTCGGCAACGACGTGCTGCAAGGCCACTGGGCTACGGGCAACTTTGGCTACCTGACGCAGATACGGTTGACCCGGATCGACGGCGGCGCCTTCAGCCTGAGCAGCTTCGATATCGTCTCCAACACCGATACCGGTGGCGGCCCGGCATCCGGCAACGAACAGGTCTACATCCATGCGTCGGCCAACGGCGTCTCCGACGACTTCGCGCAGTTGCTGACCAGCGAAGACTCGGACTTCCCGGCCAGCAGCTTCGGCCTGGGCTCGCCCTTCTCGAATGTCAAAGCCGTCTGGTTTGACGTGACCGGCGCCTCGGACAGCTTTGGGGCCGACAACTTTCTGCTGCAAACCGTGCCCGAGCCCGGCTCCTTGGCCTTGTTTGGCGCGGCGGCCCTGGGCCTGTTTGCCAGCCGACGCCGCCGCCCCGGTTAAGTGACACGGCCGCCGGGCCGTGGTTGGTAAGATGCTGCGGCCACTTGCATCGCTACCACCATGTCCACCATCCATACCGTCGCGGCGCGGGCCGGCGTCTCCAGTGCCACGGTGTCGCGGGTCATGAACGAACCGCACAAGGTGCGCGAAACCACCCGCCTGAAGGTGGAGCAGGCCATGCGCGAGCTGGACTTTTCACGCAACAGCTTTGCCGCCTCGCTGGCCAGCCGGCGCTCGAACTGTGTGGGGTTGGTGGTACCCCATCTGTCTAGCGCTTTCTTTGCACCCCTGGTGAACGAGATTGAAAATGCCGTGAGCGCCGTCGGCAGCTACCTGGCCATCACCTGCGGCAAAAACAGCCAGTCCGAGGTGGCGGGTGGCCTACAGTTCTTACGCCAGCGGCGCTGCGACGCCATCATCCTGTATCCGGGCGAGCTGACTGACCAGGCGCTGGCCGACATACTGCGCAACAACCCGCATGTAGTGGTGATCCACCGCACCGTACCCGGCTTTGAAGCGCGCTGCGTACAGCTGGACAACCCCAGCGGCGGCCGGCTGGCAGCTGAATACCTGCTGGGCTGCGGCCACCGCGCCATTGGCGTCATTGCAGGCCCCAACAGCAACCCCGAAAGCATGCAGCGCCTGGCCGCCTTTCGCAAAAGCTTGCGCGCAGCCGGTGTGAAGCTGCCAGCGAGCCAGGTGGTCGAAGGCGATTTCCATTTCGAGTCCGGCCGCCAGTGCATGGCCGCGCTGCGGGCCGCCCAACCGGCGTTAACCGCCGTGTTCTGCCTGAATGACCAGATGGCCTTTGGCGCGCTGAACTACTGCCGCGCTGCAGGCATTGATGTGCCGTCCCAGTTGTCCTTGGTCGGCTTTGACGATGTGGAATACGCCGATCTGATCCAGCCCCGCTTGACCACCGTACACCACCCGGTGGCCGCATTGGCTCGGACTGCTGCCCAGCTGGCACTGCGCCTGGCCATGGGCGAGACCTTGACCGAAGCTCAAGGCTTGCTGGAACCCCGCCTGGTGGTGCGCGACTCCGTGCAACCTTGCTCTAAAGCTTAGTCCTTCTCAGGCCGCGTCAAATCCAGCACCGTGATGCCGACCTGCGAGCGGCAGCGTTCTGCCCAGCGTGGATTGGCCAGGCTGCGCTCCACATCCGCACGACCGGCATCCCAGTGTTCACGCACCGTGGTGCGCGAGAACTCGTAGTCCTTGGACTGGGTTTCGTAGTGCTTGCTGCGGTGGATCAGGTGCACGATGGTCAAGGCGGCCGCCGAACCAGCGTTCAGCAACTGCTGCAAGTCCGGGTCGTTGGCAAATTCGGGCGGCAGTTTGGCGGCCAGTTTTTGGGCTGCGCTGGACAGCCTTTGTTGTGTGGCTACCAGGTCGGTATTGAAGCGGGTACGGCTGGCAAACTGGATGTCCTTGCCCCGCTCGGCCACCTCGCTCAGGTTGCGCGGAAGCCGGCCCCGCGCACTGAACAGGTCCACCTGGAACACCAGCATGTCGTGCACCGCAGGCTGGTCGATCACGTACTGCAAGGGGGTGTTGGACACCAGGCCGCCATCCCAGTAGAAATCGCCGTCGATCTCCACCGGCGCAAAGCCGGGCGGCAGCGCGCCACTGGCCATGACGTGCTCGGGCCCCATAGGCTTGCGGGTTTGTGCCACGTCCTCCGAGTCGAAATAGGCGAAGTTGCCCGTCGTCACATGCACCGCACCGACCGACAAGCGCACCTTGTCGTTCACCTTTTGGGCATTGATGCGGTCAAAGTCCACCAGCCGCAGCAAGGTGTCGCGCAGCGGTCCGGTGTCGTAATAGCTGAGGGCTGCCGGCGTGCCATGCGGCTGAAAAGGTGCGGGCGGCACACGCGGGTTGAAGAAGCCCGGCACACCAAACATCGACACCCAGGCCGCGCTGGACTCGTTGAAGAATTCCCGCGCCTCTATCCCATAGCTGGCGGGCAGCGGTGGTGCCAGCAGGTTCGCAGATACCCCCTCCCAAAACTCCCGCAGGCGGGCCACCCGCAGCTCGGGCCGGTTGCCCGCAATGATGGCGGCATTGATGGCACCAATGGACACGCCCGACACCCAGTCTGGAGCAATACCGTGGTCATGCAGGGCTTCGTACACCCCCGCCTGGTAGGCGCCCAGGGCACCACCGCCTTGCAGCACCAGGGTGCATTGTTCGGGATAGGGTACGGGGGAAGCGCTCATGCAAACACCTTTCAGACGCAGTAAATGCTGCGTTGCAGTATAGGGTGGCAGGGTAAAGCCAGGTTTACAGAAGAACCCCTTTTGCTCTCAAAAATATAGCTACCTGCGCAGATACCAATTGCGCTACAGCCCTATGGAGCTGCAAGCCGCCAGGCACCCTGCGGCAGATCCCCTAGTTGGTAGTCGCCTATTTGCACGCGTACCAAGCGCAAGGTGGGCAGGCCCACCGCCGCCGTCATGCGCCGCACCTGGCGGTTGCGCCCTTCGCAGATGCGTATCTCCAGCCAGGACGTCGGCAGCTGCGCGCGATACCGCACCGGCGGCGTGCGGTCCCAGACAGCGGGCGGCTCCATGGCCTGGGCGCTGGCGGGCAAGGTCATGCCATCGTTGAGCAGCACGCCCTGGCGCAGCGCCTGCAGCGCCGCCTCGGTGGGCAGGCCGTCCACCTGCACCCAGTAGGTTTTGAACTGCTTGCGCCGGGGCTGGGTAATGCGGGCATTCAACGCGCCGTCGTCGGTCAGCAGCAGCAGGCCTTCCGAATCGCGGTCCAGGCGTCCCGCCACGCGCAGGCTGGGGTCTTGGATGTACTGCGCCAGCGTCGGCCGGTCGCCATCCGGGCGGAACTGGGTCAGCACGTTGAACGGCTTGTTGAAAAGAACAACTTTGGACATGGCTAATTGCCGAAATAAGCGAAATACATTTCCACCAGCCAACCCACTACAGACAGGCCCACGCCCACCATAGAAGCCGCCAGCGTCCAACGGTTCTGGCGCGAAGGCCGGCAGCGGCGCGAAGCCAGCCGCGCCCAGCCACCCACAAAATAGTAGGCCGGGTCGAGGGCTGCGACCAGCAGCACGATGGCCAAGCCAGCGCCCTGCAGAGCACCCCATCCATCCAGGTCGTGCGCCAGCTTGAGTGTATAGACCAGCGCCACCAGCCCGCAGGCCAACAGCAAGGCGCAACCAAGCAGCTCAGCAATCGAAAAAGGGGAACGGTCTTGCATGCGGGGTACCCAGGCCGGGCAAAACGAATAAGGCGACAGCTTGAAAAGCCGAAGTGTGGCAACCAACATCTGCGGCAACAGGCCTGCAGCGCTTCATGCAACTTCAAACTTGTTCACGCGAAGGACAAAGACGGTACCATAGCCAGCGAAATATTTCGTAACACATGCCCGTCGCCACAGGCATGCCACCCCGCTGTGCAGAGTTCAATGTGACCCCTCGCAAGAAAACCCTTTACGAGTTCCTGAAAGTACCCGCCACAGCCACGGATGCCGACATCCAGGCGGCTTACGAACGCGTAGGCGCCCAGTTGCAAGCACAGAAGGACCGCATCAGCCCGGATGACTTTGACTTCAAGCTCAAGGTGCTGAACGTCGCTTTCAAAACCCTGTCCTCCCCCAGCGAGCGCGCGGCGTACGACGCCAGAATCGCACCGCCCGTACCCGAGCCCTCCTCTCTACCGGCTGCGGCCCCGTTGGCCATAGCACCGCTGCCGGCCGATGCCGAAGCCATGGCCTTGCGCGCCGAAGCGATGGCGCTACGGGCCGATGCAATGACCATGCGGGCCGACGCCATGGCCTTGCGTTCCGGGGCCACCGCGTCCTACCCGGCTTTCCGGGAAAGCAGCAGCTTCTCCGCCCACCTGGCAGCGTCGGCGGCTCAGCGCACAAGCTCCATGCCGCGCAAGCTGGCGATGGTCGTGGGCACCATGGTGGCCGTGCTGGCCATCGCCCAGGTCGCCACCATGGTGGTCAACAGCCGCCGGGCCGAAATGGCCGAAGCCGCCGCTGCGGCCGCCGCAGCCAATGCCCAGGCCAACGACAAGGTGCTGCTGCAGGAGTACTACCAGACCCACGGCGTACGCGCCGCAAACCGGGCCGAGCTGGAGCTGCTGCAGGCCGAAGACCGCCGCAAGGACAACGAACAACGCCAGGCCGACCGCAACAAAGCCCAGGCCGAGCAGAACGCCAAACGCTTTGAAGACGAATCTCGTCGGCGCGGCGAGCAGGTATCAGCCGAGCTGCGCATGGCCGAGCTGCAAGCCAAGGAACAGGCGCGCCGAGAAGACGAGCGCCTGGCCTGGCAGCAAAAAGAAGACCAGCGCGTAAAGGAGCAGATTGAGCGCAACCGCATCGAGCGGCAAAAGGCCGAGTGGAATAGTGTGTTGCGGCGTTAACCCACGGCGTGCGTTGCTGCTGGCAGCCTGCGCGGCCACGCTGCTGGCCCTGCCCGCTTGCAACCGGCACACCCCCATCGACGCCAAGGTCTTCGTCGGCAAATGGCGCTCGTCCCGCCTGGCCACGCCCTTGTACCTGTATGCCAACGGTGAATGGGAAATCCGGCAGGACGACGGCACGGTGCTGCAATACGGCGTGTGGGAATACAAGGACCACCACCTGTTGTGGAGCTACAAGCTGGGCAAGCAGTTTGGCCATGACACGACGACGGTGCTGGCCGCCAGCCCGCAGGAAATCCGCCTGCAAGAAAGCGACAACAGCACCACCATCTTCACCAAACTCGGCCCGGTGACACACTAGCCCGTTGCACCGCACACCACATCCCATGGCCGAGCAACCTGCGAACTACTACGACATCCTGGAAGTCAGCCCCCGCGCCAGCGCGGAGGTGCTGCGCGCCGCCTACAAAAGCCTGATGCAGCGCCACCACCCGGACAAGCACGGGACCGACAGCCGCATGGCCCAACGCGCCAGCCTGATCGCCCAGGCCTATGGCGTGCTGTCGGACAGCCGCCAGCGGGCCGCATACGACGCCCAGTTGGCACGGCAGCAAACGCCCAGGCCCACGCTGTCCGCCGCCCATGCGCCCAGCAACACCCGCCGCGCCGCCGCCCCCGCGCCACGCTCGAACTGGTACCTGTGGCTGCTGGCCACGGTGATCGCCTTGTGCGGCGCTGCAATGTGGGCGCTGTCCGGTAAAAAACCAGTCACCCGGCCAGATGCCAGCGCCGCACAGCCGCCAGCCAGCCAGCCCGTGGCACAGAAGCCGGAAACCGCCAGCCCGACCACTACCGACAGCAGCAGCAAGGCCAGCGACAGCAAAGCGCCCAGCCCCCTGCAAATCGCCCTGCTGGGCTCCGACCTGCGCATCGTCCTGGCCAGCACAGAGCCTCTGCCCGAGAACCTGGAAGCCAGCCGGCATATCCTGACCATACCGGCACTCACGGTGGACATAGGCCCGGCGGACGCCGACAAGTTTGCCAGCTCCCTCACCCAGCACAAAGAGACCGTGCTGGCCAAGCTGGCCGACAAGCTGGTCTACGCCAGCTACCCCGAACTGAAGATTGACGGCGACAAATACCTGGCCCGCTTCATCCAGGACGCGCTACGCGAGATCACCGGCACCCAGGGGCTGGACGATAAGACATCTACCAGCGCCAACAGCACCCCGGCCAACACCGAAGCACCACGCTACGGCATCGTCGCCGTCACGCTACCGGCGTCTTTCGGGCTGCGCTGACTGCAAGGAATTTAGCCTGAATAGCTACTTGCCTCAGACACACCACCACAACCGTTCGCCCTGAGCCTGTCGAAGGGCTTGCTGATAGAGCCCTTCGACAGGCTCAGGGCGAACGGGGTCTTTCATGTGCGTACTTGCAATCTGAGGCATGTAGCTAATCAGGGAATTTAGCCCGCTAGCGCAGATAGCACCTGCGCCAGCAGCTCTTTATTCCATAGCAAACGCTTAGGGCAGCGAAGCCAGCAGCGCCGCGTTGCCGCCGGCTGCCGTGGTGTTCACCGTCAGCGTCTGCTCGGCGCAGAAGCGGTACAGGTAGTGTGGACCGCCGGCTTTGGGGCCGGTGCCGCTCAAGCCTTCGCCGCCGAAGGGCTGCACACCCACCACCGCGCCGATGATGTTGCGGTTGATGTAGACATTGCCAATGTGGGCGGCGGCGGCCAGCGCGTGGGCGCGGCTGTCGATGCGGGTCTGGATGCCCAGGGTCAGGCCGTAACCCAGGGCGTTGATCTGCTCGATCACCGCCTGCGGATCGCCCGACCAGCGCACGATGTGCAGCACCGGGCCGAAGATTTCCTGCGCCACGTCGCTCACCTGGTTCAGCTCAAAAGCCTGCGGCGCTATCAAGTTAGTAGCTACCTGCGCAGGAGCTACCTGCGGCAAAAGCACTTTAGCGGTGGAATTCAGGCGCTGGATGTGCTTCTGGATGCCGTCGAAGGCTTCCTTGTCGATCACCGGGCCCACGTCGGTAGCCCACGCTGCGGTATTGCCCAGCACCAGCTCTTTTGCCGCGCCCTGGACCATCTCGATCACGTGGTCGGCAATCGCGTCGTGCACGCACAGCAGGCGCAGAGCGGAGCAGCGCTGGCCGGCGCTACGGAAGGCGCTTTGCACCACGGCATCGACCACCTGCTCGGGCAGCGCGGTGCTGTCCACCAACATGGCGTTGATGCCGCCGGTTTCAGCGATCAGCGGCACGATGGGGCCGTCTTTGGCGGCCAGCGCGCGGTTGATGATGCGGGCTACCGGGGTCGAGCCGGTGAACACCACGCCGGCGATACCGGGCAGCGCCACCAGGGCCGCGCCCACAGTTTCGCCAGGGCCGTGCAGCAGCTGCACCGCGCCCTCGGGTACGCCGACCGAGTGCAACAAACGCACGGCTTCCAGCGCGACGAACGGGGTTTGCTCGGCCGGCTTGGCCAAGACCGTGTTGCCGGTGGCAAGTGCCGCCGCGACCTGGCCCATGAAGATGGCCAGCGGGAAGTTCCAGGGGCTGATACAGACCCAGACGCCGCGCGCGCTCAGGCGCAGCTCGTTGGTTTCACCCGTGGGGCCGGGCAAGGCGACGGGGGCCATGATGCGCTCGGCCTCGTCGGCGTAGAAGCGCAGGAAGTCCACGGCTTCGCGCACTTCGGACACGGCGTCGCCCCAGGTCTTGAAGGCTTCTTTCACCAGGATGGCGCAAAAGCGTGGCATCTGGTGTTCCAGCGCGTCGGCGCTCTGGCGCAGCAGTGCGGCGCGCTCGGCAACCGGGGTTTTGCTCCAGATTTTGTAGCTAGCTGCGCTTGTGGAATATGCGCTAGCGGCCTGTTTTGCATCAAACTCTGGCACCGAGGGAACGGTCAGGTTGTCATAGGCGGTTTGCAGCGCGGCGCGCTGGGTAGCGACTTCCAGATCCAAACCGGCGCTATTTTTGCGGCCGGTACCAAACAGCTTGGGCGGCAGCACAAAGGCGGACTCTGGCTCCAGGCGCAGGGGCGACACCAGAATTTCCTCCATGCCCACCGACTCGTCGGCCAGCTGGTGCACGAAGGACGAGTTCGCGCCGTTCTCCAGCAGGCGGCGCACCAGGTAGGCCAGCAGGTCGCGGTGCTTGCCCACCGGGGCGTACACACGGCAGCCAATCAGCGGGTTCTTCAGCACCTCGCGGTACACGCCCTCGCCCATGCCGTGCAGGCGCTGCAGCTCGAACGGGTTGCCGCTCTTGGCCGCCAGGCTCAGGATGGCGGCGATGGTGGCGGCGTTGTGCGTAGCGAATTGCGGGTAGATGGCATCCGGCGCGTCCAGCAGCGCCTTGGCGCAGGCCAGGTACGACACATCGGTGTGGTGCTTGTGCGTGAAGACCGGGTAGTGCGGCAGACCCAGCTCTTGGGCGCGCTTGATTTCCGAATCCCAGTACGCGCCCTTGACCAGGCGGCACATCAGGCGCAGCTTGTATTTGCGGCCGATGCTGGCGATATGCTGTATCAGCTCCAGCGCCCGGGTTTGGTAGGCCTGCATGGCCAGGCCAAAACCGCGCCACTGCGGCTGGTGCTGGGCCACCAGCGCGGCCAGGGCTTCAAACACGTCGAGCGACAGCTCCAGGCGGTCCACTTCTTCGGCGTCGATGGTCAGGTTGATGTTGGCACGGGCGGCTTGTTCGCACAGGCTCCAGACGCGCGGCACCAGCTCGGCCAGCACGCGTTCGCGCTGGGTCCACTCGTAGCGTGGGTGCAGGGCGCTGAGCTTGATGGAAATACCATCATTCTTCTCGGTAGCGCCCGTCTTATCTGCGCGGCCAGCTATGGCTTCGATAGCATTTTTGTAACTTTGCAGGTAGTTCAACGCATCGGCATCGGTGCGTGCACCCTCGCCCAGCATGTCGTAGCTGTAGGTCAATTGGGACTGCTTTTTACGGGCCGCATCGGCTTCGTCCATGGCGTCGCCAATGGTCTGGCCGAGCACGAACTGGCGGCCCAGCAGCTGCACGGCACGCACGGTGGCGGCGACCACGGTCTTGGCGCCCAACTTGGTCAACAAACCGTGGGGCGCTTCGGCGTCGGGCAGAAATTTTTTCGACAAGGCAATGGCGCTGCTGGACAGCTTGGCCAGCGTAGAGCGGCCCAACACCTGGGCGGCGCCGGTTTCATCCATGCCGTCAAAGTCGGCACGGCCCAATTGGTCGGCTGTCAGGGCGATGGCGGTTTCAGCATCCGGCACGCGCAGCAGGGCTTCGGCCAGGCGCATCAGGGCCAAACCTTCGGCACTGGAAATGGGGTATTCGCGCAGCAGGCTTTCCATGGCCCAGAACGGCGGCGGGTTGTCGCGCACAGCCTGTACCCAGGGGCGCGCGGGGGCGGAGGCTATGGCCCAGTCCAGCGCACCCGACAAGGCGGCAAGACGGTGGGCAACGACTTCGGCCTCGGGCCGGTAAGGGGTGGGCAGACGCATGGTGAACTCCGGTGGAAATGAGGAACAACAAATTGCAACATCCGCTAGTTTGCCGCGCATACACCCGATAATTTCACCAAATTTTTAAGGCAAACTAGTTTAAAAAACTACGCCCATGCTATTGAGCGATTCCAGGAAAGGCGTTGCGCAGCCCCGAAATGAGCATCTCCACCGCCATCGCCGCCAGCAGCAGTCCCATCAGCCGCTCCAGCGCGATCAGGCCGGATTTACCCAGGCGCCGCGCCAGCGCGTTGGCCGAGAGCAGCACCAGCCAGACCACCACCATGCTGAGTGCAATGGCGGCAGCCCAGGTCCAGGCGCGCTCGGGCTGGCGCGAGGCCAGCAGCAACACCGTGGCCAGCGAGGACGGACCGGCAATCATCGGAATGGCCAAGGGCACCAGCACCGGCTCGCCCTCCTCTTCCGGGCCCGAGAAGCTCACACCCATGCTGGGGAAGGCCATGCCCATGGCGATCAGGAACAAGATCACGCCGCCCGCAATCTCCAACGAAGCATCGGTGAGGTGCATGACGTGCAGCAGCCGGTCGCCGCCCCACATGAAGACCAGCAAAATCACCAGCGCAAAAAAGCATTCGCGGCTGACGATGGCAAAGCGCCGCTCGCGCGGCGTATTGCGCAACAGGCTGAGCACGATGGGCACGTTGCCCAAAGGATCGAGCACGATCAACAAGACCATCAAGGCCGAATAGAAATCGTGCTGCATGGCGATTAGCTGTTGGCGGGCGACACCTGGCGCATCAGCGTGCTCTTGCCAAACAGGCTTTCCACCAGGTCCACGGCCAGTTCAGCCGTCTGGTTGCGCACGTCCAGCGCCGGGTTCAGCTCAACAATGTCCAGCGAGGCCAACAGACCGGTGTCGGCAATCATCTCCATGCACAGCTGGGCTTCACGGTAGTTGGGGCCGCCACGCACGGTGGTGCCCACGCCGGGGGCGATGTCGGGGTCGAGAAAGTCCACGTCCAGGCTGATGTGGAGATGGGTGTTTTCATCCAGTCCGTCCAGCGCCATTTCCATGGTGTGGCGTATGCCCATCTCGTCAATGAAGCGCATGTCGAAGACTTCGATGCCGATCTCGTGCACAAAACGCTTTTCGCCTGCGTCCACACTGCGGATGCCGATTTCGACGATTTCCGACGGGCTGATGGCAGGCACATGGCCACCGATTTCGATCAGCGACTTCGGGCCATGGCCGCACAGGCAGGCGACCGGCATGCCGTGGATGTTGCCGCTGGGCGTGAGGGCCGCAGTGTTGAAGTCGGAATGCGCGTCCAACCACAGCACGCGCAGCTTCTTGCCGGTTTCACGGCAGTGGCGCGCTACCGCGCTGATCGAGCCAATGCCCAGGCAATGGTCGCCACCGAGCATGATGGGCATGCGGCCCGATTGCAGCTCGAAGTGCACCACCTTGTGGACCAGCTCGTTCCACTGGGCGACTTCCGGCAGATGGCGGTAGCCATCCACGGGTTCTTGCCAGGGGTTGGCCGGTCCACGGATATTGCCGCAGTCGCGCACATCCAGGCCCGCCAATTCCAGGGCCTGGGCCAGGCCCGCAACGCGCAAGGCCTCAGGCCCCATGCGGGCGCCCCGCGTGCCGGCACCGATGTCGGTGGGAACGCCAATCAGGCTCACGCCCTTGCTCGAAGATGTCATGCTGCTACTGCTTCCGGTGAGAGTGCTGGTGCGGATACCCCGGTCTTTACAACCGAGGGACGTACCAAACTATACAAATCTTTGGGGTCGTCCAGCCCAGGAATCAGCGCCAAGCGCTGGCCCAAGCCAAGCTCTTGTGCAGTGTCGCGCATAAAGCGCAGTGCGGAGTAGTCCTCCAGCGCAAAACCTACCGAATCGAACACCGTAATTTGCGCCTCGCTGCTACGGCCCACGACCTTGCCGCTGAGGACTTGCCACAGCTCGGTCACGGCAAAGTCGGCTGGCAGCTGTTGCAGGTCACCTTCGATGCGGGTTTGCGGCTCGTATTCCACGAATACGCTGGCAGCGCGCAGCACGTCGGGGTGCAGCTCGGTCTTGCCGGGGCAGTCACCACCCACGCCGTTGATGTGCATGCCAGGCTCCAGCATGTCCGGCGTGAGGATGGTGGCATTGGTCTTGTCGGCGGTCACGGTGGTCACGATGTCAGCACCGCGCACGGCTTCAGCGGTGCTGGCACAGACTACAACCTTCAAGGCGGTGCCGCGCAGGTTGTCCACCAGCTTGGCCGTCGCCAGCGAGTCGGTGTCGAACAAGCGCACTTCTTCGATCCCCATCAGGTGGTGGAAAGCCAGGGCCTGGAACTCGCTTTGAGCGCCATTGCCAATCAGCGCCATGCTGCGGCTGTTCGGGCGGGCCAAAGCACGCGCGGCGACCACGGAGGTGGCGGCGGTGCGGATGGCGGTGGTGAGGGTCAGCTCGCTCAGCAGCTCAGGTACGCCAGTGGCTACGCTGGCCAGCACGCCAAACGCCATGACTGTGGGCAGGCCGTGCAGCGCATTGTTCTTGGGGTGGCCGTTGACGTATTTGAATGCGTAGCTGTGGTCGTCGGCAATCGGCATCAGCTCGATCACGCCCTCGGCGGAATGGCTGGCGACGCGGGCACATTTGTCAAAAGCTTGCCAGCGCAAAAAGTCGGCCTGGATGGTGTCGGCCATGCCGCGCAAGCAGGCGGACAGCCCCTTGCGTTGGACGATGCTGGCCACGTCTTGGGCGCTAAGGAATTGGGTGGGGACTAGTGCGATGTTGTGCATGGTGCAGGTCTTTCTAGGAATGCACGCAGTGTCGCAACAGGGACTGTCAATGTACATCGTCAATATTGCAATCTTTTAGATAAAAAACTATCGTTTTGCTATAGATTTCTATCTAAATGACAATTCAGGATAAAAAAAAGCCACCCGGAAAACCGGGTGGCTTTTTTGCATCACTAAATCCAAACCGGCTTAAGCCGGCAGGGAATTAGAAAGCGTGGCGAACGCCCACAGCGTAAACGCTGGACTTCAGATCGTCGGAACCATCTTGCTTAGCCTTGGAGTAGTTCAAAGCGGTGTAGATGGAAGTACGCTTGGACAGGCTGTAGGAAGCGCCGATAGCGAAACCGTTGCCAGTCACGTCGTTGATGCCAGCCAATTCGCTCTTGGAGTGAGCGTAACCAGCGGACACAACCAGAGCTGCGCCGACAGGAACGTCAGCACCGATTTGGTACACGCGTTGCTTGTCGAAGCTGACGCTGTTAGCGCCGGAGCCGTTGGCCAACGTGTTCTTCACGTCACGGTAGCTAGCCAAGATCTTGGCAACGCCCAGATCGTACGTAGCGTTCAGGAAGGTGTCCTTGTTGGCCTTGCCGGTAGCCGAAGCAGCAACTGGACCCTTGTCTTCTTGGTATGCAATACCAACGTACACAGGACCAGCAGCGTACTGAACGTTCACAGCAGCAACGCCTTCTGCGTTTCCGCTAGCGGACTTAGCCTTGTTTTCACCCAGTGCATAGCTCACAGCGCCGGAGAAGCCGGAGAAGCTAGGCGTCAGGTACTTGATTTGGTTGTTGGGGTTGGAGTTGTAGCCGGACTCGATGAACACGGAAGGCGAGAAAGCCGAGTCAAACACTGCGTGAGCAGCGCCGTTGATGTCATCACGTGCGGTGTAGTCGTTACCCAGACGCAACTCACCGAAACCACCGGACACGCCAACCCACGATTGACGGTTGAACTGGGCGCCAGCAGCGGCACCGGTGCTCGCGTCAAAACCGTTTTCCAGAACGAAGTTGGCCTTCAGACCGCCACCCAGATCTTCGGAACCCTTCAGGCCCCAACGGCTGGTGGACACGCCGCCGCTGGACAGCGAGGTTTGACGCACTGCGTTGCTGGTACCAGCATTGATTTCGTCTTTTTGGGATTGCAGGTTCACGTCAACGATACCGTACAAGGTAACCGAAGACTGGGCCATTGCGGCGCCAGTGGAAGCCAGAACGGCCAAAGCAATCAAACTCTTTTTCATGGGATTTTCCTAACGGGTTGAAAAATTGGTGTTCGAAGTTTGCCCCCAAAACACATAGCAACCCGCAATAACCCTGCAATTTCTTCAGAACCTGTTGTTATTGAGATACAACTTCACGGACCTTTCACACACCAAACGTTAGCAATTACTTTTTTTGAATCCAATTGTTAATGTTGTGTGTAGTTACCTGAAAAACTGCCCTGCTTGTGCATGGATTGGCCGATCTACAACGCTGGCTATCAGCCGTCCCCAGGCACAAGTTTTTCAGAAAGCCTTCTTCGCTCAAAGAAGGCTTTCTGACGACACCGCCGACCTTAAAAGGCGTGGTTCAAACCAAGCGTGAAGATGTCGCTCTTAGTCTTGTCGCCACCAGCCTGGGGCTTGGACTCGGCAAACACCGCACCGGTGTAGACGAAGGTACGCTTGGACAGCGAATACTTTGCGCCCAGACCGAGACCTTGGCGCTTGGCGCCAGCTGCATCGTCCTTGTCCTTGGAGTAGGCATAACCGGTAGAAAGCACCAAGGCGGCCCCAACAGGCACATCCACACCTACTTGGAATTGATCGGCCTTCACATCAAAAATGGTTTCGTTGCGGCTATAGCTGCCTTGCAGCTTGGCCACGCCGAAGTCGTACGAAGCGTTGAGCAGCGTGTCCTTTTTCGACATCGTGGCGCTGGCATTAGCGAGCTCAGTAGCAGTGAAGTTTTGATACTTCTTGTTCTCTTGGTAACCCAGGCTTGCGTAAATCGGGCCAGACTCATACTGCACATTGAATGCAGCTACACCCTTTGCGCTCTGGGTCGCAGACTTGTTTTCTCCGAGAGCGTAGCTCACTGCGGCAGTAAGGCCACTAAAGCTAGGTGTCACGTAATAAATCGAGTTGCCAGGTGTCGCTGTGTAATTCTGGTTCCATACAGAGTAGGCTGGTGCCAACAACGAGTCCCACAGCGGATCGGTAGTGATGCTGACGTCGTCGTATGCAGTGCGCACGTTGCCGAAGCGCACTTCGCCAAAGCTGCCAGCCAAGCCGGCATAGGCGGAACGGTTGAACAAGCCCGCCGAACTACCTGCGCCTGTGTCCACGTTGAAGCCGCTTTCCAGCTTGAACACCGTTTTCAGACCACCACCGAGATCTTCCTCGCCTTTCAAGCCCCAGCGGCTACCGTTCACGCCACCACTTTCCAACAGGTTTTGGCGCACGCCACCTGTCGTCTTGGTCGATTGCAGATTGACGTCGATGATCCCGTACAAAGCAACCGAAGACTGGGCCATCGCAGCACCAGTCGAAGCCAACACGGCCAAGGCAATCAGACTCTTCTTCATGGGAAATTCCTAATAGATAAAAATTGGTAGAAATGGCGGCCCCAATCGGCCACAACGCGAACTGATAGAGCCACGGTCGACATCACGTCCATGGTTTGCTGTTATTTGCTTACTGCTTTCCAGCCGTTACACAATTAACGTAGCATTAATGCAAATCCCATGCCACAAATCGCCAGCGCACTAGCAGCAAAAGCACGCAAGATTGGCGATTTTTGGCTATTTCATGTCCATTAGCAGCAAAATGACACCATGGACGCAACCGACCAACAGCTCATCTCTCTACTGCGCAAGGACGCTCGCACCACAGTGGCAACCCTTGCGCACAAGCTTGGCGTGTCACGCGGCACCGTCACCAACCGCATTACGAAACTGGAAGATGCCGGCGTCATCGTCGGCTACACCATACGGCTGCGGCCCGACGCACAGCCCAATGAGATCCGCGCCTGGATGGGTATTGCCGTAGCAGGCAATGCCACACGCGCAGTCATTGACAGCCTACTGGGTGAACCCGGTGTGGCCGCACTGCACGACACCAACGGCCGCTGGGATTTGCTAGCAGAGCTGCGTGCAGCCCACCTTGCCGAGCTATCGCAAGTACTGGAACGTATCCGCTTGGTACGCGGCATCAGTGCCACAGAGACCAGCATCCACCTCGAAACCTACCGCTTGTCGTGACCAGCACCCTTCTAGACCTAGACCGCATCGACCTGAAAATCCTGGACTTTCTGCAGGAAGATGGGCGCATCTCCAACCTCAAGCTGGCTGAAAAGGTCAGCCTGTCGCCCACTGCCGTGCTGGCGCGTGTGCAACGCCTAACGAAAGAGGGCTATATCCTGGGCTACGAGGCACGGCTCAACCCCCTGCAGTTGGGCGCGTCCATGATGGTCTTCGTCGAGGTTCTACTGGACCGCACCACACCAAACGTCTTCGAAGCCTTCAAAGCGGCGGTGCAAGTGCGTCCCGAAATAATGGAGTGCCATATGGTCGCGGGCGGCTTTGATTACCTGCTCAAGACCCGCATGGCCGACATGCTGGCCTACCGCGAGTTTGCAGGCACTGTGTTGTGGCAGCTGCCCGGGGTTCGCGAAACCCGCACCTACGCCGTCATGGAAGAAGTGAAGAACTCCACCCGTCTGCGCCTGGGCTGAGTCCCCCCTCAAGCGGGGTAGCTGCGTCCACCAAAAATCGCAGTCCCCACGCGCACCATGCTGCTGCCCGCCAACACTGCGGCCTCCAGATCCGCGCTCATGCCCATGGACAAGGTATCAAAGCGGTCCACTCCAGGCAATGCGGCCGCCACGATCGCGTCGAAAAGGGCGCGGGTTTGCTGGTGCACCGCCAGTTGCTGCGCAAACTCGGACAAGGGCTCAGGAATCGACATGATGCCGCGCAGACACAGGCGGGGCAAAGCGGCAACCTGGGCAGCCAAGGCCTGGGCCTGCCCGGGCTCCACACCCGACTTGGTAGGCCCGCCATCGACGTTCACCTGTAGGCAAACATTCAAAGGCGGCAAATGGACCGGGCGCTGGTCACTGAGCCGCTGCGCGATCTTCAAACGGTCTACGGTATGTACCCAATCGAAGTTCTCTGCAACCAGCCGGCTCTTGTTGCTCTGGATCGGGCCTATGCAGTGCCACTCCAGCGGCAGATCGCGCAGGGCAGCCATCTTGTCCACCGCTTCCTGGATGTAATTCTCACCAAAACAAGTCTGGCCCGCTGCATGGGCTTCACGCACGGCGGACGCGCCCCAGGTCTTGGATACGGCCAGCAAAGTCACCGCGTCGGTGGGGCGCTGCGCCTGCGCGCAGGCGGCAGAAATCCTTTCTAAGACCTGCTGGAGATTGTGGCTAATGGTCGTCATAATCAAAGCCCACAGCGTACCAAAACATCGAGGGATCCGTGGACATCACCCAACTGCTTGCGTTCAGCGTAAAAAACAAGGCCTCCGACTTGCACCTGTCCGCAGGTTTGCCACCCATGATCCGGGTGCACGGGGATGTTCGGCGCATCAATGTGGAGCCGTTGGATCACAAGACCGTCCATGCCATGGTGTATGACATCATGAGCGACAGCCAGCGCAAGCACTATGAAGAATTTCTGGAGGTGGACTTCTCCTTCGAAATAGAAGGCCTGGCGCGCTTCCGCGTGAATGCCTTCAACCACGCCCGAGGCGCTGGCGCCGTGCTGCGAACCATCCCGTCCAAGATCCTGACCCTGGAGCAGTTGAACGCACCCAAGATCTTTGCCGACCTGGCGCTCAAGCCGCGGGGCATGGTGCTGGTCACAGGCCCCACAGGTTCGGGTAAATCCACCACCCTGGCGGCCATGGTCAACCACCTGAATGAAACCGAGTATGGCCACGTGCTCACCGTGGAAGACCCGATTGAATTCGTCCACGAGTCCAAGAAATGCCTGGTCAACCAGCGTGAAGTAGGCCCGCACACCCTGAGCTTTTCCAACGCATTGCGTTCAGCACTGCGTGAAGATCCAGACGCCATCCTGGTGGGTGAAATGCGCGACCTGGAAACCATCCGACTGGCGATGACGGCGGCCGAAACCGGCCACCTGGTGTTTGGCACGCTGCACACCTCCAGCGCGGCCAAGACCATAGACCGGATCATTGACGTGTTCCCAGCCGAAGAAAAGGAAATGATCCGAGCCATGCTGTCGGAATCCTTGCAAGCGGTCATTTCCCAGACGCTGTGCAAAACCAAGGACGGCCAGGGCCGGGTGGCAGCGCATGAAATCATGCTGGGCACCAGCGCCATCCGCAACCTGATCCGTGAAGCCAAGGTGGCACAGATGTACTCCACCATCCAAACCGGCAACGGTGTTGGCATGCAGACGCTGGACCAGAACCTGACCGACCTGGTACGTCGCAATATCATCAGCCCGGCCGAGGCCCGGGGCAAAGCGAAAATACCGGAAAACTTCCCCGGCTGAACACTGACCATTGGAGCGCCCCATGAAGGGTATTCTCGAGTTTCTACTCAATAAAAAAGAACCAGAGCCCGGCGCGACCACCCCCGACTCGGTGCTGTTCACCACGGCCTTCAACGGCCAGGATGTGGACCCGTCCATGCTGGTGCCCTGGGATGCGCGCGCCGTAGAAGTCGGCGCCAAGCGCCTGGCCTCCTCCAGCAGCGTCAAGCTGCTGCAAAACCTATGGGCCAAAGACAAGAATATGGAGCACCTGGAAGCGGCCTCCATCGAGCGCATGGAACGCTTTTGCCAGTTTGCCGTGGTACCCGGCGGACGAGACATCATCCGCCAGGGCGAATACGGCAACTTCATGGTCGTCTTGCTCAAGGGCACCATCGCCATCGACCGGCTACAGCCCTGGGGAGAGCATCTTCGCCTGGCAGAAGCCAAGCCGGGTGACATCCTGGGTGAAATGTCGCTGTTGGACAGCGGCATGCGGTTTTCTGCCTGCACCACCCTGGACGACTGCGAGATCGCCGTGCTCAGCGCCGAGTCCATGGACGACATGATGAACACCGACCCCCGTCTTGCTGCCAGCCTGATTGCCTTGCTGGCACGCAAACTCTCGCTGCGCCTGCGCGCCATCAGCGCCCGGTTCAGTGACCGACCCAACTAAAAGGGCAACACAATGGAACGTGACCAGGCCAGCAAGTTCATCAACGACCTTCTGAAATTGATGGTCAGTCGCAGCGGCAGCGACCTGTTCTTGACCGCAGAATTCCCACCTGGCATCAAGGTCGATGGCAGCGTCACCAAGGTTTCGCCCCAGCCACTGACCTCGGCCCACACCTTGGCGCTGGCCCGCGCCATCATGAGCGACAAGCAGGCGGCCGAGTTCGAGCGCACCAAGGAATGCAACTTTGCCATTTCCCCGGCTGCGATTGGCCGATTCCGGGTCAACGCCTTCATGCAGCAAGGCAAGGTTGGACTGGTGATACGTGTCATACCCAACTCCGTGCCCACCATCGACGGCATGGGCCTGCCGCCCGTACTGAAAGACGTGGTCATGAGCAAGCGCGGCCTGTGCATCCTGGTTGGCGCCACCGGCTGCGGCAAGACCACCACCCTGGCCGCCATGGTGGACTGGCGTAACGACCAATCCTTTGGACACATCATCACCATCGAAGATCCAGTGGAGTTTGTGCACGCCCACAAGAATTGCGTGGTGACCCACCGCGAGATCGGGCTGGACACAGACAACTGGGACATCGCACTGAAGAACACCCTGCGCCAGGCTCCCGATGTGATCATGATGGGCGAAATACGCGACCGTACCACCATGGAGCACGCCATCGCGTTCTCGGAAACCGGCCATCTGTGTCTGGCCACACTGCACGCCAACAACTCCAACCAGGCGCTGGAGCGGATACTCAACTTCTTCCCCGAAGACCGCCGCCCCCAACTGCTGATGGACTTGTCGCTGAACTTGCGCGCCATCGTGTCGCAACGCCTGGTGCCACGCCAAGACAACAAGGGCCGCACAGCAGCGGTCGAAATCTTGCTGAATACGCCGCTGATCTCTGACCTGGTATTCAAGGGCGAAGTCTCGGAAATCAAGGAGGTGATGAAGAAAAGTCGCAACCTCGGCATGCAGACTTTTGACCAGTCCTTGTTCGATGCCTACGAAAGCCAGCTCATCAGCTACGAAGATGCCCTGCGCAACGCCGACTCGCTCAACGACCTGCGCCTGCAGATCAAGCTCAACAGCCAGCGTGCCAAGACCCAGGACCTGGCGGCGGGCACGGAACATTTCGCGATTGTTTAGGCTCACCCCCAGGCTACACACTGCGTGTTTCCGCCAACCCCACTCGCATCGGTTTGCCAAAACCGATGCGACATGCAGGGGGCGAACCCTACGGCCCGGCGAAGCCGGTTCCGTGGGTTCTCTGGACGAGGAAATTCGGCGCGTCCTCTAGCCTCAGGCTCAAAAATCCCCAAACTTCTTTTCTTTAACCTCTCCATGTCTAGCACCAACCCGAAAACCTACGATTCCGTTCCTTCCAAAAAAGTCGCCTTCATTGGCCTGGGCGTCATGGGCTACCCCATGGCGGCGCATCTGGCCTTGGCCGGGCATGCGGTCACGGTGTACAACCGCACCACTACAAAATCCATAGCATGGTGCGCAGAATATTCCAGCACTACAGCCCCCAAACATGCTGAAACCCCACGGCTGGCAGCAGTAGGCGCCGACATCGTTTTTTGCTGCGTGGGCAATGACGATGACCTGCGCGCCGTCACTCTGGGCGCCGACGGTGCGTTTGCCGGCTTGGAGCCAGGTGCCATTTTTGTGGACCACACCACGGCATCAGCCGAAGTCGCGCGCGAGCTGGATGGTGCCGCACGCACGCTGGGTCTGCGCTTCATCGACGCGCCCGTATCCGGCGGCCAGGCGGGTGCGCAGAATGGCCTGCTGACAGTCATGTGCGGTGGCGATGCACAGGCATTTGACGCTATCGCCCCGACAGCCATGGCCTTCTCCCGCGCCATCACCCGGGTCGGCGAAAGCGGCGCCGGCCAACTGGCCAAGATGGTCAACCAAATCTGCATTGCTGGGCTGGTACAAGGCCTGAGCGAGGCCGTGGCCTTCGGCCAGCGCGCTGGTTTGGACATGCTGCAGGTGCTGGAGGTGATTGGCAAGGGCGCCGCCCAAAGCTGGCAGCTGGACAACCGTGGCAAGACCATGGTGGCCGACAAGTTCGATTTCGGCTTCGCGGTGGACTGGATGCGCAAGGACCTGGGCCTGGTGCTAGACGAGGCCAAGCGCAACGGCGCGCGCCTGCCTGTGACGGCCCTGGTGGACCAGTTCTATGCCGATGTGCAGCAAATGGGCGGGCAGCGCTGGGACACGTCCAGCCTGATCAAGCGCCTCAAGTAATTCCGCGTTTCACCCGCCCATAAAAAAGCCCCCGGCACCTGGATGCCGGGGGCTTTTTTTATGGTGCCAGGACTCAGGAAGCCGGCGTTGCCGTGCTCACCGGAGCAGGCTGGGGAACGGCGTTTTTCAACTCGTCATCGCTCAGCACTTCAAACACGCGCACCACTTTTTGTACGCCACTAACGTTGCGGGCCAGCTCGGTCGCACGGTCGGCTTCGCGTTGCGAAACGCGGCCCATCAGGTAGACCGTGCCTCGCTCGGTCACCACCTTGAAGACATTCGACTGCAGGTCACGCGCATCGACCAGTGCAGCCTTGACCTTGCCCGTCACCAGGGTGTCCGACGAACGCTGCGACAGCGAGGTCGAGCCCAGCACTGCCACCTCGTTCACTACCGAACGCACGTTGTCCACCTTCAGCACCAGGTCATCCAGCTTTTGCTTGTCGGCAGCGGTGGGTACTTCACCGGTCAGCAAGACCTGGCGGTTGTAGCTGGTCACGTTGATGTGGGCCTGCTCGCTCAGCGCCTGGCCGATACGGTTGTTGGAGCGCAGCTCGATGCCCTCGTCTTCCAGCTGTGCACCGGACGTGCGGCGGTCCGTGGCCACCATGGTCGAGCCCACAAATGCACCTCCCATCACCAGCGGCACGCACGCCGAAAGGCTCGCACCCAATACCACCGAAGCCACGCAAGTCAAATAAAACGGACGCATAGTGTCTTTCAAATTCAAAGGGGTTAAAAAGCCTAGAGAGGCGCCTCAAGGTCGCCCAGCAGCTGCGAGTCCACGCCGTCGCACAAGCAGTGCAAGACCAGCAAATGGACTTCCTGGATGCGGGCCGTACGGTCGTGCGGCACACAGATGTGCACGTCGGTCTCCCGCAGTGCCGCGCCCATCTTACCGCCGCCCTTACCGGTCAAGGCCACCACGGTCATCTCGCGCTCATGGGCGGCTTCGATCGCCGCCAGCACATTGGCCGAGTTACCGCTGGTGGTGATCGCCAGCAGCACATCACCCGGCTGCCCCAGAGCGCGTACCTGCTTGGAGAAGATCACGTCGAAGTTGTAGTCGTTGCCGATAGCGGTGAGGATGGAGCTGTCGGTCGTCAGCGCGATCGCCCCCAGCTCGGGCCGCTCACGCTCGAAACGGCCTACAAACTCCGCTGCGAAATGCTGTGCATCGGCTGCCGATCCGCCGTTACCGCAGGCCAGCACCTTGCCGCCGCTGGTCACACTGGCCAGCATGGCCTGGATGCCCGCCGCAATCGGCTTGCTAAGGGGTTGCGCAGACTGGTATTTGAGGTCGGCGCTGTCGATGAAATGCTGCTGAATACGTTGTTCAATCATGGTCAGCGATGATACCCCCGCCCTATGTAGTCACGGTGTAGCTACAAGGTAAGCCGCGTTTCAACCCGCGTCGAACGCGGCGCGTAGCCATTGCAGGCCTTGCGCCTCCAGCACCACCACGTCAAAACGGCAGGGCGGTGGCGTAGCCAGGCCCAGCAAATAATGGCGCGCCGCCAGCACAATGCGCTTTTGCTTGGTAGCGCTGACGCTGGCCGCAGCGCCGCCGAACCCCGCGTGGGCGCGCTTGCGCACCTCGACAAACACCAGCGTACCGTCGGGTGCGCGCATCACCAGATCGATTTCACCGCCGCCTCGCCCGGGCGTCCGATAATTGCGCTCCAGCAGACGCAGGCCCTGGGCCTGCAAATGCGCCAGCGCCTGGTTTTCGGCCGCATCACCGGCCTGTTTGGTGGTCGGCGCAGTGCCGGTACGAACCAGAGCTAATTTTTTGAGGAAACCCATTGAGCGCTTCTTTTGCTTCCGCCTTGAACGCCGCCCACGAGGCCGCGTCTTCGCAGCATTATCCGGCGGGCACGCTCTACATCGTGGCCACGCCGATTGGCAACCTGTGCGACATCAGCCTGCGCGCCCTGCATGTGCTGGGCCTGGTGGATGCGATTGCCTGCGAAGACACGCGCCACACCCAGTCCCTGCTACGTGCCTACGGCATCGACAAGCCCTCGGCCCAGCTGCTGGCAGTGCACCAGCACAACGAGTCCGAGGCCGCCCAGAACGTGGTGCGGCGCCTGCAGCAGGGCGAGCGCATTGCCTATGTGAGCGACGCGGGCACGCCTGCCATCAGCGACCCCGGCGCCCGCGTGGCCGCCGCAGCACGGGCCGTGGGCCTACCTGTAGTGCCGCTGCCGGGCGCCAGCAGCATCACCACCGCGCTCAGCGCCGCCGGCATCGTGCAAGACACGGGCTTTGTGTTCATCGGCTTTCTGTCCAGCAAGGCGGCCGAGCGCGATACCGCTGCCCAGGGCCTACTGGCCGAGCCCCGCGCCGTGGTGCTGCTGGAAGCCCCGCACCGCATCGAGGCCCTGGCCCGCAGCCTCGCCTGCCTGGGCGCACGCCCGGTCACCATGGCGCGCGAACTGACCAAACAATTTGAAGAAATTGCCACCGTACCGGCGCAGGAGCTGCCGAGCTGGCTGGCAGCCCAGGCATCGCGCACACGCGGGGAATTTGTGGTGGTGGTACACCCTGCCCCCCCCGCAGAAACCCCAGAGCAAGACCTGCGCGTACTCAAGCTGCTGCTGGCCGAGCTACCGCTGAAAACCGCGGTGCAGCTGTGTACCGACATCACCGGCCAGCCGCGCAAGCTCTTGTACAGCGCCGCCCTGGCCTTGAAGCCGGCGCCCGAGGAAGACTCCTAAAATAATAGCTGCCGGCGCAGGTATTACCTGCGCCAGAGGCCTATTTCTTTTAAGACTTTCGGCGCGGCCAGAGAAAGCTCAGCGGCTGCTGGCGCACCCGCTGCCACACGGCCGAACGCAGGCGCAGGCGGTCCAGGCCGCTGACGCTGTGGGCGCCCAGCGCCAGCTGCAGGGCCAAGTAGAAGCTCACCGTCAGATTCAGCGCGCCAATCAGCGGAATCGCCGCAACGCACCACCAGAAAGCCGACATAGTCCACACCTGGGAGCCCACCGCCGAAGCCGCCGCCGCCAGTTGCCCCGACGACAAAGTGACGTGGCGGGCCTCCAGCCCCAGGCCTACAAAAGCCAGCACCGGCGGCAACAGACCCAGCATGAAACCCAATGAAACGTTCGACGCAAAGCCCGAAATGTGCTCCCGCATGAAATGCGCCCAGCGGTCGGCCCGCGCCACACCCAGCACGTCGGTGATGCGCGGGTTGTAGCGCAGGGCAGAGTCCAAGCGGTGCAACACAAACCAGTTCTCCGTCGCGCCAGCAATCAGGCTGGCCAGGAACAACAACACCCCGGTGAACGCCGCAAATAGCAAGGTGCTGGGCGTGAGCAGGTGCAGGGTCTGGAACACATGTGCGGCCTCGGCCTTGCTGATCATGGGTTTGCCGCCCAGCCACAGCATGCCAAAACTGATCAGGCAGACACAAGGCACAACCATGCCCACATTGCCCAGCACGGCCGCTACCTGCGAGCGCACCAGGTGGGTTACCTCGTCCACAAACTCGTCCACAGCGCTGCCGCCGCTCAGGTCCTTGAGCTTGGCAGCCATGGCGGGCGCCGTCATGGCCGGCTGCTTGGTGGCCAGCGTCCAGTGCAGCAGCTGGATCAGCACAAAGCTGGCCGCATACATCAGGCCGGACGCCATGCCCGACCAGAACGCCGTCAGGCCCAGGGCGCCGATGGCGAACTTCAACAAGGTAGTCAACGAGGTGGCCGCCCCGCCGCCGGCCGCCTTGGCCAGCATGCCTCGGTATTCGGCATGGTCGCGGGTGATGTAGTGCGCGCCGGTTTCCGCACTGCGCTCGGTTACCTTGGCCGCCAGCATGGAGGCATTCACACGCACCAGGGCACGCACACTGCGCCGCTCCTGCCCGGCTTCGGCCAGCTTGGACACCAGGCGTGCAGCACTGGCCTCAGGCGTGATGGATACCAGGCCATCCATCAGATCACGCACCCGCAAGACCCGCTCGCGCAGCTGGCGCAGCATGAACACCAAGTTGATCGAAATGCCGTGTTCGTTCAAATGCGGATACACGCTAGCTGCCGCCTGGCGGCACAGTTCCAGGCGCTCACGCAGGCGCTGCGCCGCAGCCTCCAGCTCCTGCGGCTCGCGGGGTGTGGCAATAAAGGCCAGGCGGAAGGCATCCACGTCGGCCGACAAATCGCTGAATGGCTGGGCCTGGCGTGCACCGTCGCTCATGCGCAGACGCAACTCCGAGGCAAAGCCCGTGGCGCGGATCTGGCTGGTGCAGAACACAATCGCCTGCAGCAAAGCGTCTTGCCACAGGGTGACGCAGGGCGTGCGGGAAGGCGCCGTTAGCAGCCCAGCTAAGCGCTGCAGGCTGCTGCTATCCAGCGCAGCCAACCACTGCGCATCGCCCTTGTCGCGCAGCACCAGGCTGAACAGCTCTGCGGCATCGGTTGTTTCGGGGGTCGCGGGCAGAATCTTGCGGCCCAGGCGACCGCCCAGCTCACTCAAAAATGCCGAGCTATGCGAGAAGCCATAGTCGGCCAACACGGTGGTGCTGTCCACGGTTTGCAGCAACACCAGCCACCAGGCGCGCAGGCTCTCCTGCAGCTGTGGCCGTGTCTGCAGCGCATCCAGGAAGAACTGCATCCGGCGTACCGATGCATCGGCAGAGCTACCATCGCCGCGTATCCAATCCAGCAAGCCAATCAGCCACAGATGGCGCTGTGCCAAAGGGGCATTGGCATCCAGCGCGTCGAGCAAAAAGGGGAGGTCAGATTGTGTCAATAGTGCGTTCAGAAGAGGTGTCGCTGCAGGAATAAACCTGCCGGGAGGGAAAGCGCAAACTGGGGGATGCCAACAACTTGCGCGGCTTCTAACGGTGATTGGTGCGGCTGGCGGGGATCGAACCCACGACCCTTGGCTTCGGAGGCCAATACTCTATCCACTGAGCTACAGCCGCAACGCAGTCGATTGTAGCCGCTGCGTACAAGGCCTTGCGCAGATACCCGGACGCCGCGCCAGACAAGGCCAGACGAGGGGTGACAGGTATACTCGCGCGTTGAACAAAGCCCCCGATTTTTTTGAGGACATCATGAGCGCCAATTCCCACGATCATGCGGCCGAAGAAGCCCACACCGGCCCCATCAAAAACCCCAAGCAATTGCTGGTGGCGGTCTTCTTCTCGTTCGTTGTGCCGATTTTTGCCATCATCGGCCTGGTGTACTTCGTGGTGTCCGCCGCCAAGCCGGCAGGCACCAATAGCGAGGAATCCATGGCCCTGGGAGGCGTGACGGAACAGTCGCAAAACATCGCGGTTGCCCAGCGCATCCAGAAGGTGGGCGCGGTAGAAATCCGCGATGCCAACCGCGAACTCAAATCGGGTGAAGACGTATTCAAGGCCCAGTGCACCACCTGCCATAGTGCAGGCGTTGCCGGGGCACCCAAGTTCGGCGATGCCGCCGCCTGGGGACCGCGCATTGCCACCGGCTTTGAATCTCTGCTGCACTCCGCCCTGAAGGGCAAGGGTGCCATGGGTGCGCAGGGCGGCGGCGACTTTGAAGATACCGAAGTGGCCCGTGCCGTGGTCTACATGGCGAATGCCGGCGGCGCCAAGTTCCCAATTCCGCAAAAGCCAGCTGCTGCTGCATCCGACCCTGCAGAAGCTGCGAAGTAAGCCGCACTCTGGCGCATCCTACAGGCCGGCATTGCCGGCCTTTTTATTGAAAAAGGCTGCCAGCGCAGGATTTACTTGCGTCAGCAGCTATTTTTTATGTAGCACCTGAGGACTTAGAACATACCCAAACCGAGCCGGCAGTTCTTGGGTCTCGAAGGGCTGCGGCACCCACAGGCCCTGCTCCACCGCTTCAGCGGCAAACCCCATGTCCAGGCTGTGCACAAGACCGAAACCAATATCAGTGTCCAAGTAGACGCGGCCCTCGCTGTCGAGCACACAACGCTGCACACGAGCCGCCTGGCCGGTGTGGGCCAACACTGAGAAGTCGGGGTACACCCGCCACACCAGCGGCGCCGCTTCCAGTTCCACATACACGCGCTGCGGACCATTCTGGAAGAACCACTGCCCGGAGGCATCGGCCTCGTAGTTGCGTTGAATGAAGTCGATCAGCTTGGTATGTTGCAAGCGGCTGCCCTTGCTAAGCGTATTACCACCAGCCGACGCCGCAAACGGACCCGCCGCCTGGGCCGCGTCGTCGCGCATATACCAGCTGCCCCGTGCATCCAGGCCCAGCCAGCCGTAGCAGTCGGGCACATTCGGCCATTTGGCAATGGCTTGTCTGACGATGTCGTCCATGGTTTCAGTCGCTCCGCAGCTCAGGCCTGGCTGGCCTGCAACAACCATCCACCTACCGCGTCTGGCAGGCTGCGCACATGCCCCGGAATCGGCCCCTGCGGAAACCCGACATGGCCGCCGTGCGCTGGCTGCCAAAGGGTGACATGGTCGCCCACAGCATCCTGGTGCGGCAGGCTCCACACCGGCACAAAAGGGTCGTTCATGGCGTTCACCACCAGCGCAGGAATCTGGATGCGTGCCAGGTGCGGCTTGGCCGATGCGCGGGCCCAGTAATCTTCCGTGCTGTTAAAGCCGTGCAGCGGGGCGGTAAACACGTTGTCAAATTCGTAGAGGTCACGGGCCGCCAGCATGGCTTCGCGGTCAAACAACCCAGGGTGCTGGTCCAGCTTCTGCAGAGCCTTGGGCTTCATGCTGCGCAAAAACATACGGGTGTACACCTGCCGGTTCAGACCCCGACCTATGGCCCAGCCTGCAGCCGCAAGATCCAGCGGCGCACAGACAGAAGCCACCGCACGCACGATCCTGCCGGCCCGCTCGCCCATTTCCTCGGCCCAGCGTAGCAAAGCATTGCCACCGAGCGACACGCCGACCGCAATGATCTCGCCTTTGTGGCGGGCCTTGAGGCGTTTCAAGACCCAGCCTATCTCCTCGTAGTCGCCAGAGTGGTAGGCGCGCGGTGCCAGGTTCAGCTCGCCACTACAGCCCCGAAAGTGCGGTACGGCATAGCCCATGCCGTGGGCCCGCGCGTAGTCACCAAAAGCCTCGGAATAGTGGCTGGAGGAAGATCCTTCCAGACCATGGAACAACACCAGCAGAGGTCGCGCATCCTCGCTCAGTGCAGGATCGGCCACCATCGCGGGCGGGTCGCAGAAATCGACATCCATGAAGTCCAGGTCGGGGGTGATCCAGCGTTCCCGCCTGAAGCGCAAAGACGGGCCGAAGACCCGCCGCGAATACAGCGCCGGCCAAATCGTCTGCGCGTGCCCGCTGGGCAACCACCAGGGCGCTGCATAATTCATAGCACGCCTCGTAGGTGGAATGTGCGGCAGAAGGCTAAAAGGTTTGAGACCAGCATCAGTGCAGCACCTGCGGGGCGCCACTACTTTCCTGCATCTCCAAGCCGGTGCCAGGGCTGGCATGGTGGGCCACCATGCGCCAGCCCTGGGCCGTCTTGTGATAAACGTTGGTGGCAATGGCAAACGCCTGGCGAGGGCCGTCGGCAGTCATGACCTCAATGCTCTCGACGACGTTGTGCATGGCACTGCCCAGCGATTCAACCTTGCGTACCTGCAACGGCGTAGCGCGGATACGGCTCTGCGCAAACATGGCCTCAAAGGTCGTACGCACGGCCGCAACGCCCACCACCCGCAGCCCACCGGGGTGCACGCCGACCACATCGTCCTCGTCGGCCCAGCAGGCCATGAGCTTGTCGATGTCGCCGTTGTGCAAGGCCTCGTAAAAAGCAGCTTCCGTATCGTCAGCACTGCCACCCATGGTGGCGGCGTGCAACTTGGCTTTGGACATAAAACGCACCCGCGTGGAACAAGCTTTGATTTTGCCCTGCTTTATGCGGCCTGCGCGCATCGTCTCACCCAGTAAAAAACACGAACCGGTGGCTGCCGGGCAGCCCGGAAGACGCGCACAAAAAAGCCGCTCGAAAGCGGCTTTTTTGAAGATCGTCGTCCTTTTGGGGATCAACGCTTTTGGCGAAACTTGCGCAGAGCAGAAATCTGGGCTGCCATGATGGCCAGCTCGGATTGCGCCTTGGCAATATCCAGTTCACCCTTGGCATTGCGCAGCGCGTCTTCGGCTGCGGCCTTGGCCGTGTTGGCCTTTTCTTCGTCCAGATCCTTGCCGCGGATGGCGGTGTCGGACAGCACGGTGACGCAGTTGGGTTGCACTTCCAAGATACCGCCGGCTACGAAAATGAACTCTTCTGTGCCGTCAGCCTTCTCGATGCGAACCGAACCGGGCTTGATCCGGGTGATCAGCGGGGTGTGACGTGGGTAAATGCCCAGCTCGCCAGACTCACCAGGCAAAGCCACAAACTTGGCTTCGCCGGAGAAGATGGAGGCTTCGGCACTGACAACGTCCACATGAATGGTCGACATACGTTTCCTTTGGGGTCAGCGTGGTGAAGGGAAAAGGCAAGACGCTGGCAGCGCCACAAAGGCACTGCCCACGCCCAAGGCATTAAACCTTCTTGGCCTTTTCAATGGCTTCGTCGATCGTACCCACCATGTAGAACGCTTGTTCTGGCATGTGGTCGCATTCGCCGCTGACAATCATCTTGAAGCCACGGATGGTCTCCGACAATGGCACGTACTTGCCGGGCGAACCGGTAAACACTTCGGCCACGTGGAAAGGCTGGCTCAGGAAACGCTGGATCTTGCGGGCGCGGGCCACAGCCAGCTTGTCCTCAGGAGCCAAGTCATCCATACCCATGATGGCGATGATGTCGCGCAGTTCGCGGTAACGCTGCAGCGTACCTTGCACAGCACGGGCGGTGTTGTAGTGGTCTTCACCCACGACCAGCGGGTCCAGCTGGCGGCTGGTGGAGTCGAGTGGATCGACCGCAGGGTAGATACCCAACGAAGCGATGTCACGGCTCAACACCACGGTGGAGTCCAAGTGGGCGAAAGTCGTCGCAGGCGACGGATCGGTCAAGTCATCCGCCGGCACGTAAACAGCCTGGATGGAAGTGATCGAGCCCACCTTGGTGGAGGTAATACGCTCTTGCAGGCGGCCCATTTCTTCAGCCAGGGTAGGCTGGTAGCCCACGGCGGAAGGCATACGGCCCAGCAGTGCGGACACTTCGGTACCGGCCAGGGTGTAGCGGTAGATGTTGTCCACAAAGAACAGCACGTCACGGCCTTCGTCACGGAAGGATTCCGCAATGGTCAGACCGGTCAAAGCCACGCGCAGACGGTTGCCTGGGGGTTCGTTCATCTGGCCGTAGACCATCGCCACTTTGGACTCAGGCAGGTTTTCCAGATTCACGACGCCAGAGTCGGCCATCTCGTGGTAAAAATCGTTCCCTTCACGGGTACGCTCACCCACACCAGCGAACACGGACAAGCCGCTGTGCGCCTTGGCGATGTTGTTGATCAACTCCATCATGTTCACGGTCTTGCCCACACCGGCACCACCGAACAGACCGACCTTACCGCCCTTGGCGAACGGGCAGATCAAGTCAATCACCTTGATGCCGGTTTCCAGCAGTTCTTGCGAAGGGCTGAGTTCATCGTAGGCCGGAGCCTTACGGTGGATGGTTGCGGTCAGTTCCTGGCCGACAGGACCACGTTCGTCGATGGGCGCGCCCAGCACGTCCATGATGCGGCCCAGGGTGGCCTTGCCCACGGGAACGGTGATACCCGCGCCGGTGTTGTAGACCATCAGGCCACGGCGCAGGCCGTCGGAAGAACCCAACGCAATAGTACGGACGATGCCGTCACCCAATTGCTGTTGCACTTCCAGGGTCAGCGCGGAGCCTTCCATTTTCAGTGCATCGTAAATGCGGGGCATATGGCTGCGTGGGAACTCCACGTCCACCACGGCGCCAATACACTGGACAATTTTTCCCTGAACGCGGGCGTTCACTTCTGCATTTTCTTGAGCCATGTTTGCTCCAATAAATTGAATCTTTAAATCGACCGATGACTAACCGGGACGGTTGGCTGTTTAAACAGCCGCAGCACCTGCCACAATTTCGGACAGCTCTTTGGTGATCGCAGCTTGGCGGGTCTTGTTGTAGACCAGTTTCAGCTCGCCAATCACGCTACCTGCGTTATCCGTAGCAGCCTTCATGGCAACCATGCGCGCAGCATGTTCCGAAGCCATGTTTTCAGCGACCGCCTGGTAAGCCAGCGCTTCGACATAACGCACCAACAGGTCGTCAATCACCGATTGCGCATCTGGTTCGTAGATGTAGTCCCAGGCATGCGCACCTGCAGCCTTGGTTTCCGCCAGCATCTTGGAAGCCGACAAAGGCAGCAACTGCTCAATCACCGGCTCTTGCTTCATGGTGCTGACAAACTTGTTGTAGACCAGATGCACGGCACTGATTTCGCCCTTTTCGTAGGCGTCCAGCAATACCTTCAGCGGTCCGATCAGCTTGTCCAGATGCGGCTTGTCGCCCAGATGCGTGACATGTGACACCACCTTGGCGCCGATGCGAGTCAGAAAACCCAAACCCTTGCCACCGATGGCCACCGCCTGCGCGCTATTGCCCGCAGCCTGCGAGTCGCGCAGCTTGATGGTCAGGGCGCGAAACAGATTGGTGTTCAAACCACCGCACAAACCTTTATCGGTCGTGATGACCACAAAACCTTCGGCCTTGGCGCCGTTGGTTTGCATAAAGGTGTGCACGTACTCCGGATTCGCCTGACCCAGGTTTGCAGCGATATCACGAATCTTCTCGCTGTACGGACGCGCTGCGCGCATCCGCTCCTGCGCTTTACGCATCTTGGAAACGGAGATCATCTCCATCGCCTTGGTGATCTTCTTGGTGTTTTCCACCGATTTGATCTTGCTGCGTAGTTCCTTGCCTGATGCCATGGGTGGCTCCTAGTTTGGAATTAAGCGAACGTCTTTTTGAACGCTGCCACAGCGGCGAGCAATTCAGCCTCAGCTTCCTTGTCCAGCGCTTTGGAAGCTTCAACCTTGGCCAGCAAGGCAGCGTGTTTGTCTTTGAGGTAGCCGTGCAGGCCATGCTCAAATGCCAACACCTTCTTGACCGCGATATCGTCCATGAAGCCCTTGTTCACCGCGAACAGCGTGGCACCCATCAAGGAGATGGACAGCGGGCTGTACTGGGCTTGCTTGAGCAGTTCGGTCACGCGGGCACCGCGGTCCAGCTGCTTGCGGGTGGACTCATCCAGGTCAGAAGCGAACTGGGCAAAAGCCGCCAATTCACGGTACTGCGCCAAGTCGGTACGGATACCGCCGGACTGGCCCTTGATGATCTTGGTTTGCGCTGCGCTACCCACGCGAGACACCGAAATACCAGCGTTGATCGCAGGGCGGATGCCGGCATTGAACAACGAGGTTTCCAGGAAGATCTGGCCGTCGGTAATCGAGATCACGTTGGTCGGCACGAAAGCCGACACGTCACCGGCTTGCGTTTCAATGATAGGCAGAGCCGTCAAAGAACCGGTCTTGCCCTTGACTTCACCCTTGGTGAAGGCTTCGACGTAGTCGGCATTCACGCGGGCGGCACGTTCCAGCAAGCGGCTGTGCAGATAGAACACGTCGCCAGGGTAGGCTTCGCGGCCTGGTGGCCGGCGCAACAGCAGGGACACTTGGCGGTAAGCCACGGCTTGCTTGGATAGATCGTCATACACGATCAGGGCGTCTTGGCCGCGGTCACGGAAGTATTCACCCATGGTGCAACCGGAGTAGGCGCTGACGTACTGCATAGCAGCCGACTCAGAAGCCGAAGCCGCCACCACAATGGTGTACTCCATCGCGCCAGCTTGTTCCAGAGCGCGCACCACGTTCTTGATCGATGAGGCCTTTTGACCAATCGCGACGTAAACGCAGGACATGTTCTGTCCCTTTTGGTTGATGATGGCGTCGATAGCCACAGCGGTCTTACCCGTCTGGCGGTCACCAATGATCAGTTCGCGTTGGCCACGGCCCACAGGCACCATGGAGTCAATCGATTTCAGGCCAGTCTGCATGGGCTGGTCCACCGACTTACGGGCGATCACGCCCGGTGCGACCTTTTCGATCACGTCGGTGAGCTTGGCGTTGATAGGACCCTTGCCGTCGATAGGCTGGCCCAGTGCATTCACCACGCGACCCAGCAACTCAGGGCCGACGGGCACTTCCAAAATACGACCCGTGCACTTGACGACGTCGCCTTCGGAAATGTGTTCGTATTCACCCAAGATCACGGAACCGACGGAGTCGCGCTCCAGATTCAAGGCCAGGCCGTAGGTGGGTTGACCGTCGCTGCCGGCGGGGAACTCCAGCATTTCGCCTTGCATCACGTCGGATAGGCCGTGGATGCGGCAAATACCGTCGGTCACGGACACCACGGTGCCCTGGTTGCGGATGTCAGCCTGAGCCGTCAAGCCTTCGATACGGCTCTTGATCAGTTCAGAAATTTCTGCGGGATTGAGTTGCATGACTCTTTCCTTCTCTTTCTTTGGTTAGCAAACAACCGGAGCCACGGGCTCTGGCCGAAAACGCTGGCTCCAACCTTAGGCGGTCAGGGCCAATTTCATATGTTCCAGGCGGGCTTTGATCGAAGTGTCCAGCACCTCGTCACCCACCACGACGCGAATTCCGCCAATCAACTCCGGCTCTAACGCTACGGTGAGATTGAGCTTCCGTCCAAAACGCTTTTCCAAGGCTGAAGCCACGCCCGCCAAAGCCGCTGCATCCATCGCAAAGGCACTAAAGACCGTTGCATCGGAAGAGCCGCCAACCGCATTTTTCAATGCGCGGAACTGGGTAGCAATCTCGGGCAGCACGCTCAGGCGGCCGTTTTCAATGACCAGCTGCAGAAAGTTCTTGGCAGCTTCTGGCAAGGCCGACTTGGCCACACCAGCAATCACTTCGAACACCTGGGCGGCTTCCACCTTGGGATTGTCGGCAAACTGCAGCAGCTGAGAATTGCCTGCAATCGCAGCCAATTCATCCAGCCACACAGCCGTACCGGCCAAGTCGGAGGCGCTTGCCTTGAACAGTGCTTCTGCGTAAGGACGGGCAATGGTTGCTATTTCAGCCATGGTCGTTCTGTCGCTCAGAGTTCAGTTTGGAGTCGGTTCAGCAAGTCCGCGTGGACACCGGCATTGACTTCCTTGCGGAGAATCTGCTCGGCACCCTTGACTGCCAGTGCGGCGACCTGCTCACGCAGTGCTTCACGGGCCTTCACGGTTTGCTGGTCGGCTTCGGCACGGGCTGCGGCCACGATCTTGTTGCCTTCTTCCGTTGCACGGGCTTTGGCTTCTTCGATGATGGTCTGGGCACGGCGGTCGGCATCAGCCAGGCGCGATGCGGTCTCGGTACGCGACTTGGCCAATTCTTCTTCCACGCGCTTGTTGGCGCTGGTAAGTTCAGACTTGGCTTTATCGGCGGCGGCAAGACCGTCAGAGATTTTCTGCGCCCGCTCGTCCAATGCCTTGGTAATGGGAGGCCACACGAATTTCATCGTGAACCACACCAGAATCGCAAAGACAACGGCCTGCAGGAACAGGGTTGAATTAATGTTCACGGCTTAATTCCTTTCGGTCGTGAAAGGTCGGCCAAAAATTAAATCGCGAATGGCTTAGCGAAAGCGAACAGCAGGGCAATAGCCACGCCGATCAGGAAAGCCGCGTCGATCAGACCGGCCAAGATGAACATCTTGGTTTGCAATTCGTTCATCAGCTCAGGTTGGCGAGCCGAAGACTCGAGGAACTTGCCGCCCATCAAAGCGATACCGATGGAGGCACCCAGTGCGCCCAGACCAACGATCAAACCACAAGCCAAAGCGACGAGACCCAGAATGTTTTCCATGATTGCTCCTAAAAATTACAGGTAAAAGAAAAAGAAAAGCGAAAACGAACCTTAGTGCGCCTCATGGGACTGGCCCACGTAAATCAGCGTCAGCATCATAAAGATGAAGGCTTGCAAGGTGATCACCAGAATGTGGAAGATGCTCCACGCTGCTCCAGCGATAACATGCCCAACACCTAGCCAGAACCCGCCCACCAGGGGGTTGAACTGCCAGGCCCACGTGCCGCCCATCAGGGCGATCAACATGAATACCAATTCACCAGCGAACATGTTGCCGAACAACCGCATGCCGTGCGAAACCGTTTTTGCCAGGTACTCGATCACTTGCATCAGCAAGTTGATGGGGTACAGGAACCAGTGGTCGCCGAATGGCGCTGCGACCAACTCGTGCGCCCAGCCGCCCAGGCCCTTGATCTTGATGTTATAGACCAAGCAAACAAACAAAACGCTAACCGACAGACCCAGCGTGGTGGACAAATCGGCCGTGGGGACCACTCGCATGAAAGCATGGTGCGCATCATTACCAGCGGACACATAAGCGTGCTCCCACAGCTTGGGCAGCAAGTCGACCGGCAGCATGTCCATGCCGTTCATCATGAAGATCCAGACAAAAACAGTCAGCGCCAGAGGAGCCACCAGCTTGCGGCTTGTCGCGTTATGAATTACGCCCTTGGCCTGCGTGTCGACCATTTCCGAAAGAATTTCTACCGCCGCCTGGAAGCGGCCAGGGACACCCGACGTAGCCTTGCGCGCCGCACGCCACAAAAAGAAGCAGCCGACGATACCGAGAATGATCGAATACAGCACCGAGTCCAGATTGAACAAGCTGAAATCCACAATGTGGCTTTGCTTGACGCTCTGAAACGAAAAGTCTCTTTGCAAATGCTGCAAATGGTGAACGATGTATTCGCCCGCCTTCGGGCCTTCTGTAGCAGCGTGTTCAGTCGACATATTTAGCAGTCCATCAATTATGTTGAGCCGGATGTGGGCGTTTGGAGCGGAACATAAGCGCCAACCAAACCACCTTCATCGTCACTACAAAGCCGGCCACCAGGGCCAACCAATTTAACTCTGTGACCCACTTCGGCGCCGCAAACAACATCGCGACGGTCAAAATGATCTTCACCAATTCCCACACAAAAAAACCCAGCATCGCAGCACCCGGCACAGCCTGCGCCAAACGCCCCGTGACGCCGCGCGCAAAAACTGCCGCAGGCAACACCACTGAAAGTGCGCCATAAGCGGCTGACCACCCCATGCTGGACTTGCCCGTCAGGAGCCAGGCCACTACTGCAACCAGACAACCCGCCAGACTTTGCCCCGTCAGCACCCGCCACATCGACAGCGGCGGATTCTGCCTGCGCCACTGTTGCGCCTCGGCTGCCGTCAGGGGCTTGAAACCTTCGCCTTGCTCCCCATCTTCTTGGTCAAAGGTCATTGTTCACCTGTTTTATGACACCCAGGTTTACCCTGAACAATTTAGCAAAGCCTACTATTATATGTAGAAACTGCTGGCTATCAAATGACAATGACTGAGCGTGAGAAATGGCCTGTTTTACGCAAGCTTTACACATATGGTACCCGTCACAGCTGGCGTCACGCTTACACGCACCCGCCGGGGGCAGATTGTGCCCTTATTCGGTGCACACCAAACCCATTAGCCCCTGAATCCCTCCGGCCTCTTCGACAGGCACTTGTCCGCTACCGCAGATCGCATTCCCATGGTTGACGAAACCCGGGCGCGGTCTGCTCGAAAGAACGGTCCAAAATAACGAACTTAGCTTCTCCTTTCCCGCCATGCATTCCCTGCCCGACTTTCCCTGCTACCTCAACGGCAACTACACACCGTTGTGCGACGCCAAGATCAGCGTCATGGACCGTGGCTTCATCTTCGGCGATGGTGTCTACGAGGTCGTGCCGGTCTACGGCAGCCGCCTGTTTCGCTTTGAACAGCACATGGCGCGGCTGGACCGCAGCCTGGCCGAGCTGCGCATCCCCAATCCGCACACGCACGAGGCCTGGCATGCGATTGCTTCTAAATTAATAGCATCTCGCGCAGAACATACCAGCGCCGACGGCACAAAAGCCTCACATAATAACCAACTGGTGTACATCCAGGTAAGCCGTGGTGTCGCCATGCGAGACCATGCCATGCTGGCCGATATGCAGCCCACGGTCTTCGCCATGGCCAACACCATGAACCTGCCTTCTGATGCACAGCGCCGCCTGGGCGTAATGTGCGTCACCGCCGACGACTTTCGCTGGGAAAAGGCCCACATCAAAAGCACCAGCCTGCTGGGTGCGGTGTTTGCCCGGCAGATTGGCGTAGACGCGGGTGCGGTAGAAACCGTGATGTTCCGCGATGGCTTTCTGAGCGAGGCCGCCTCCAGCAATGTATGGCTGATCAAGGACGGCGCAGTCTACGGCCCGCCGAGCGACAATCTGGTGCTGGAAGGCATACGCTACGGCCTGATCGCAGAGCTCTGCCAGGCGCAGGGCATTCCATTCCAATTGCGCCGCATCAGCCGCGATGAGGTGCGGACCGCAGACGAGCTTCTGCTGTCCAGCGCCACCAAGGAAGTCCTAGCCATCACCAGCCTGGACGGCCGACCGGTTGGCAACGGCCAACCCGGACCGGTCTACCAAAAACTGTATGCGGCCTACGTCGCCACCAAAGAAAGCCTTTGAACCCCATGAGCACACCGACCACCAACACTCCCGCCGAGCCCACCGATCCACGCAAGGACTCGCTGATCGAATACCCGTCCCAGTTCCCTATCAAGGTCATGGGCGTGCGGGTGGAGGGCTTTGTCCACGCCATCACCAGCATCGCCAAACAATTCGACCCCAGCTATGACGCCAGCACGGTGGAACTGCGCGAAAGCAAGGGCGGCAACTACCTGGGCATCACCATCACCATCACGGCCACCAGCCGCGAACAACTGGACGAGCTCTACCGCACGCTGAGCACCCACCCCATGGTGAAGATGGTCTTGTGACCGCCTCTCTGCCCTGTCAGCTACTGGGCCGCGTGGACTACCTGCCCACCGTCCAGGCCATGCAGGATTTTACCGCCCAGCGCACGCCGGATGAGCGTGACCAGCTATGGATTTGTGAGCACCCGCCGGTGTTCACCCAAGGCCTGGCCGGCAAGGCCGAGCACCTGCTGCTGCCTGGCGACATCCCCGTAGTGCAAACCAACCGTGGCGGCCAGGTCACCTACCACGGGCCAGGCCAGGTGGTGGCCTACCCGCTGCTGGACCTGAAGCGGGCGGGCTACTTCGTCAAGGAATATGTGTTTCGTATCGAAGAAGCCGTGGTGCAAACCCTGGCGCACTTTGGCGTGACCGGCTTGCGCGTGCCGGGTGCGCCGGGCATTTACGTGCGCCTGCAAGACCCGTTTGGCCATGCACGCCTTGAGGCTGGCTTCAGCGCCAAGGAACTGGAAACCCAGCCCCACTACCTGGGCAAAATTGCCGCTTTGGGCATCAAGGTCAGCCGGCATTGCACCTACCACGGCCTGGCGCTGAATGTGGCCATGGACCTGGAGCCCTTCCAGCGCATCAACCCCTGCGGCTACGCCGGGCTGCAAACCGTGGACCTGGCCACCCTGGGCGTACAGCTGCCATGGCAGGAAGCCGCCCTGGTGCTGGGTGAAAAACTGGGCCGCTACCTGCCAGCCTAAGCCGCGTCTTGCAGCAACTGCGCCAGCGTGGTACCCGACACCAGCTGAATACCCTGCTCCTGCGCAAAAGCGCGGGCCTTGCCTGTCACTTCACCAGCGCTGATGTAGATGCAGGCATCGGCACCACGCCGCTCTTTTTCCGTTGCCAGATCGCGCAACGACTCCACGCCCTGGTTCGCAGCCTTCCAGCGCTTAGCGGCCACCAAAGTACTTTTCCCGTCTTTCGACAGCTGCAAATCCGCTGCCGGCCCATTCAGCCGCGTCACCATATGGCCCTGGGCGCGGTAGGCCGCGTCCAGGCTGTCGGCAAAGTCGCGCCAGGGCATGGCGCCTGCACGCTCCAGCAGCTCAGCCACACGTGCGGCACTTGGCACATTCCATTGGCGCTGCAGGGCCATCAGGCCGATCACGAAGAAGGGCAGCGCGCCCATCACACCGAAAGGCACATAGGCCTTGGGCAGCAGGGCCGCCGAAGCCAGGCCGAAAGCCAGCACCAGCAGCATGCTGATCCACCACGGCGAGCGCAGCAAGACTGCGAAAAGAGAGTTCTTGGCCATTTTGAGTTTCATGCCCAAGAGTGTACGAGTCGCAGGAGGCTACAAGGCCTGGTACACCCGCAGTGCCGCAAAGGCATCGTTGGCCGCATACAGCATTTGCGTCGGGCTCAGCTGGGGCTGGGCCCAGTTCGAGGTGGTGGTCTTTTTGGACTTGTGGAAACGCTGGCGCAGCACAACGCCTACCGCCGCGCGCACTCCCATGGAGGTGCCATACCCCTGCTGGCGAAAAATGCTGTTCAGGTCCAACACGGCCTGCATCGTCACGCCCAGCCGGGCGTGGATTTGCCCACGGTCCTGCTCCAGGCCGAAACCCACTTTGCGCACCGCAGGCGACTGCAGTATCTGCACCAGACAGGGCAGCGATTCCGGCCGGTGCAGCTGGAACAAGAAGGCCTGCGTTGGCAGCGCGAACTGCACCACATGCGGCCCGCTGCTGACCTCGCCCGGCGCGAATGTGGGCTTTGCCTCGGTGTCAAAACCCACGGCGCCGGCTGCCAGGATATGCGCCGTGGCTGCCGCAAATTCGGCCTCGGTGCGGGGCACCAGAATGCGTTCCAGCGGCAGGCCCTGGAACGGCGGCAGCACACCGGTTTCGGCTTTGGTGGGTGCGGTTTTTTTCATTTTTTAGTACCAAGAGGGAAGCAGCCGGTCTGCTACGATCAAATCAGAACAATACACATTTGGAGACAAGTAGCCATGCAATCTGTGCGCAGACAGCTGTTAGGAGGTTTGGTGGGCGGATTGCTGCCCGGATTGCTGCCCTTGGGCGTCTTTTCCCAAACTGCGGAAAAAGGGGTGATCGGCATCTCCCTGCCCACCATCACCTCGCTGCGCTGGGTGATCGAAGGCCTGGCCATGACGCGCTTTATGGACAAGCTGGGCTACCGCGCCATTTTGCAGTACGCCAACGACGACCTGGCCGCCCAGACCGCCCAGATTGAGGACATGATCGCCAAAGGCGCCTCGGTACTGGTGATCGGCGCCATTGACGGCACCAAGCTAGCGCCCGTGCTGCAGAAGGCCGCTGACAAAAAAGTGAAGGTCATCGCCTACGACCGGCTGATACGCGGCAGCAACCATGTGGACTACTACGCCACCTTCGACAACTTCCAGGTCGGCGTGCTGCAGGGCAGCGACATCGCCAACCGGCTGGGCCTGGCCGAGGGCAAAGGCCCCTTCCGCATCGAACTGTTCGCCGGCTCGCCCGATGACAACAACGCCCACTTTTTCTACAACGGCGCCATGTCGGTGCTCAAGCCGTTTATCGACAAAGGCCAGTTGGTAGTGGGTTCGGGCCAGATGGGCATGGACAAGGTGTCCACCATGCGCTGGAGCGGCAGCGTCGCGCGTGCCCGCCTGGTCGGCATACTGGAGCGCAACTACGCCAAACAACACCTGGACGCCATCCTCTCGCCCTACGACGGCATCACCATCGACCTGATCGAGGCATTGAAAAAAGCCGGTTATGGGCAAGGGGGCCAGGCCCTACCCTTCACCACCGGCCAGGATGGAGAACTGCCCTCGGTGCGCTCCATCATCCGGGGCGAGCAGAGCTCCACCATCTTCAAGGACACGCGCGAACTGGCCCAGGTCACCGCCACCATGGTGGACGCCATCCTGTCCGGCAAAAAGCCCACCATCAACGACGAGAAGACCTACAACAACGGTGAAAAAGTCGTGCCCGCCATGCTGCTCAAGCCGCTGCTGGTGGATGTGAAAAACTGGCGTGCCGCCCTGGTGGACAGCGGCTTCTACAAGCCCGAGCAGTTCCGCTAACGGCGTGTATACAACCTAGACGGCGGTGCGCAGCGGCGCACAACGTCACCACACCGTCACACGGCGTACGCATGATGCGTCCTTTTTGCACCAAGGACATCCATGCGCTACCCGCACTCGCGTATTTCCCTGCTAACCGCAGCCCTGGTCTGCGCCCTTACAGCCATGTCCGCCCAGGCCATCGACCTGGTGGCTATCGGCAAACTCTCCGCGACCGCAACGGACCTGTCCGGCCAAAGCGGCGCACTGGAAAACGGCGTGCGCGGCGACCTGCTGGGCGGCGTGGGCTCGGGCCTCACCTGGGCCGGCGGCAGCACCTTCCTGGCCCTGCCCGACCGTGGCCCCAACGCCACCGCCTGGAACGCCAGTGTGGACAACACCGCCAGCTACATCCCCCGCTTCCATACCCTGAACCTGGCGCTCAGCCAGACGCCCGACGCCAGCACCGGCCTGCCCTTCACCCTGAGCCCCAGCCTGCTGGGGACCACCCTGCTGTACAGCCGCACCGCACTGCACTACGGCGAACCCGTCGCCGGCTTTTCAGCCGTGCCAGCGGCCAACACCACCGGCAAGTTCTACTTCTCGGGCCGCTCGGACAACTTCGCCGCCGCCAGCACCTCGGCCGACGTGGCCGACGCCCGCTTGGACCCCGAAGGCATACGCCTGTCGCGCAGCGGCAGCTCGGTGTTCATCTCCGACGAATACGGCCCTTACATCTACCAGTTTGACCGCGCCAGCGGCGGCCGTGGCCGCACCATCACGCTGCCTGCCAGCCTGGCCATTGCCAAGAAAGCATCCTCCGGTGCGACCGAAATCAGCGGCAACACCAGCGGCCGTGTGGCCAACAAGGGCATGGAGGGCCTGGCCATCTCGCCCGACGGCACCACCCTGTTCGGCTTCATGCAAAGCCCGCTGATCCAGGACGGCGGCGACGGCGGCCGCGCCAACCGCATCCTGAGCATCAACATCGCCTCCGGTGCCACCCAGCAGTATGTCTACGACAACTACCTGGCCGACATGGGCAAGGGCTACAACAGCAGCGAAATCCTGGCCCTCAACAGCCATGAAATCCTGGTGCTGGAGCGCGATGGCAAGGGCCTGGGCGACGACAGCAAAGCCGTGGTCAAGCGCGTCTACAAGATCGACCTGGCTGGCGCCACCGACGTCAGCCAGCTCAGCGGAGAAGCCAACCTGCTGCCCTATGCCGTGCCCAAGACCCTGTTCCTGGACATCGCCGCCAAGCTGCAGGCCGCTGGCCTGAAGAACACCCAAATCCCCGCCAAGCTCGAAAGCATGGCCTTTGGCCAGGACGTGGTGGTGAACCGCGCGGTCAAGCACACGCTGTACATCGGCAACGACAACGACTTCCTGCCCGTTACCCCCGGC
>JAPLPK010000130.1 GCA_026400275.1 Burkholderiales bacterium
AAGGGGTTGATCTGCAGCTCTAGCGCCATGCTGGAGGGCAATGTGGGCTCATTCGCCTCACGTTTGACTATGCATGCGAGTTGGTATTGGAGCAGGGCGGCGTTATCGGGTTCCACCACCCGTGCGAACTTCAGGTTACTTAATGTGTATTCGTGGGTGCAGCATACCCGCGTGTTTCCCGGTAATGCGGCCAGCGCAGACAGGGACGCTAGCATCTGCGCCGGTGTGCCTTCAAACAGGCGCCCGCAGCCGCCCGAGAAAAGGGTGTCGCCACAGAATACCAAGGGCGCGCCCTGGCATTGGGGTGTGTAGTAAGCGATGTGCCCAGCGGTGTGACCAGGCACGTCGAGCACTTCGAATTGCAGGCCCAACACGGTGATGCGGTCGCCCTGGCTCAACTTGTGCAGCGGCTCGGGAATGCGTTCACGCGCAGGCCCGTACACCGTGGCTCCGGTCGTTTCGCGCAGGCGGTCCACACCGCCGACATGGTCGGCATGGTGGTGGGTGACTAGAATGCTGTCCAACTGCAAGCTGTGCTGCTGCAGGGCGTCCAACACGGGCTGTGCGTCGCCCGGATCCACCACGAGTGCGCGGTGGCCATCGTGCAACATCCAGATGTAGTTATCGGCAAAAGCAGGTAGGGCAAGCAAGTTCATGGGCAGCGAAATTATAGGTTTGCACGATTGGCTGAAAACCCCGCCCGGCTGCTACATGCTGGATTGGGAGCGTGGGCGCTTCGATGAGGCAGTCGCGGACATATTTGGTTACCACGCCCTCCAGCTCGGGCTTGCGGAACTGCCAGGGCTGCAGAATAACCGCATACCGCACCGTTGGCTTGCCACCCATGCTGTTGCCGAGCCGCAAGATGCAGACCTACAGAGCGAGCGCGCAACCTTGGTCACCGATTTTGCAGCGCTGCCGTTTTCCGAAAGCAGCCTGGACCTGCTGCTGCTGCCGCATGCCCTGGACCACAGCCCCGACCCCCATGCCACCTTGCGCGAGGTAGAGCGGGTGCTGGTGCCCGAGGGCAAGGTGGTGATTGCCGGCTTCAACCCCATGAGCCTGTGGGGCCTGCGGCAAAGCCGTGGTCACCTGTACCGCCGCATGGGCATAGGCGGTAGCTACTTGCCCGAGATGGGCGGCATGATCGGCTATTGGCGCCTGCGCGACTGGTTGCGCCTGCTGAGCTTCGAGGTGGAGTCGGTGCAGTTCGGCTGCTACCGCCCCTCGGTGCGCAGCGAGGCCTGGCTGAACCGCTTCGCCTGGATGGAGGCTGCGGGTGAGCGGTTTGCGCCCATCCTAGGCGCGGTGTACTTCGTGGTGGCCGTCAAGCGGGTGCGCGGCATGCGGCTGATGGGGCCGCGCTGGAAAGTCCCCAAGGCCCTGGCCAATGCCCCCGTGCCGATTGCCAACCGGGACGCCAACCGCCATGGCAACCATAGCACTTAGCCCATCTGGTAAAAACGATGTTCCCGAATCCTTATTTAGAAAGCTGTGTTTGAACCACGTTGACATGTATACCGATGGCGCCTGCAAGGGCAACCCTGGCCCCGGCGGCTGGGGCGTTTTGCTGACCTGGGGTGGCACTGAAAAAGAAATGTTTGGCGGCGAGTTGGCTACCACCAATAACCGCATGGAAATGATGGCCGTGATCGAAGGCCTGAGCGCGCTCAAGCAGCCTTGCAGCATCACCCTGTATATCGACAGCCAGTACGTGCTCAAGGGCATGACCGAATGGCTCAAGGGCTGGAAGTCCCGTGGCTGGATGACAGCATCCAAAGAACCGGTCAAGAACGTGGACCTGTGGCAACGCCTGGACGGCCTGGTCAACACCGCCGGCCACAAGATCGAATGGCGCTGGGTCAAGGGCCATGCCGGCCACCCCGGCAATGAGCGCGCCGATGCGCTGGCCAACCGTGGCGTAGACCTGGCCCTGGGCAAACGCTGAGGCCACTATGACAGACGCGCCCGCGCAGCACACCTTCCTCTGGCACGACTACGAGACCTTTGGTGCCAATGCGCGGCGCGACCGGCCCGCCCAGTTCGCCGCCATCCGTACCGATGCGGACCTGAACGAAATCGGCGAGCCGATGATGCTGTACTGCCAGCCCGCGCCTGACTTTTTGCCCGACCCGCAGTCCTGCCTGATCACCGGCATTACTCCCCAGCTCTGCCTGGAGCGCGGCGTGCCCGAGGCCGTGTTTGCACAAGCGATCGAGCAGGCCTTCAGCCAGCCCGGCACCATTGGCGTGGGCTACAACACCATACGTTTTGACGATGAGATCACGCGCTTCATGTTCTGGCGCAACCTGATCGACCCGTACGCGCGTGAATGGCAAAACGGCTGCGGCCGCTGGGACCTGCTGGATGTGGTGCGCACCACCTACGCGCTGCGCCCCGAGGGCATAGCATGGCCCACCAAACCCGAAGGCGGCCCCAGCTTCCGCCTGGAAGACCTGAGCCGCGCCAACGGCCTGCTGCACGAGGCCGCGCACGATGCCTTGTCCGATGTGCGTGCCACCATCGCCCTGGCGCGCCTGATCCGCACCTCGCAGCCGCGCCTGTTCGACTTCTGCCTGGGACTGCACAAGAAAGAGCGTGTGGCTGCCGAGCTGGGGCTGCCCACCACGCTGCAGGCCGCGCGGCCGTTTCTGCATATTTCCGGCATGTTCCCGGCCGAACGCGGCTGCCTGGCCGTGATGTGGCCGCTGGCCATGCACCCCACCAACCGCAACGAGCTGATCGCCTGGGACCTGTCGCACAGCCCGGCGGAATTCAGCCAGATGAATGTGGAAGACATCCGCCTGCGCATGTTCAGCAAGGCCAGTGACTTGCCTGAGGGGGTGAACCGGCTGCCCATCAAGACCATCCACCTGAACAAGTCGCCCATGGTGGTGGCAAATTTGAAAACCCTGTCGCCCGAGCTGGCCAAACGCTGGGGGCTGGATGGCGATGTGTTGCGCGCCCACGCGGCCGAGGCGCGGGCCTTGCCGGATATGAGCGGTATCTGGCCCGCCGTGTTTGAGCGCCCGCCCGAGCCCGCGCGCGATGTGGACGAAGACCTGTACGGCGGCTTTGTGGATGACCATGACCGGCGCCGCCTGAACGATCTGCGTACGCTGTCGCCCGAGAAGCTGGGCCAGGTGCGCAGCAGCTTCGACGACAGCCGGCTGGACGAGTTGCTGTTCCGCTACCGTGCGCGCAACTTTCCGGCCAGCCTGTCGCCCGAGGAGTTGCAGCGTTGGGAAGAACACCGCGCCGCACGCCTGTTTGACGGGGAGGGCGGCGCCCGCACCGTAGACAGTCTGTTCAGCGAGATCGATGCCCTATCGGAAACCGCCGACGAGCGCGGCGAAGAGATTCTGGGTGCCTTGTACGACTACGCCGAAGCGATCGCCCCCGATCGAGATTGACCACCCCGGTCAACGCCACCACCACGAAAGATTGCAAATATGGCCCGAAGTCTCAGCAGTCTGTGGTTGAAAAGCCTGACCCGTATCGCCAAGACCCAGCAGAAGAAGCTGGTCAGAGGCTTGACGGCGGTCACCAAGAAGGCGACCAAGGCGGCGGTAAAAAAGGCGCTGGCACCGCCGAAGCCTGCGCCCAGGCCCACCGCCAAACCGTCCGCCAAGGCTGCTGCAAGACCATCCGCCAAACCCGCTGCCAAGCCCGCCGCCAAATCTGCGCCACCGGCGGAGTTGCCCGGCAGTTGGACCCGTTCCTTCTTCGCCGCACCCAATGGCCAGCGCATGAGTTACTGGCTGTACCTGCCGCTGCGCGACAAGGCGCAGGCTCTCAAACCTTTGCCCTTGGTCGTCATGCTGCACGGCTGCACCCAGACGGCACCCGAATTCGCCCAGGGTAGTCGCATGAACACCCTGGCCCAGCGCAAAGGCTTTGCCGTGCTGTACCCGCAACAACTGTTGACTATCGACGCCCACCGCTGCTGGCAGTGGTACCAGCGCACCACGCAGAATGGCGGCGGCGAGGCCGGCCTGGTGGCGGGCATGGTCACGCACGTGGTGGCCAGGCTGGGGCTGGACGCAAGCCGGGTCTACCTGGCCGGCATCTCGGCCGGCGCGGCGCTGGCCCAGATCATCGCGCTGCGCTACCCCTTTCGTATTGCCGCCGTGGGCCTGCATTCCGGCCCAGTGTTTGGCACCGCAGACAACCGCATGAGCGCCTTTGCCGCGATGCAGACCGGTGGCGGCACCCATGTGGCGCAGGCAGTGCAGGCCACCGTGGATGGAGGCGGCTTCCCGCGCATGCCGGCCATCATCCTGCACGGCGAGGCTGACAAAGTGGTGCGCATCGTCAACCAGCAGCAGGTGGCGCAGCAGTTTCTGCGGGTCAATGGCATCGCCAATTTGGCCCCGGTCACCGTACTCAGTCCCGCCCGCCCCAAGGGCCGCAGCCCGCGCCATGCCTTCCAGACGCAGGACTACCGCGTGGGACGCAAACCCATCGTGTCGGTCTGCCGTATCGCCGGGCTGGACCACGCCTGGAGCGGCGGCGACGGCACGCTGCGCTTCAACGACAGCGTGGGGCCCGATGCCAGCACGCTGTTGTGGGCCTTCTTCTCCAAGCACCGGCGGCTGCGGACCGTTACGTAGTTTGCTATGGTTTGAATAGCTGCTTGCGCAGATAAATTGTGCGCTAGCGGCCAATTTGACCTATAAGGTTGCATGGGTTTCGAAAGCGCGTTTTCGTCAGCAAACCGTCAATTTGCGTGGCCACAATGCGCCACATAAAACAAAACCCCGGCACGCAGTGCCCGGGAACCGGAGACAAGCATGCGCAGCAACAACGTTTACCAGCAAGGGCTGGACAAGAACCCAGCCAACTTTGTGGCCTTGTCGCCGCTGAGCTTTATCGAGCGATCGGCCAAGGTCTACCCGGACCGCCTGGCGGTGATCTACGGCGAGCGCCGCCAGACCTGGGCCCAGACCTACACCCGTTGCCGCCAGTTGGCCAGCGCCCTGCAAGCGCGGGGCATAGGCGAGGGCGACACCGTGGCGGTGATGCTGCCCAATGTACCGGCCATGTTGGAAGCCCATTTCGGCGTGCCCATGTCCGGCGCCGTGCTCAACACCTTGAACACCCGGCTGGACGGCGAGGCCATCGCCTTCATGCTGCAGCACGGTGAGGCCAAGGTGCTGCTGGTGGACAGCGAATTCGCCTCCGTGGTCGACAAGGCCCTGTCCCTGCTGGGCGATAAGCGGCCCTATGTCATCGAGGTGGAGGATGCCCTGGCGCCTGAAGGCAAATACCTGGGCGATACCGACTACGAGAGCTTCATCGCCGCCGGCCAGCCTGACTTTGCCTGGCAGTTGCCGGCCGACGAGTGGGATGCGATTGCGCTGAACTACACCTCGGGCACCACAGGCAACCCCAAGGGCGTGGTCACCCACCACCGCGGTGCTTATCTGAACGCCGCCAACAATGTGCTGTCCTGGCAAATACCGCACCACGCGGTGTATTTGTGGACCCTGCCCATGTTCCACTGCAACGGCTGGTGCTTTCCCTGGACCATGGCCTTGATCGCTGGCACCAGCGTGTGCCTGCGGCGGGTGGACCCGGCGCTGATCTACCCGCTGATACGCGAGCACCACATTACCCACCTGTGCGGCGCGCCGATTGTGTTCAGTATGTTGATCCACGCGCCTGCTACGCTGCGCGAGGGCATTACCCATACCATCCAGGGCCTGGTGGCCGGTGCGGCGCCGCCAGCAGCGGTGATCGAGGGCTGCGAGAACGCTGGCATCCACATCACCCATGTCTACGGCCTGACCGAGGTCTATGGCCCGGCGGCCGTGTGTGCGCCGCAAGAGTCCTGGGCTGGCCTGCCGATAGCCGAGCGCGCCCGCCTGAACAGCCGCCAGGGTGTGCCCTATCCGCTGCAGCAGGCGGTGGCTGTGCTCGACCCTGAAACCTTGCAGCCGGTACCTGCCGACGGCACGACCATGGGCGAAATCTTCTTCCGTGGCAACGTGGTGATGAAGGGCTATCTGAAGAACCCGGCTGCCACCCAAGCGGCGTTTGCCGGCGGCTGGTTCCACACCGGTGACCTGGCGGTGATGCACCCCGATGGCTATGCCCAGATTAAGGACCGCAGCAAGGACATCATCATCTCGGGCGGTGAAAACATCTCGTCCATCGAGGTGGAGGATGTGCTGCACCGCCACCCGGCGGTGATGCTGGCGGCCGTGGTAGCCCAGCCAGACGAAAAATGGGGCGAAGTGCCCTGTGCCTTCATCGAATTGAAGGCCGATGCGCAGGCCAGCGCCCAGGACATCATTGACTTCTGCCGAAGCCATATGGCACGCTTTAAAGTACCGAAACAGGTGGTCTTCTGCAAATTGCCGAAAACGTCAACCGGGAAAATCCAAAAATTTGTTCTGCGTGAACAAGTAAAGTCGAACGCAAATACCTGATGCCTCTTTGCCTGCCACGCACGATGTTGTGTAGCAGGCTTGTCCGATGAACCTGCAGTAAAGGACTCGATTTGCCCAGTGACATCATTCTCCAGACGGAAGGCCTGACCAAGGAATTCCTTGGCTTTGCTGCAGTGGCCTGCGTCAACCTGCAGGTGCAACGCGGCAGCATCCACGCGCTGATTGGCCCCAACGGCGCGGGTAAGACCACCGTCTTCAACCTGCTCACCAAATTCATCCAGCCCACCAAGGGGCAGATCCAGTTCAACGGTATCGACATCACGCGGGAAACACCCATCCAGGTGGCGCGGCGTGGCATGGTGCGCTCGTTCCAGATCTCCGCCACATTCGCCCACCTCACGGCACTGGAAAACGTGCGCGTGGCCCTGCAGCGCAAGCGTACTGATTCGTTTAACTTCTGGTCCTCGGTGACGCGGCTCGACGCGCTGAACGGTCGGGCCATGGAGCTGCTGGAGCAGGTGGACCTGCAAGGATTTGCCGACACCGTGGCGGTGGAGATGCCCTACGGCCGCAAGCGCGCCCTGGAGATCGCCACCACCCTGGCCCTGGAGCCCGAGCTGATGCTGCTGGACGAGCCCACCCAGGGCATGGGCCACGAGGACGTTGGCCGCGTGGTGGAGCTGATCCGCAAGGTATCCAAAGGCCGCACCATTTTGATGGTGGAGCACAACCTGTCGGTGGTCGAGTCGCTGTGCGACACGCTCACTGTCTTGCAGCGAGGCAGCGTGCTGGCCGAGGGTAACTACGCCACCGTGTCCAAAGACCCGCGCGTGCTGGAAGCCTACGTGGGGGTGGAGGCATGAGCGCCACGCTGGGCCGCCCCGAGCAAGCTCGCACCGCAGTGCGCAGCACGGAGGTCTTGCCATGAGCAGCGCATTCAACTCCAGCAGCGAGATGCTGCGCGTCACCGATTTGCATGCTTTCTATGGCGAGTCGCACATACTGCACGGTGTGGACTTGCATGTGAACCGGGGCGAGCTGATTACCCTGCTGGGCCGCAACGGCGCCGGCCGCTCGACCACATTGAAGGCCATTCTGGGCCTGGTGGGGCGGCGTAGCGGCTCCATCATGTTCAATGGCAACGAAGTGGTGCGCATGGCGCCCCACTATATTGCACGCTTGGGCGTGGGCTTTTGCCCCGAAGAGCGCGGCATTTTTGCCGGCCTGTCCACCGAAGAAAACCTGATGCTGCCCCCGGTGGTGGCCAGCGGAGGCATGACGCTGGACGAAATCTATGCGCTGTTTCCCAATCTGTACGAGCGCCGCAACAGTCCCGGCACCCGCCTGTCGGGCGGCGAGCAGCAGATGCTGGCCATGGCCCGCATTCTGCGCACCGGGGCCAAGATGCTGCTGCTGGACGAAATCACCGAAGGCCTGGCCCCGGTGATCGTGAAGAAGCTGGGCGAGGTAATTCGCCTACTGAAAACGCGCGGCTACACCATCGTGCTGGTGGAGCAGAACTTCCGCTTCGCCGCGCCCTTGGCGGACAGGCATTACGTGCTGGAGCATGGCCAGGTGGCCATGGTGGTACAAAAAGACGAGCTGGCAGCCAAGACCAGCGACATGCAAGCTTTGCTCGGCGTGTAAGCCGGGTAACAAGACCTTTTCATCGTTGACCAGAGGAGACACCCCATGAAATTCAAGCCCACACCGCTTGCTACATCACTTGCTATGGCTGCAGGCCTTTCCCTTATGCTGGCCACGGGGGCCCAGGCACAGGTGTCCGACGGTGTCGTCAAGATCGGCGTGCTGACCGATTTGTCGGGCACGTACTCTGACCTGGCCGGGCCTGGCGCGGTGCTCGCCACCAAGATGGCCATCGACGATTTCCTGGCTGCCGAAAAACCCGGCTTCAAGGTTGAAATGGTGGCTGCCGACCACCAGAACAAGGGCGACATCGCCGCCAACAAGGCCCGTGAATGGGTGGAGCGCGACAAGGTGGACGTGCTGACTGAATTGGTCACCAGCTCCACCGCGTTGGCGGTGCAAAAGATCGGCAAGGAAAAGAACAAGATCGTGCTGGTGAACGGTGCGGGCGCCACCTCCATCACCAACGAAGCCTGCAACGACGTGACCGTGCACTGGGCCTACGACACCTTTGCCGTTGCGAACGGTACGGCCAAGGCCGTGACCAAGGCTGGCGGCAAGAAATGGTTCTTCCTGACGGCCGACTACGCATTTGGCCATGCGCTGGAAAAAGATGCGTCTGACGTGGTCAAGTCCAATGGCGGCGAAGTGGTGGGCGGTGTACGCCACCCGTTCCCGACGTCGGACTTTTCGTCCTTTCTGTTGAAGGCCCAGTCCTCGGGTGCACAGATCATCGGCCTGGCCAATGCGGGCGGCGATACCGTCAACTCCATCAAGCAGGCGGCCGAGTTCGGCATCACCGGCAAGCAGCAATTGGCCGGGCTGCTGATGTTCATCACCGACATCCATTCCCTGGGTTTGAAGACCACCCAGAACATGTACCTCACCGAAGGTTTCTACTGGGACCTGAATGACCAGACACGGGCCTGGTCCAAGCGCTTCTTCGACCAGCACAAGCGCATGCCGACCATGGTGCAGGCCGGGCAGTATTCGTCCACCATGCACTACCTGAAGGCCGTCAAAGCCATCAACAGCGACGACACCGCCAAGGTCATGGCACAGATGAAGAAGATGCCGGTGAACGACTTCTTCGCCAAGAACGGCACCATCCGTGAAGACGGCCGCATGGTGCACGACATGTACCTCATGCAGGTCAAGACCCCGGCCGAATCGAAGACGCCGTGGGACTACTACAACGTGCGCGCAACGATTCCCGCAGCCGAGGCCTTCCAGCCGCTGTCGGCATCGCGCTGCCCGCTGGTAAAGAAGTAAACCCCAAGTCCCCGGGGCCGCGCGCGGCCTTGGGGTTTGTCCGCGCTACGAGGGAATCCCGCTATGGAGATATTTGGCATACCGTCACCGGCCTTTTTCGGCCAGCTGTTGCTGGGGCTGATCAACGGCTCGTTTTATGCCATCTTGAGTCTGGGCCTGGCCATCATTTTTGGCCTGCTCAACATCATCAACTTTGCCCATGGCGCACAGTACATGGTGGGGGCTTTTGTCGCCTGGCTGGGCTTGAGCTACCTGGGTATCAACTACTGGTGGGCGCTGATTTTGTCGCCCCTGGTGGTCGGTGTGGTGGCGGTGGCCATAGAGCGCCTCATGTTGCGCCACCTGTACAAGCTGGACCACCTGTATGGCCTGCTCTTGACCTTTGGCCTGGCGCTGATCGCCGAGGGGGTTTTCAAGAATTTCTTTGGCGTGTCGGGCTCGTCCTATGAAGTGCCGGAGCTGCTGCAAGGCGGCGTGAACCTGGGCTTTATGTACCTGCCGATCTACCGCGCCTGGGTGGTGGTAGCGGCATTGAGCGTGTGCTTTGTGGCGTGGTACGCCATTGAGCGCACCCGGCTGGGCGCCACGCTGCGGGCGGCCACCCAGCGGCCAGACCTGGTGCAGGCCCTGGGCATCAACGTGCCGGTGCTGCTGACGGCCACCTATGCCGTGGGGGCAGCGCTGGCGGCCTTTGCCGGCGTGCTGGCAGCACCCATCGTGCAGGTCAACCCGGTGATGGGCTCCAACCTCATCATCGTGGTGTTTGCTGTGGTGGTGATTGGCGGCATGGGCTCGATCATGGGCTCCATCGTCACCGGCCTGGGCCTGGGCGTGGTGGAGGGGCTGACCAAGGTGTTCTACCCCGAAGCCTCGGCGGTGGTGATCTTTTTGGTTATGGTGTTGGTGCTGCTGGTCAAACCTGCGGGCCTGTTTGGCAAGCAAGCCTGAGGAAGAACGATGCAATCTGTTCAAGCTATTCCTGCCCACGGTGCCAGCAAAGCGGCAAGCCAGCGTACGCTGTGGATGTTCGTGGCCCTGGTTGTGGTGGGGAGCATTGCGCCGTTCGTGCTGTACCCCACGTTCCTGATGAAGGTGCTGTGCTTTGCGCTGTTCGCCTGCGCGTTCAACCTGTTGCTGGGTTTTGCGGGCCTGTTGTCTTTTGGGCATGCGGCCTTCTTCGGCGGCTCGGCCTATATCACCGGCTACCTATGCCGCGACATGGGGTGGCCCCCTGAATTGGGCCTGCTGGCCGGCGCTGCATTTGGCGCGGTGCTGGGGGCCATCTTCGGCATGCTAGCCATACGCCGCAGCGGCATCTACCTGACCATGATCACGCTGGGCCTGGCGCAGCTGGTCTACTTTGTGGCGCTGCAAATGGGCTTTACCGGTGGCGAGGACGGCATGCAGGGCATTCCGCGCGGCAAGCTGTTTGGGCTGGTGGACATGTCGGACAACATCGCCATGTACTTCTTCGTGTTTGCGGTGTTCATGGGCGGCTTCTGGCTGGTGCACCGCACCATCCATTCACCGTTCGGCCAGATCCTGAAGGCCATACGCGACAACGAGGCCCGGGCCACTTCGCTAGGCTATGACGTGGCGCGCTACAAGCTGCTGGCCTTCGTCATTTCGGCCTCGTTGTCGGGCCTGGCAGGCTCCATGAAGGCGTTGGTGTTCCAGCTAGCCTCGTTGGCCGATGTGCACTGGCATACCTCGGGCCAGGTGGTGCTGATGACGCTACTGGGAGGCCTGGGCACCATCCTCGGCCCGGTGGCCGGCGCCATCACCATCGTCAGCCTGGAAGACCTGCTGGCTGACAAGGTGGGCTCCTGGGTCACGGTGATCATGGGTGTGATCTTCGTGGTCTGCGTGATGCTGTTCCGCCGGGGCGTGGTGGGTGAGATCAGCGCGCTGTTTGGCAAGAAGCCTGCTGCGGGACCCGCCGGGCATTGAGCAAGTCTGCTCCGATTTTTAACTTCAAAAATAAGAGCTGCCAGCGCACGGTTTATATGCGCTGGCGTCGGTTTTATTGCCCTAAAAAAGGCATCAAAAATCACATGCCCGCGTAGTTGGGTCCGCCGCCGCCTTCGGGTGTCACCCACACGATGTTCTGCGTCGGGTCCTTGATGTCGCAGGTCTTGCAGTGCACGCAGTTCTGCGCGTTGATCTGCAGCTTGTCCTGACCCGTATCTGTCTTCACGAACTCATACACCCCTGCCGGGCAGTAGCGGGCTTCTGGGCCAGCGTATTTGTGCAGGTTGATGTTGACCGGCACCGATGCGTCTTTCAGCGTCAGATGCGCGGGCTGGTTTTCTGCGTGGTTGGTGTTGCTGATGAACACGCTGCTGAGCCGGTCAAAGGTCAGCTTGCCATCGGGCTTGGGGTAGGCGATGGGCTTGCATTCGGCAGCCGGCTTCAGGTAGGCGTGGTCGGGCTTGTCGCGGCGCAGCGTCCAGGGGATGTGGCCGCGCAGCGCGAATTGTTCAATGCCGTTCATCAGCGTGGCGGTGAGCAGGCCCTTTTTGAACCAGGCCTTGAAGTTGCGCGCCTTGTGCAGCTCGGCGTGCAGCCAGCTTTTCTCGAAGGCCACGGGGTAGGCGCTGAGCTCGTCGTGCTGGCGGCCGCTGGTGACGGCGTCATAGGCGGCCTCGGCGGCCAGCATGCCGGTCTTGATGGCGGCGTGGCTGCCCTTGATGCGGCTGACGTTCAGGTAGCCCGCGTCGCAGCCCACCAGTGCGCCGCCGGGGAACACGGTCTTGGGCAGGCTCATAAGGCCGCCAGCGGTGATGGCGCGCGCGCCGTAGCCCAGGCGCTTGGCCGGAGCAATGCCGTGCTCTGCGTCGCCTTCCAGGTACCAGCGCACATTGGGGTGCGTCTTCCAACGCTGGAATTCTTCGAACGGGCTCAGATAGGGGTTGGCGTAGTCCAGCCCGGTAATGAAGCCCAGGGTGACCTTGTTGCCTTCCATGTGGTACAGAAAGGCGCCGCCGTAGGTGCTGTTGTCCATGGGCCAGCCGGCGGTGTGCATGACGAAGCCGGGCTGGTGGCGCTTGGGGTCGATCTCCCAGACTTCCTTGATGCCCAGGCCGTAGGTTTGCGGGTCTTTGCCGTCGTCCAGCTTGAACTTGGCGATCAGCTGCTTGCCCAGGTGGCCGCGTGCGCCCTCGGCGAACACGGTGTACTTGGCGTGCAGCTCCATACCGATCTGGAAGTCGGCCGTGGGCTCGCCTTCCTTGCTGACGCCCATATTGCCGGTGGCTACGCCCTTGACGGAGCCATCTTCGTTGTACAGCACTTCGGCTGCGGCAAAACCGGGGAAGATTTCCACGCCCAAGGCCTCGGCCTGCTCGCCCAGCCACTTGGTGACGGCACCCAGGCTGACGATGTAGTTGCCGTGGTTCTGGAAGCAACCTGGCAGCAGGAAGTTGGGCGTGCGAAAGGACGATTTTTCACCCAGGAATATCATGGCGTCGTCGGTTACCGGCTGGTTCAGCGGGGCGCCCATGGCCTTCCAGTTGGGGAAGAGTTCGCTTAGCGCGATCGGGTCCATGATGGCGCCGCTGAGGATGTGGGCGCCAGGCTCGGAGCCCTTCTCCAGCACCACGACCGAGATGTCCGTGCCTTTTTCCGCTGCCAGTTGTTTCAGGCGGATGGCGGTGGCAAGTCCGCCTGGGCCGCCACCTACGACCACCACGTCGTATTCCATGGCTTCGCGGGGGCCAAACTGGGCAAGAATCTCTTCGTTCGTCATGTTTTTTTCCTGTGGGGGGCTATGGCTGCGCGATGCCTATGCGGCGGTTACGTGGCTTACAAAATCGCAAGGCATTTTATGTGGATGGGGCGGCTGCACTGTCACAATCCAGAGTCCACTTAACGAACAACGAAGAGGCTTGTGATGGCATACAGCATGGATCTTTCAGGCCGGGTGGCATTGGTTACCGGGGCCTCGGGCGGCTTGGGGGCGCAGTTTGCCCGAACTTTGTCGCGTGCAGGAGCTGCCGTGGTGCTGGCCAGTCGCCAAGTTGACAAGCTCAAGGACTTGCGCGCCCGCATCGAGGGCGAGGGCGGTGATGCCCACGTGGTTGAGCTGGACGTGAGTGACATAGACTCCATCAAGTCGGCCGTGGCCCATGCGGAGACCGAGGTAGGCTCCATCGATATTCTGGTCAACAACTCGGGCGTGAGCACCACCCAGCGCCTGCAGGACGTGACCGAAGACGACTTCGACTTCATCTTCAACACCAATGTGCGCGGCGCTTTCTTCGTGGCGCAAGAGGTGGGCAAGCGCATGCTGGCGCGGGCCAACGGCTCGGCGCCGGGCAGCTTCACCGGCGGGCGCATCATCAATATCGCCAGCATGGCCGGGCTCAAGGTGCTGCCGCAGATCGGCGTGTACTGCATGAGCAAGTCGGCGGTGATCCAGATGACCAAGGCCATGGCGGTGGAGTGGGGCAAACACGGCATCAACGTGAACGCCATCTGCCCCGGCTACATCGACACCGACATCAACCACCACCACTGGGAGACCGAACAAGGTCAGAAGCTGGTGCAGATGCTGCCACGCAAGCGCATTGGCAAGCCCGAAGACCTGGACGCGTTGCTGGTCATGCTGGCCTGCGGCCAAAGCCATTTTGTAAACGGCGCGGTGATTGCTGCGGATGACGGGTTTGGCGCGGGCTGAGGGGCCGCCGTAGATGTATTTTTAGGGCATGAAAATAGCTGCTGGTGCAGATAAATATTGCGCCAGCAGCTATTTTATTTGTAGCAAATCAAGATTGCTTTGGCTGAGTTGGTGGTGCCTACGGGCGCACGCCGGCGAAGCGTTGCACATCCAGGGCTGCCGCCAGTTTTTTCTCCAACGCTAGTGGCTCGCCATGCAGCCGAGCCGCCAGCAGTTCGGCGCACAGGTGGGCGAAGCTGAGTCCGCGTGAGCCCATGGCCGTGCTGACCCACAGGCCGGGCGCCAGTGTGCCCACCATGGGCAGGCGGTCTGGCGAGGTGCAGCGCACGCCGGCCCAGTCTTGCACGCGGCCTTGTTCAAAGCAGGGGGCAAGTGCCTCGGCGGCTCCGGGGAGCAGGCTGCGCAGGCGTTCCAGGTTGCCGATGCGGTCCGCCTCGCGGCTATCGCCGTGGACGCTGTCGCGTTCGTAGCTGGCGCCGACCAGCCAGGCGCGGCCGGCCGTGCTGGGGAAGTCGGGTATGCAGTGGCCCTGGCCATTGACAGGGAAGGGCGGCAGGGTCGCATCACCGCGCAAGCCCCAGGAAATTTGTCCCCGGACGGCCTGCACCGGAATGTCTGCCGCCGCCACCTGCCGGCTGGCAAAGCCGGCGGCAACCACGACCAGCGGCGCTTGCGCTAAGACATTGCCTTGCGCGTCCAGCACCTGCCAGCCCTGGTCGCAGGGCTGCAGCCGGTCTACCGGGCTGTGGCCGCGCACGCGGATGGCTGGGTGGTCCAGCAGTGCCTGCACCAGTTGCGCGGGTCTGATCCAGCCAGCGCGGGCGTGCCACAGCGCATGGGTGTCGGCAGGCAGGTTGGCATGGTCCAATGCTTCCGTGCTGGCGGCCGTATGGGCCGGGTATTCGGCGGCAGGGCTATCGCCCAGCCATTCCAGCACGCCGGTGGCTTGCCAATCTTGGCCCGCCTGCAGCCGGGTTTGGGCCAGCTGCAGTGTGGCGCGTACACCGCTGTAGGACAGGCGGGACTGCACATTGTGGTCGCGTGAAATCAGCGGCGAGAAGATGCCCGTGGGCAGGCCGGAAGCGCCTGCGGCCGGGGCTGCAGCGGCATCCAGCACCTGTACCTGCCAGCCGCGCCGCGCCAGGCTGTCGGCCACGCTGGCCCCGGCCAGGCCAGAGCCTATGACCACGCAGTGGCTGGGTGTGGGCGCGGGCTGCACTGCGGGGCGGGGCTCCCAGCGCGGGTCGAACCGGCCCTGCAGGTTGTCACGCTTGGGTGGCACGCCCGGGGTTTTTTGTACCGAGAAGCCGCACTGCTCCAGCGCGTCGCGCACCGCGCGGGCGATGGTCCAGGTGGCGATGCGCGTGCCGCGTTTGCAGCAGCGCGACACGGCCTTCAGCGTGTGTGGGCTCCAGATGTCGGGGTTGCGCTGCGGGCTGAAGCCGTCCAGGTACACGCTGTCGGCCTGCAGCGCCATTTCGCGCAGCATGGCTTGTGCGTCGCCTATGCACAGGGTGAGCTGTACTTGGCCACCTTCAAACACCAGGCGATGGAAACCCGGCGACAGGCCCCACCATTGGGCGTGCAGTTGCTGCGCCAGGGGCAGCAGCGCAGGGTGGGCCTCAAAGCTGCGTAGCAGGTCGTCGGCACTGGAGGGCCAGGCTTCGATGGAAACAAAATGCAGCAGCGATGGGCGCTGCGGGTCGGCCTTCCAGGCCGCCCAGGTCACCAGAAAGTTCAGGCCCAGGCCAAAACCGGTTTCCAGAATGCACCACTGGGGCTGTTGTGCCCAGGCTGCAGGCAGACCGCAACCGTGGAAGAAGACCTCTTGCGCCTGGCTCAACCCACCCGACTCGCTGCGGTAGCGGTCACCAAAGCGGGGGCTGAACGGGGTTCCATCAGGCAGCCATTGGATCGGCTCTCCCCCAGGCTTGCCCACTTCGTGTGGCCTCCAACCCCCTTCCGGGGGCGACCCCGACGGTCCGGCAAAGCCGGTCCCGTGGGGTCCTGGGATAAGAGTGTTCGGCAATTCGTTCGGCGCTGTCTGTGAATTTAGGGCGTTGGCGGTACGTACCCCTGGGCGGCATCGGCACCCGAACCAAAGAAGTGGTTTTCCATCTGGCGGGCCAGGTACTGGCGGGCGCGCAGGTCGGCCAGGTTCAGGCGGTTTTCGTTCACCAGCATGGTCTGGTGCTTAAGCCAGGCGGCCCAGGCTTCTTTGCTGACGTTTTCCCAGATGCGCTTGCCCAGGTCACCGGGGTAGGGCGGGAAATCCAGGCCTTCGGCTTCCTTGTCGAGTTTGATGCAGTGGACCATGCGTGCCATAAATTGCCTTGTAATGTGTTGTGTGGGGTGCGCAAACCGGTTGTGGTTCGCATTGCAGGGGGCGACTGTAGCAATGTTTTCAACGCCCTGGCGCTGCCTGGGCTTTACAGAACTTCGCGCACCGGCGTCGGCAAACGGGGCCGCTGTCGCGTTGCAGTAGAACTGTATTTTAGGAGCCTCGCCATGCGTATCGTGATTTCTGCCGTGTTGCTAGCCTGTACCCTGAGTGGCTGCGTGGTTGCTCCTTACGGTCCACGGGCCTATGGACCTGGATACTATGAGACACCGGCTGTGGTGGTGCAGCCTTCGGTTTACGTGGCCCCGCGTCCGTACCACTACGGCAACCCTTATTGGCGCGGCCATATGGGTTGGCGCTAAGCGGGGGGCGTCAGAGGGAACCGCTGAGCTTCTATATTCCAAATCACGCTATACAAACAAGAAATCAGTCGTTTGTGGTGTAAAGCTTTGACCAGACAATATTGCTTACAACTTTATTGCCAGGGTCACGCATGCGCTTTTTTCACAGGATTTCTTCGTCTAGCCGTCCATCCAGCGCGCTGCGCACATTGCTCTCCGGTCTGCTCTTGGCTGCCACGGGCCTGGCGTCTGCCCAGCAGACTACGCTGCTGAATGGCTCGTATGACGTGGCGCGCGAGTTCTACAAAGACTACAACGCCGCTTTCATCGCCCACATCAAGAAGACCACCGGCAAGGATGTGAAGGTGGACCAGTCGCACGCTGGTTCCAGCGCCATTGCACGCTCGGTGGCCGAGGGACTGGATGCCGACGTGGTGACCATGAACACCTCGACCGACATCGACTTTCTGGCCGACAAGGGCGTGGTTGCGAAGGACTGGAATAAGAAGTTCCCGGGTAATGCATCCCCCACCACATCCACCATGCTGTTCCTGACGCGCAACGGCAACCCCAAGGGCATCAAGGACTGGGATGATCTGGTTAAGCCTGGCGTGCAGGTGGTGGTGGTGAACCCCAAGACCGGCGGCAATGGCCGCTACGCCTATTTGGCGGCCTGGGGCTACGTGAAGAAGAAGGGCGGTAGTGACGCCCAGGCGGCCGAGTTTGTGGGCAAGCTGTACAAGAACGTGCCGGTGCTGGCCCAGGGCGGCCGAGCAGCCACAACGACCTTTCTGCAGCGCAATATTGGCGATGTGCTGATCACCTTCGAATCTGAGGTGGTGTCTATCGACCGCGAGTTTGGCGCCGGCAAGGTGGACGCGATCCACCCCAGCATCAGCATCGTGGCCGAGAACCCGGTCGCAGTGGTGGAGCGCACGGTAGCCAAGAAGGGAACGGCAGCCTTGGCTAAGGAATACCTGGACTATCTGTACTCTGACGAAGCCCAGGAGATTGCGGCCAAGCACGCCCTGCGCCCCCGCAGCGAAGCCATCCTGAAGAAGTACGCTGCGGTGTTTAAGCCTATCCAGTTATTCACTGTGAGCGAGCTTTTTGGAAGCCTGGGTGAAGCGCAAAAAGTGCACTTCAACGACGGCGGCCAGTTCGACAAGATCTACACCCCAGGTGCCAAATGAGCGTTGCGCGCGCTCCGTCCGGCAAGGCCAAACGCGTCTTGCCCGGTTTTGGCCTGACCCTGGGCTATACCGTGCTCTATCTGAGCATCATCGTGCTGGTGCCCTTGTCGGCCCTGTTTTTTAAAACATTTACCTTGAGCTGGGACCAGTTCGTGGACGCCGTGACGGGGCCGCGCGTGCTGGCTTCCTACCGGCTGACCTTTGGCGCGTCGCTGCTGGCGGCGTTGGTGAATCTGGTGTTTGGCCTGCTAGTAGCGTGGGTGCTTGTGCGTTATAGCTTCCCGGGCAAGAAGATTGTGGATGCGTTGGTGGACCTGCCATTTGCCTTGCCGACAGCGGTGGCTGGTATCTCATTGACAGCTTTGCTGGCGGGAAATGGCTGGCTGGGGCAATACCTGGAGCCGCTGGGCATCAAACTGGCGTTTACGCCGGCTGGGGTTGTGATTGCATTGATTTTCATTGGGCTGCCCTTCGTGGTGCGCACGGTGCAACCGGTGCTGGAAGACGCCGAAAAAGAACTGGAAGAAGCGGCAACCTCACTTGGTGCGACCCGTCTGCAGGTTTTTACCCGCGTCATCCTGCCGCATATTGCGCCTGCGCTGTTGACCGGCTTCGCCATGGCTTTCGCCCGTGCCATCGGTGAATACGGCTCGGTGATTTTCATTGCGGGCAATATGCCCATGGTGTCTGAAATCACGCCGCTGATCATCATTGGCAAGCTGGAGCAGTACGACTACGCCGGCGCGACCGCCGTGGCCGTGGTGATGCTGACCATATCCTTCATTCTGCTGCTGCTGATCAACGCCCTGCAGGCCTGGCAGCGCCGCCAAACCGGAGCCACCGCATGAGTGCCAATACCGTACGCCGCGCCAAGGCCGGCACCACTGAGGCCGCGTGGGTCCGCTATACGCTGCTGACCGTGGCACTGGTATTTCTGCTGCTGTTCCTGGTGCTGCCGCTGGCAGCGGTGTTCACCGAAGCGTTGCGCAAAGGTGCGGGCGCCTACCTGGAAGCCCTGCAGGAGCCCGATGCCTGGTCAGCTATCAAGCTGACGTTGCTGACGGCCGTGATCGCCGTGCCGCTGAACCTGGTGTTTGGTATCGCCGCGTCCTGGGCGATTGCCAAGTTCGACTTCTGGGGCAAATCCTTTTTGACCACGCTGGTGGACCTGCCGTTCTCGGTGTCGCCGGTGGTGGCGGGCTTGGTCTACGTGCTGCTGTTTGGCGCCAGTGGCTGGTTCGGCCCCTGGTTGCAGGCGCACGATATGAAGATCGTGTTTGCGGTGCCTGGCATTGTGTTGGCCACGGTGTTTGTGACCTTCCCCTTTGTGGCCCGTGAGCTGATTCCGCTGATGCAAGCCCAGGGCAATGACGAGGAACAGGCGGCCATCGTGCTGGGTGCGACCGGCTGGCAAACCTTTTGGCATGTGACTTTGCCGAACATCAAATGGGGCCTGCTGTACGGCGTGATCCTGACCAACGCCCGGGCCATGGGCGAGTTTGGTGCGGTGTCGGTGGTGTCCGGCCACATTCGCGGCCAGACCAATACGCTACCGCTGCACGTTGAGATTTTGTACAACGAGTACCAATCCGTGGCGGCTTTTGCCGTGGCGTCCCTGCTGGCCATCCTGGCCCTGGTGACGCTGGTGATCAAGTCGGTGGCCGAGTGGCGCATCGAGCGCGAGCTGCGCTCCATTGCCGAAATGCCGCCCGAAGCACCACGTACCGATATACCTGCGGCACAGCTTGCCGCCGCCCATTGAAAGAGGCCTGTTATGAGCATCGAAATCCGCAATATCCATAAGCAGTTTGGCAGCTTCACCGCCCTGGGCGATGTCAGCCTGGACATCCAGTCCGGCGAGTTGGTAGCCTTGCTCGGCCCCTCGGGCTGCGGCAAGACCACGCTGCTGCGCATCATCGCCGGGCTGGAAACGCCTGACTCCGGCAGCATCCACTTCTCTGGTGAAGACACCACCGATGTTCATGTGCGTGAACGCCAGGTCGGCTTTGTGTTCCAGCACTACGCGCTGTTCCGCCACATGACGGTCTTTGAGAACGTGGCCTTCGGTCTGCGCATGAAGCCCCGTAGCCTGCGCCCGAGCGAGTCGGCGATCAAGGCCAAGGTGCATGAGCTGCTGGGCCTGGTGCAACTGGATTGGTTGGCCAACCGTTACCCAAGCCAGCTCTCTGGCGGCCAGCGCCAGCGCATTGCCTTGGCGCGCGCACTGGCGGTGGAGCCCAAAGTCTTGCTGCTGGACGAGCCTTTTGGTGCGCTGGACGCCAAGGTGCGCAAGGAGCTGCGCCGCTGGCTGCGCCGCTTGCACGATGACTTGAACGTGACCAGCATCTTCGTGACCCACGACCAGGAAGAAGCGCTGGAGGTGGCCGACCGCGTGGTGGTGATGAATAAGGGCAAGGTCGAGCAGATCGGCTCGCCACAAGACGTGTGGGACCACCCGGCCAGCCCCTTTGTGTATGGCTTCCTGGGCGATGTGAATCTGTTCCATGGCCGCGCCCACGAGGGCGAGGTACAGCTGGAAGGCATCAAGATCCAGGCGCCAGAGCACCCTGACGCGCAAGACGCCAAGGCCTTTGCCTATGTGCGCCCCCACGACATCCAGGTGCAGCGCTACGTGAAGGGCGAAGGCCTGGACGCGGCCGGCAAACCGTTGGGCATGGTGGTGAAGCTGACCCGCGCATTGGTGATCGGTCCCATCGCCCGTTTGGAACTAACGCCGCTGGAGCAGCACCAAGCCGTGGACAATACGCTGGATAACCTGGTGGAAGCGCAGTTGCCTGCGGAGCAGTTCCGGGTTCTAGGTTTGCAAGAGGGCGACACGCTGGTGGTGACACCACGCCGCGCCAAAGTGTTTGTAGAGTCCGCGCCAGCGTGATGTAGCCCCAAGGGGTGCGTCCGCAGGGCGCATTTTTTGAAAGCTATGCATGTTGTTGTCCTGGATTGATGCCGCCCCACGCCGTGTGCTGTTGGGAGTCAGCGTGGTGTGTATCGGCCTACTGGCCTTCGGCCTGTACCTGCAGCATGTGGTGGGCCTGGAGCCTTGCCCCATGTGCATCGTCCAGCGATATGCTCTTGTTTTAGTCGCAATCATCGCAGGTATTACCAGCGCCAGCGGCAAAAAAAGCTTGCAGGTTTCTGGCGTGTTCCTGGTGCTGCTGGTAGCGGGTTTCGGCGCGTTCGTGGCTGCGCGCCAGAGCTGGCTGCAGTGGTATCCGCCCGAGGTGGCCACTTGCGGGCGCGACCTCTACGGGATGATTGAAACCTTCCCACTGCAGCGCGCCATCCCCATGATCTTCAAGGGCGGCGGCGATTGCACGGTGGTGGATTGGACCTTCCTGGGAGGCTCGATCGCCAACTGGTCGTTTGTCTGCTTTGTCGCCATCATCCTGTTGGCCCTGGTGTTCCTGGGCCGTAAGCTCAAGGCCTGATCAGCCCAGATAAAACTCGGACTGGCTGGGGCCAGGCGCAGGCGGTGGCCCCTGGGTTGCGCACATATGGCGATCGCGGCCCTGGCGCTTGGCTTCGTACAAGGCTGCATCGGCCTGTTCCAGCAGGTCTTGTTCTGAAATGTCCTTGTGCGGTATGACGCTGGCAATGCCCACGCTCAGAGTAACGTGGCTGGCCGTAGGGGAGTTTTTGTGCGGCTGGCCGGCATGCCGTATACGCTCCAGGCAGCGCCGCGCAACCACGGTGGCGCCAGCGATATCGGTGTCCAGCAGCAAGACCGCAAATTCTTCACCGCCGTAGCGCATCAGCAATTCGCCTGGACGGCAGATACAGGTGTTCAGAATGCGTGCTACCTCGCGCAGGCAGTTGTCGCCGCTCAGGTGGCCATAGGCGTCGTTGTAGAGCTTGAAATGGTCTATGTCTATCATCAGCAAGGCCAGAGACTGCTCCTGGCGCATGCTGCGCGCCCACTCGGACGCCAGGCACTGGTCGAAGAAACGCCGATTGCCCACGCCCGTCAACCCGTCGGTCACGCTGAGTTCGGCCAGCTGTTCGTTGGCGCGCTGCAGCTCGGCCTGGAACTGCATGCGTTCGGTGATGTCCTGCAAGGTTCCTTCCAGGCGCACGGTGTGGCCCTCTTGCACGATGGCCTCGCCATGGGAATGCACCCACACCTGGCGCGCGGCGGTGGTTGTCATTTGCAGCTCCAGGGCCCAGGGCGTGCCGTAGCGTATGGCTTCCGCCATAGCCTGCTCCAGTTTGTGGCGGGAGTCTGGCGTGTAGCAGTTCAGAGATTCATCCAGGGAGAGCGGCGTGCCCACGGACAGGTCATAGATCAGAAAGACCTCCGGCGTCCATGTCTGCAACATGTTCGACAGGTCCAACTCCCAACCACCGATCTTGGCGATCTCGCCAGTGCGCCGCTGCAAGGCAGTGGCAGCCGCCAGGTGTGCCTCTGCCTGCTTGCGCTCTGACACATCCATGTGCGTACCCAGCACGCGGGTGACGCGGCCTTTTTCATCGCGCGCTGCGACCATGGCGTGGTCCAGTACCCAGATCCAGTGGCCGTCCTTGTGGCGCACGCGGTGCTCCAGCTTGTAAGACGGGCTATGACCCTTGATGTGGGCGATGAATGCGGCGCGCAAAACGGGCAGCTCCTGCGGGTGCAGTAGCTGCCACCACAGGCCGCCCCGCAGCAGGATTTCGTTGGGTTGGTAGCCCAGCATCTGCCAGAGCCGATCGCTAAACACCATGGTGTTCTTGGCCATGTTCCAGTCCCACAGTCCCAGGTCCGCTCCCTTGAGGCCGAATTCAAAACGCTGGGCGGTTTCCTTCAAGGCTTCCTGTATCTCAATATGGGCCAGGTGCATGGCCCGGCGGTGCTTGTGGATATAGGCCAGGCCTATGCAGGCAATCGTGCCAAATGCCGCTAGCAGGCCCAGGTTCAGCTTGGCTTCGTCCCACCAGATGGCGTCTACCTCGGCCAGGTTTCGGCTCACGGAGACGGTCAGCGGTGCGTACATGCGCAACTCTGCGGGCTGGATATTGCGAAAGACCAGCATGCGCTGGTCGCCCAGCACCTTTGACTGGCCAACCAGCTGGCTTATGGTCTGTCCAGACTGGACATGCCGGTGGAACAATGCTCCCGGCACGTTGATGTTGGTGTTCAGGGATTTGACGTTGGGCGGAATCATGATGAACACCCGCCCATCGTTGTGCGTGATGCTCACGGTCATGTCGGGCGCATAGAGCACCGACTGCATCACGGTGTCGAAATAGCTTGGCTCCAGCGTGGCGCTGATCAGGCCTATGAATTGCCCATCCACCTCGGATACGGCCTTGCTGACTCCCACCGCATAGAAGCCGGAGCTGGGTAGGTAGTTGGGCGATATATACAGCGCCGCGTAGTCCGGGCTGGCTTGGGGAATTTCGAAATACGGGCTTTGGTGTAGGTCGGCGCCCAATGCGCTCTTGTTGTTGCTGCCGATGACGATGCCGGATTTGTCCAGTATGGACAGGTCCCGCACGCCAGGCATGGCGTCGGCCAACAGCTGCAGGCGTCGGCTCATATTGGGAGTTTCGCCGGGGTGGTCGCTGTAGTACAGGTCGTAGCGCAGGCCGGCCAGGGCTCGGTTCACCCCCTGCAGTTGGCGGATCAGGTTTTCGTCCACCACGCGGGCCTGGGTTTGCAGGCGGTCGAATTCTTTTTCCCGGTTCAGCCCGTGTTCCCGCCAGAGTTTGCAGGCCATCGTACCCAGCAAAACCAGCAGCGCCAGTGCCATGGCCCACCATTCCTGAGCGTGGCGTCGGTTCAGGCGGGAGTCCGTCACCGAGGGGGGCGGAGCCGTTTGCCTCATGGTGCGAGGCCCTTCGCATGCATGTCACGGTGTCCGTAGCGGCGCATAGAACGTCCTGGCGGTGGTCAGAGAACCCGCAAAGGGGTATTTGCCAGCACATTGTGTACCCAGGCTCGGCTGGGCGCACGGCTAAATGCAACTAATTTCGATCAGTTTCCGACGTTTCGGGCGCCATGGGGCACCATTGGGCGCCATAGACGGCCACGTGCCGCTGAATCGCCCCCGCACTGAGGAGCGCTAACTCAGTTTTTTGACCAGCACCTGGCTCTTGCGGTCCCAGTTGTACTTGCGCTTGCGGGCTTCGGGCAGCCAATCGGGGTCAACCTGCACAAAGCCGCGTTTAATGAACCAGTGCATGGTGCGGGTGGTCAGCACAAAAATGCTCTGTAGGCCGGCGGCGCGGGCGCGCTGCTCCACGCGTTTGAGCACTTTTTCTCCGTCGCCCTGGCCTTGTACCTGGGGCGATACCGTCAGCGCGGCCATCTCGCCGGTGTGGGCCTCGGGGTAGGGGTAGAGGGCAGCGCAGGCGAAGATCACGCCGTCGTGCTCCACCACGGTGTACATATGGGCGTCGCGTTCGATCTCGGTGCGGCTGCGCTTGACCAGGGTGCCGTCTTTTTCGAAAGGCTCGATCAGCTGCAAGATGCCGCCCACATCGTCTACCAAGGCTTCGCGCAGGCTTTCCAGTTTTTCGTCCACCACCATGGTGCCTATGCCGTCGTGTACATACACCTCCAGCAGGATGGCGCCATCGACCGAGAACGGGATGATGTGGCTGCGCTCCACGCCGGACTTGCAGGCCGTCACGCAGTGCTGCAGGTAGAAGGCGGTGTCGGTGGGTACATTGGCGGCGGGAAGTTCGGCCAGCAGTTTTTCGGCCATGGCCAGGGGCAACTCGGTATCGATAGGGTTGTCTTCGCTCTCGGGCTCGCCCGGGTGCATGCGGATGCCGGGCACCTCGGTCAGGAAGATCAGCTTATCGGCCTGCAAGGCGCTGGCGACCGAGGTGGCTACCTCTTCCATGGTCAGGTTGAAAGCTTCGCCAGTGGGCGAGAAGCCAAAGGGAAGCCCTGGCTGAACGCCGCCTCGATCTCGTAGCGCAGTTGGCCGGCGGCTTCTTGCGCGCAGTCCAGCGCAACTTCGTCGGTGATGCGGATGCCGTTGGCGTATTTGGGGGGGTGGCCCTTGGCCTTGAGCTGCTCATTGACCTGCGGGCGGAAGCCGTGCACCAACACGATCTTTACACCCATGCTCTGGATCATGGCCAGGTCTTGCGCCAGGTTGGGCAGCTTGCCCGCTGCAATCGCCTCACCCGCGATGCCCACCACAAAGGTCTGGTTCCTGAACTTGTGGATATACGGTGCCACGGAACGGAACCAGGGCACGAAGGTGAAGTTGAAAACAGAGGTCATGGTCATGGCGCGTGATTGTGCATGAAAGCCTCTGTTGCAGCGGGGCCAGCCCCGCTGCTTTTTTCAGATCATCGCACGCGGGCACCTACCAGGGCGGCATGCAGCATGCGCAGGCTATGCGGCTCGTTCAAAAAGCGCATTTTTTCTGCGGCTTGCTGTACGGCGTGGCCCTGGCGACCCAGTTGGCGCACGCGTTGGCGGCGGTGCTCGCCGCGCAGGCCTAGTCCGGTGTGGCGGGGGCCCAGGGCTTGCAGAGCCAGGCTGGCCAGACGCGGCAGGTCGGCCAGCCAGCTGCCGGTGGATGTGCGCACATGGCTGTCCTTGGCATAGGCCCAGGCTTGCTTCAGCACCGACGGGGACTGGGTCTCCTCGGGCACCAGCAGCCAGCCGGCATTGCGCATGCGCTGGCCGAGTGCCCCTTGGCTGCTGAGCACGGTGAACGGTACGGCCAGCAGCAGCGGCAGGCCCATGGGCAACAGCCACAGCGCAGTGGCGGGCGAGATGGCGGCAACGCAGGCCAGCAGGCACAGCACGCCTAGGCCCAGGGGGCCAAAGCGCCGTGCTGCATCGGCCCAGGGCAGGTCATTGGCTTCGCGCGGAGGCGAGGTCCATTCCAGGCGCCAGCCGGTCAGGGCTCCCACCACGAACAGGCTGTGTGCAGCCATGCGCAGCGGCGCCTGCAGCATCGACAGGCCGGCTTCCAGCACGGTGCTGCCCACCAGGGCCAGACTGCCGCCAAAGCGGGCTTGTTCGCCACGCAACATTACGGCGGCCAGGCCCAGCACCCGGGGCAGGGCCAGCATCAGCGCGGTAGACGCCCACAGCGTCACCACGCCATGGTGGGACCAGGGCTGGAACTCACTGTCGTGCAGCCATAGGCAGGCGCCCAGCACGACGTATAGCAGCCATAGCGGCGCAGACACATAGGACATGGCGCCGGTGGCCAGCATGGCGCGGTGGACCGGGCGCAGCCCAGGTTCGGCCAGCAGGCGGGCATTTTGCAGATTGCCCTGGCACCAGCGGCGGTCGCGTTGCAGCTCGGCCAGCAGGTGGGGCGGCTGCTGCTCGTAGCTGCCTTCCAGGTCATTCACTAGCCAGACCTCATAGCCCGCACGGCGCATCAGGGCGGCCTCCACAAAGTCGTGCGACAGGATCTCGCCCGCCAGGGCACCTGTGCCGGGCAGGGTGGCCAGCGCGCAGTGCTGCATGAAGGGTGCCACGCGGATGATGGCGTTGTGCCCCCAGTAGTGGGCTTCGCCCAGCTGCCAAAACTGCATGCCAGCGGTAAACAGGCGACCGGTGACGCGGCTGCCAAATTGTTGTGCCCGCGCATGCAGGGTAGCGTGGCCGCAGGCGCGCGGCGCGGTTTGCAAGATACCGGCGCGCGGGTGGGCCTCCATCAGGCGGGCCAGGGTGACCAGGGTGTCGCCGCTCATCACGCTGTCGGCGTCCATCACCACCATATAGCGGTAGCTGCGGCCCCAGCGGCGGCAAAAGTCGGCCACGTTCCCGGCCTTGCGGCGCGTGCGGTGCTGGCGCCAGCGGTAGTGCACCTGCAGCTTGCTGCCATGGGCTTGCATCTGGCTGCGTAAGTCTTGCCAGGCGCTCATCTCGGCCACTCGCAGATCGGGGTCGCTGGTGTCGGACAGCACAAACACGTCAAACAGCCGCTCGGCCCCGGCGTTCACCAGCGACTCGCAGGTGGCGCGCAGGCCCGCAAACACCGTGGCCACGTCTTCGTTGCAGATCGGCATGATGACGGCGGTGCGCGCGTCTGCCGGCAGGGTGATGCCGTCCGCGCTGCGGGCCGATAGTGCATGCCGGTCGCCGCGCAGCGTGACCCAGAAGCCCATTACGGCGGTCACCGTGCCGGCCGACACCCAGGCAAACAGCAGCGCGAACAGCCCTAGTTGCGCCGCCAGCAACCAGTCACTGCCCGCGCCGGGCTGGGCACGCCACAGCAGGGCGGTGGCAAAGGCCGTGGCACCGGCAATCCAGAACAGCAGCCAGTTGCGGCGCTGCTGGGCAGCCGCTTCCCAGGCGGGTGTTTGTTGCTGCAATTGGGCGGCACTGGCGCGCCAGGGCGCGTCGCCAGGAGCTTGCTCTCCAAGCAGGCGGGCCATAAAGCCCAACCAGGCCAGGGCGGGCATGGAGCCGCGTTGGATGGGAGGCATCCCGGAGGTGTGTGCAGGTGTGGTCATAGGGCAGGCAGGATGTAAGTCCAGGTTTCGCTGACCGTGTCAGGGCCGGCGGTGAGGTAGGCGCGCAGTTCCACGGGGCGCGCGGGGTCCAGGGTCTTGACCCGCAGGGCTAGGCGCCAGGCGCCGGTGGCTTCCACGCGGTAGACGTTCTGCTCGGTGATGTGGCCATTGCTGTTGGCGCTAACCACGGCCTTCAGCTCGCCGCTGCCGGGCAGGGCCGGGCCGTTGAAGTCCACGATGAATTGCTGCTCGTTCTGCGCCAGGGCGGCAAAGCTGCGGCCCACGCGGGTCTGTGTCGCCCAGGCCTGGGGTGGGCGCTGCTGGGCTTCACCCTGCCAGTCCACGCGCCATGACACGTCCAGCGGCTGGCCGGGGGCAGGCAAAGTGGCCGGCACCCAGTAGGCGACGATGTTGTCGTGGGTTTCGTCGGGCGTGGGCAGTTGCATCAGCTCCACCCGGCCTTTGCCCCAGTCGCCCAGCGGGGTGATCCAGGCGGAGGGCCGGCGTTCGTAGCTGGCTTCGCTGTCCTCGTAGCTGCTGAAGCTGCGGTCGCGCTGCATCAGGCCAAAACCCTTGGGCGATTGGGTGGTGAACGAGGTGACCAGCGGCTTGCGCGGGTTTTGCAGCGGGCGCCACAGCCATTCGCCTTCGCCACTGGCGACCATCAAGCCGTCCGAGTCATGCACTTCGGGGCGGAAGTCGTCGCGGCTGGGCTGGTTTTCGCCAAAGTTGAACATGCTGGTCAGCGGCGCAATACCCAAGGTGCGTATCGGGTTTTGCGGCGATGCGCGCAGGAACAACCGGGCCTTTACCGTCATGCTGGTGGTGGTACCGGGGGTGATCTCGAAGCGGTAGGCACCCGACAGGCGGGGTGAGTCCAGCAGGGCCAGCACGGTCAGGGCCTGGGCCTTGGCATCGGGCCGCTCGATCCAGAAGTCGGTGAAGCGGGGGAACTCCTCCGGCCCGCCGCCCGCGCTGTCCACCGCCAGGCCTCGCGCCGACAGGCCGTAGTGCAGGCCTTTGCTCAGCGCCCGGAAGTAGCTGGCGCCCTGGAACACCACCAGCTCGTCCTTGTAGGCCGGGTTGTTCAGCGGGTAGTGCACGCGAAAGCCGGCGTAGCCTATGTCGCCCCAGCTTTGCGGGTTCAGCGCGTTGGCGCCGTAGCTGAAGTTTTGTGGATCAAAGCGAAATGCCCGTTCGCCTTCGGGCGTGAGCTCGTGCAGGCGTACCGGCTCGGTCTGGTACTTGCCCAGGTGGAAGAACATCAGCTCGAACGGCAGCTGCTCGGCGCGCCAGGCTGCGCGCTCGGGCTTGAAGCGGATGTCGCGCATCTGGTCGTAGCTGAGCTGGCGCAGCGCCTGGGGTGTCTGGCTGGGCACCGGGCTGTAGGGCTGTGCCGCCAGGGTTTGGGCGCGATCTGCGAGCGTATCGAAGTCGGTGCGCAGTGGCGGCGCTGCAAAGGTGGCGGGTGCCGCTAGAGCCGATAGCACCAGCAGGGCGGATAGAGATGTGCGTGTAGTACAGGTCATTGCCGGTACTGGTGCAAACCCTATGCCACTGAAATACTTCTTTAAATATCAATGACTTACATGGTTTTCTAAGAATTTGGGGCTGATTTTTTGCCAAAAAGCGTCGCTGATCAGCGACAGCTATGCTCCCGGGTATCCGCCTGCGTCTTGCAAGCTATTGATTCATAAAGATAAATCAGCTGTCGCCAGCTGGCGACAGGCCGCTTTCTGGCTCGCCGTCGGGCGGCTCGGCGCGGAACAGACCGGGCGTCAGCCCGTGCTTTTGCAGCAGGCGGTAGAACTCTGTGCGGTTCTTGTCGGCCAGCCGGGCAGCATCGGCCACCTGGCCGTCGGTCAGCTTCAGCAGGCCCACCAGGTAGCTGCGTTCAAAGCGGTTGCGCGCTTCGGTAAAGCCCAGCACTTCCACCGTGGGTACGCGCAGGGCGCGCTGCACTAGGGCCAGCGGCACCAGCGGCGTGGTGGCCAGGGCGCAGACCTGCTCCACCACGTTGTGCAGTTGGCGCACATTGCCCGGCCAGGCGGCGGTGGCCAGCAGGCTCAGCGCATCCGGGGCAAAGCCTTTCACCGGCTTGTGGTACTTGCTTGCCAGGCGCTGCAGAAAGTGCTGCGCCAGCAGGGCGATGTCTTCGCGCCGGTCGGCCAGCGGGGGCAGGGTGAGGGTGACTACGTTCAGCCGGTAGTACAGGTCTTCGCGGAAGTCGCCCTGGGCCAGCGCGGCCTCCAGGTCGCGGTGGGTGGCTGAGAGTATGCGCACGTCCACATCCACCGACTGCTGGGCACCCACGGGCCGTATCTGCCGCTCTTGCAGCACGCGCAGCAGCTTGACCTGCAGGGTAGGCGGCATGTCGCCGATTTCGTCCAGAAACAGGGTGCCGCCGTTGGCTGTTTGGAACAAGCCCCGGTGGTGCGCCACTGCGCCGGTGAAGGCGCCTTTGACGTGGCCAAACAGCTCGGACTCCAGCAGCGCCTCGGGAATGGCGCTGCAGTTCACTGCCACAAAGGCACCGTGGGCACGCGGGCTGGCGCGGTGGATGGCGCGTGCCAGCAGCTCTTTGCCGCTACCGCTTTCGCCGCGTACCAGCACCGATGCGTCACTGGGCGCTACCAGCCGCGCCTCGGCCAGTACCTCGTCCATCACCGCCGAGCGGCTCACGATCTCGGCGCGCCAGGCCTCGCCGGCCGAGCCCGCCACCGGGCGGCTGGCGGTAGACAAGGCCAGGGCCCGGCTCACCGCCGCCAGCAGCTCTTTGCCGTCAAAGGGCTTGGTCAGGTAGCTGAACACGCCGCGCAGCGTGGCGTCCACCGCGTCGGGGATGCTGCCGTGGGCGGTCAGCAGTATCACCGGCAGGCCTGGGAAGCGCGACTGTACGGCGTCGAACAAGCCCATGCCGTCCAAGCCCGGCAGACGCACATCGCTCAGTACCAGCTGCGGGCGCAGTACCTCCAGCCGGGCTAGCGCGGCCTCGGCATCTACTTCGGCGGTGACGGCATAGCCGGCAGCGCCCAGGCGCAGCGACAGCAGGCGCAGCATGTCGGGGTCGTCGTCTACCACCAGGATCTGCGGCTTGCCGCCCGTGGTGCTCATGGCGCTTTCCCCATGCTGCGCGGCGCCAGGGACCGCTCGATGGCCTTCAGCGCCTCCAGTTGCTCGGTCAACTGGTCTATGCGGCGCTGGTTGTCGCGCAGCTGCTGGCTTTGCCGGGCGACTTGTTCTTCCAGCCGCTTTTGTTCAGCAGCCCGTGCAGTCAATAGCGGCAGCCAGCCTGCCCAGGCCGCAGCGGTGGGTTCTGTGGAGTTGGCCAGGCCTTCGAGCTGGGCCTGCGCCCGTGCGGCATCGCCGGGGGTGCGGGTGTGCAGCCAGGCCAGGGCCAGATGCACCATGCCGGCCGGTGTGGCGGGCTCGGCCGCCAGCCGGGAGGCCAAGCCGGACGCTGTCTCGGGGGCGGCCAAGCGCAGCGCATCCTGCCATTGCTGCAGCTGGCGGCCGGCCTGGTCCGCCGGGCTTAGCGGCGAAGGCATGGGTACCAGTTTGACCACCGGCGTGGGGTCGGGTGTATCCACGGGGACCTTGGCTGGCTGCGGCTGTACCGGCAGGGTTGGCGTGGCGCTGCAGGCGACCAGTACGCACAGGCTCCAGAGGCTCAGATTGCGGATCAGTAACTTAAACATGTGAGGTGTCCAGAGGCAAAACGATTTGAAAGCAGGCACCACCGGTGTTGGCCATGGCGCGCACCAGCCCGCCGTGGGCGGCTACCTGCTCGCGCACGATGGCCAGGCCGATGCCGCTGCCGCGCGGCTGGTTTTGTGGCTGTATGTGGCCACGGAAGAAGGGGTCAAAGATGTGTTCGCGCTCGTCCTCGGGTATGCCGGGGCCGCTGTCGCTGATCTCGAACACCACCTGGCTGCTCAACGTGCCCACCCACCATCGGATGCGCCCGCCCGGGGGGCTGAAGCGCACGGCGTTGGACAGCAGATTACCCAGCGCCATGCCCAGGCGCTCCGGGTCTACGGGGTGGCTGAGTGTGGCGTCGCCTTCTACCGCCACGCTCAGGCTACGGGCCTGCCAGCTCAGCCGCTGGGCTTGCACCACACCGTCCAGCAATGTACGCAGCACCGTGGGGCGCCGCTGCAACTGCCGCGCGTCGAATGCGGCGGCGTTGTAGCGCAGCAGGTCTTCGATTTGCTGCTGCAGCACGCCGGTGTTGTGCTGCAGTATGGCCACGATCTCGGCCTGCTCGCTGCCCAGGGTGCCGCCCACGCCTTCTTGCAGCAGGGCCACGCCCTCGCGCAGCGCGGCCAGCGGGGTTTTCAGCTCGTGCGAGGTGTGGCGCAGAAAGCGGGCCTTGTCTTCGTCCAGCTCGGTCAGCCGCAGGCGCAGCCAGTCCAGCTGGCGGCCCAGGCTGGCCAGGTCGGCCGGGCCGTGTATTTGTATGGCCTGCTGCAGCCGGCCTTCACCTAGCGCCACGATGGACTGGCCCAGGCGGCGCAGCGGGCGCGTCAGCCACAAGCCAAACGCCAGTGCCGCCACCGCTGCCGCCACGATGGCCACCAGCACCTGCTGCACCTGGCGGTTGCGCTGTTCTTCCAACGCGTTTTGCACCTGCTGGTTGTGCTCGGCAATGCTTTGCTGCACCTGCTGCGACAGGCCGCGCGAGATGCCGTCCAGCGTCTGGAATTCTGCCGCCACCGCATTGCCCCGGCTGGGGCGCGGCACGCGGTCATCGGCCAGCTGGCTGCGGATGCGCACGGCCGAGGCCAGCCACTGCTGGGCCAGTGCGGCTGTGGGCGGGTACTGGCCCAGGGGCAGCAGCAGGGCCTGGGCCTGGTTGGCAGCATCGTCGAAGCGCTGGCGCAAGGCGTCATCGCCCAGCACCAGGTACTGGCGGGCGGCGCGTTCCATGTCGGTGCTGCGCTCGGCCAGGCCTCGGGTCGCCAAGTTCAGCTGTGTACTCTGCTGCCCGTTCGCCCGGCTTTGCGCTAGCACACCTTGCAGCGCCTGTAGGCCGCTGAGCGACACCGCACCTAGCAGTGCGGCAATCAGCACAAAGGCCAGCAACAACAGTTGGCGAAAGGAGGCGCGTAGGGTCACGGCGTGGGGGGCAATTAGCCCGACAAAAAGGGGTGGCTTCAGTATAAAAGCCGGTGCTGCACTGCAGCATCTGAAGATGTAATGGCCTGTAGCTGACGTTGCAGCGCATTTGGGGTTTCAAGCCTTTTAGGCCTCTGGTGCATGTATTACCTGCGCAAGTAGCTATAAAAATAGTAGCGATATAGACTGTTTGCCATGCCGCACGACCCTCCACTGACGAAGCCCCTGGCCCTGGCCCAGGCGCGCAATCTGCAACTCGCCGCCCAGGGTCTGCTGGCCGCGCCGCGCCGCAAGGCCACGCCCCTGGCGCTGCGCCAGTGCATCGCGCAAATGCAGCTGCTGCAGATCGACACCATCAGCGTGGTGGCGCGCAGCCCCTACCTGGTGCTTTTCTCGCGGCTGGGCACCTACCCGCAGGCCTGGCTGGACGCAGCCCTGGCCGATGGTCATCTGTTCGAAACCTGGGCCCATGAAGCCTGCTTCGCTCCCGCCGCAGACCTGCTGCTACACCGCAGCTACAACCAGCACACGCGCCGCCATTGGGGCCTGCAGAATGGCAAATCCATACAGGCCAGCCATCGCACCCACCTGGATGCCCTGCTGGCGCATATTGACAGCAACGGCCCGGTACGTTCAGCCGACTTCACCCGGCAAGACGGCAAAACCGGCAACGGCTGGTGGGACCGCAAGGACGAAAAGCGCTGGCTAGAGGCCCTGTTCGCCAGCGGCGAGCTGATGGTCAAGCGCCGCGACAGCTTTCAGCGCGTCTACGACTTGGCGCACCGCGTGCACCCGCACCTGGCCGACGCCGTGCTGCCCGAAGCCGCCGCCGTGCACCAGCATTTCACCGAGAAAGCCATCCTTGCCCTGGGCATCACCCAGGCCCGCTGGGTGCACGACTACTTCCGCCAGAAGCCGCGCCTGAAAGACGCCGACCTGGACGCATTGGTGGAGCAGGGCGTGTTGCAGCGTGTCGAGGTGCAAGGCTGGGCGCTGCCTGGCTATGTACACCGGCAGCACGCCGAGCTGTTGCAGTCTGCCCAGGCCGGCCAGCTGCGCGCCACCCACACAGCGCTGCTCTCACCCTTCGACCCGTTGGTCTGGGACCGCGAACGCGCGTCCGCCATGTTCGGCTTCGACTACCGCATCGAGTGCTACACGCCGGAAGAAAAACGCACCTACGGCTACTTCGTGCTACCCATCCTTTACCGTGGCGCGCTGATCGGCCGGTTAGACGCCAAGGCGCACCGCGCGCAGGGCGTGTTCGAGGTGAAGGCGCTGTTTCTGGAAGATGGCGTGAAGCTGAGTGACGCGGCGGTGCGGGCGGTGGCAGATGCGATCCAGCGCTGTGCGGACTGGCATGGCACGCCCGAGGTTCGGGTGGGGAGGACGGAGCCGGAGGGGGTGGGGGAGAGGCTGCGCTGGGTGGTGGAGGAGTAACGCCAAAGTTTCTTATGGACCAGCTTCATAAGATGTAGTTTTGGCAGACGGATCCAACGGTCGACGCAACCAATCGGCAGAGTCGCTTTCAGCGACTACAACTGTTGCAGGCCAGATTGATCCGGCGATAGAGTTGTGTGGTGCAGCACCGTTTCTTCCAAGCGCACCATTTGAGGCGTTTTTCCGGTCCACGCCTGGAAAGCTCGGGCAAATGAATTCGCTTCCTCGAAGCCCAACAGAAATGAAATCTCCGAACTCGACATGGCCGTGTTTCGCAAGTAATGGTGTGCTAGAGAATCGCGCAAGGTGTCCAGCGTCTGTTGGAACGTGGTTCCCTCTTCTTGCAGCCTGCGCTGCAAGGTGCGCGTGCTCACTCCGAGTTTTTTGCTAACGGCCTGCATGGACACTTCACCTGCGGGCAAGGTCTCCAGCAGAGTACTACGCACGCGTTCCACCATGTCTGCCGTTCTATCCAGGTCGGCCAAGCGCTGACGCAGCGAGGGTTCAAAAAACAACCACATTTTGTGGTTCTCCGTCAGGAATGGGCGCTCCATGTCGGCGTTAGCGAACACCAAGGTGGCCAAAGGTGCAGATGTCACCGGAATGCCGAAAAAAAGACGCGTAGATATCCGCACCTGATTCCGGCTTGGGCGGTGAAGGCCAGCTTACCTTCAGCGGCTGCACATGGCTACGCGTTGCCAGCCGAACCAGCTGCACATAAAACACCAGTTTGAACGCCAAAAACACCGTGGGTGGCGGCTCCGTGATGTCTAGAAATTCGATGGTGACGGTGGTCTGGGCTAGTGTGCGCTCTATGCCAATCACCATAGGGGCAATCAATCGCACGTACTTGGCAATTCGGTCGAGGGCGTCGCCCATATTGGCACTACAAAGTGCAGCAAAAAGTTCCGGGTCGAACCAGTCTGAGGACATCACCTGCGCGATGCGCATAGGAGCAGGCAATTCAGCGTCAATGGATATGGCTTCTGCCTCGATGGCGTTCCAGAGTTTGAAGAAGTTCGCTGAGTCCAGCCGAACGTTCTGACGCGCAAACAAATCGCCTGGTAACTGCGCGCGACGCAGTACGGGAGACGTAGCCAGTCCCGCATCCTGCATCAGTAGCCGCCAGCCCGGCCAAACCGCAAATTCCAAAGTAGAGCGCCGGGCACTCGATGGAAGTCTATTTTTTGGATTCATGCAGCAAGTTTAGGCTGCCGATTGCGCCAGTGCTACGGCAAATTACGCCAAACGGCCGAGTGCATTTTGGCGCGTTCAGCTGTTAACTGGCGCGTTCCGCTAATGGTGAATAGGCGCTTGAGGTGCAAAGTACAGGTTCTCTGAAACGCCGCTTGGATAACCTGATCGATATCGCGGCACAGTCCAAACTATTCGGGCTAACGAATTAATTTTTGATTGTCTTTCAAAAAAGGAAAATGAAATGAAAAAAACTGTTTTGATTACCGGTGCTTCGTCAGGTTTTGGTCTGTTGCTTGCCAATAAACTTCATGGGCAAGGCTTTAACGTGATTGGCACTAGCCGTGAACCAGAAAAATATCAGGGCAAGGTGCCGTTCAAACTGTTGCGGCTGGATGTTAGTGATGACCATTCTGTGAAGACTTTCACTGAAGAATTATTCCAGCACACGAAGCAGTTGGATGTACTGGTAAACAATGCTGGTTATATGGTGACCGGCATTGCCGAAGAAACATCTATTGAGGTAGGTCGGCAGCAGTTTGAAACAAATTTTTGGGGAACGATTAAGGTAACCAACGCCTTGCTGCCTCACTTTCGTAAGAAAAAGAGCGGGCAAGTGATTACGGTGAGTTCTATCGTCGGCTTAATTGGTCCGCCAAATCTTTCTTATTACACGGCGTCCAAGCATGCCGTCGAGGGTTATTTTAAATCCCTGCGTTTTGAGTTGGATCAGTTCAATATCAAAGTCAGCATGGTAGAGCCGGTTTGGTTCAAAACCAATCTGGCCCATAACGCGGTTTCATCCACGGGTGGTGGTATTGGCGATTACGACGGGTACCGGAAGCAGGTGAATGCCGCTACGCAAAAAGGCATTGACGAGGCCGAGGCGCCCGATGCAGTCATCAAAAAAATTGCCCAGATGATTGATACGGTTGATCCAAAGTTCAGCAACCCTGTGGGCAAGATGACAGGAATGTTTCTTTTCCTGCAGAGCTACGCGCCAAAGATGTTTGAGGGATCGATCCTCAAAAGCGATAAGACCGCGAAATAGACATTTAGCAATTTGTCGAAGTAGATAAATGTGATTGATATCAATGGGCACAGATAAAAACCTGTTTCATGATTGGAGATTTAAATGGCCGACTCAAATTTACATCTAGCCGCAGACATTCAAACGGGTCTGCCCCATCAAGCAGCCCAGGCCGGACTGAAGGAGTGGCATCGCATTGCTGCCGCTCTGGATTGGGACAGCCTTCCCGAGTTGCTCACGGAGGATGTCGTTTTCCGCAACCCCGCAGCGCTGGAGCCGTACCATGGAAAAGCAACCATGGTGGCCATTCTGCGCGCTGTTTTTAGTGTTCTGCAGGATTTTAAATATCTGCGGCATTTTGGTACCAGTACCGGATACGTCTTGGAATTCAGCGCCCGGGTCGGCGATGAAATTCTATTCGGTGTCGACTTGGTGGAATTCAATCAGGAAGGCAAGATTACCGATTTTATGGTCATGATGCGCCCCGCCAGCACGGTATTGACTTTGGCTGCTGAGGCGGGGAAACGCCTTGCTGCTCATTAGGCTTTTGCAGAGTAAATGGATTGCCCTGTCACGATTTCACGTCAAGTAAATAAATGAAAATGAACAAAATAAAACTTATCGCCGCCATTATTGCTTCGGGATTATTTGCTTTAAACGCTACCTATGCGCAAGAAGCAAAGAACAACCCGGAACCTGTTGTTATAAAGGCCGCTCAGAAAAGCTCAATTAGCGTTGAGCGCGTATCACCCGCGATTGCCAAAGTGCATTTCTTCAACGCTCCCATCAATTTTATTGTTCCTGAAACCATTTCCTCTTTAAACGAGGCGGTAAAGGAATTAAGTAAAGATGAAAATATCAAAGTGGTCATCTTTGTGAGTGACATGAAGGGCTATTTCTTCAACCACTTTGACACAAGTCAGTTTCCTAACTTTCTGAGCCAGATGGGTGCCGATGCCAGGCCTTTGTGGGTTGAATTGATTACCAACCTATCCAACGCACCATTCGTCAGCATCGCCTCTGTTCGCGGGCGAACCCAGGGTGGCGGGAACGAATTGACCCTGGCGTTTGATCTGCGGTACGCCAGTAAGGAAAAGGCGGTATTCGATCAGCCAGAAGTCGCCATTGGTTTGTTTCCTGGTGGTGGCGGCACAGACATGCTGGCAAGACTGGCAGGCAGAGATCGTGCCCTTGAGGCTTTTTTGAGTGCTGATGATTACGACGCAGAGTTGGCTGAAAAGTATGGCTGGGTTACCCGTGCGATACCCGATGCACAGCTTGATGGTTTTGTGGAAAAGATGGCCAGCCGGCTTGCCTTGTTCGACAAAACAGCCTTAATGACCACGAAAAAGCAGATTAATGGTGTTGTATTTCCCAAGGAGGCTGATCGATTGAACTCGTATAAGGAGTTTACGAAGTCCCTGGCATGGCCTGGGCTGCAGCAGCGTATGCCCTTGTTCGGAAAAATGTACCAGGAGATTGGGCTTGAAAAAGTTGAAAGCAATATGGGTTTTTACGTTGCCGAAGGAAATAAGCAGTTACAAGAAAACGCAAAGGACAAGAAATGAAATACTACTTGTGCAAATGGATTCCGCCGCGCGCTGATTTCCTGGCAACGATGTCGGCTGATGAATTGAACTGGATGAAACAGCACGGTGATTTTCTCGACAAACTGCTCGTAAAAGGCACGATTGTTGCGCACGGTCCGGTGATCGAGGGAAACAGCGGCTACGGTATGTCGCTCTATCAGATTGCGGATGACGAAGATATCTCTGCCTTTACCTCGGAAGACCCCATTGTGAAAAATGGTGTTGGCCATTATGAGCATTGCGCGATGCTTCATTTGAAATCACGTGGTTAATACTATTGGCTTGAATATGGTGTCTTTGCACACACCGAGTATTCAGTTCACCTTCATAACAAGAGTAAAAATTTAAGAGAGTATTTATGACTACAGCACTTATCACTGGCGCTTCGAGTGGCATTGGCGCGATTTACGCACGCCGACTGGCCGCGCGCGGCAACGACCTTGTCCTCGTTGCGCGCGCAACGGATCGTCTCAACGCACTCGCAAGCGAATTGCGTGCAGCGCATGGCGTATCCATTGAGGTCATCACAGCCGACCTGATCGATGCGACTCAGCTCGAGTTGGTTCTGCGGCGCTTGCGCTCCGATCCACCGATCGACATTCTCGTCAACAACGCCGGGGCGGGACTGATAGGCGACTTTGTGACTGCCGACCCGGCTGAAATGCACAAGCTATTACTGCTGAATGTGGCGGCGCCGACTTTGCTGGCTTCTGCGGCCGTTGGCGGTATGGTGGAGCGTGGTGGCGGCTCTATCGTCAATATCGCGTCGGTACTGGCTTTTTTGCCAGAGTACTCTCGCGGTATCTACGCGGCCACAAAGTCCTACGTGATGACGCTGTCGCAAAGCCTCGCAGCGGAAGTAACTGCCAAGGGCGTTTATGTCCAGGCTGTATTGCCCGCTGCCACGCGCACAGAAATTTATGAGCGCTCTGGCGGTGATATCAGCAAAGTGCCTGACGTGATGGAGGTCGAGGATCTCGTGGACGCGGCGCTGGTCGGTTTTGATCGCAAAGAACTGGTGACGATACCCCCTGTTCCAGACGTCGCTGCGTGGGAGGCTTTTGAGCAGGCGCGTGGATTTCTGGCGCAAGGCTTCAGTAACTCGAAACCGGCGGTACGTTATAGAAATGAGACTTGACGTATATGAAAGGAAGCGGGGTTTTGCTGTGTTGTGATTTGAGTCACGGACGACACCGGTAGGTGGAAGTTACCGGCTTTTCTACTCAACCAATGCCGCATTCCGAATCCGAGCCAGCAGCCGCATCCGTATCAACCCACTTACCGGTCGAATCAACCACCAATACGGCGTAAACCGCCGCAGCGAAGTCTGGTCATTGCAAAACACCCGTGTCTCGGTGCGCAGCCAGGTGCTGCCGTCACTTGCAGCTTCGGCGCTGAAGTTCAGTACCAGCTTGGCAAACCCAGGCTCGGCAAATTGCGCAAAGGTGTCGGCGTTGCCAATTGGGACTTGGCCATAGTCGGCCTGCCAGAATTTGCCCACCAGGCCTATCGCGACTTCTTGGTCTCCGTCGCGGCCCAGTGGCGTGAAGTTTTGGATGCCAAACGCGGGCTGTTGCTGCAGTCCGCTGCGGCCACCCAGGGCGCCCCATACCCGGTCGGGCAACTCGCGTAGCTGGATGAAGCGGCGGGTCCACGGGTCCTCGCTGATCTCGGGCCGGAGCGCGGTGTCCAGCAGGGCGGCGGGCGTGGCGTGGGTCAGCAGCTGGTGCTTTTCCTGGAACTGGTAGTGGGGTAGGTAGTGATTTATCAAGCGCATGGGGCCGCCGGTGGTTTACCGTAGTATCTCCGCTGCGGCCTGCTGGCCGCCTCGTGGCTCAAAGCGTCAGCCGGGGATGGGCTGGCTGGGCCTGCCCGATGCGCTCCTGCAGGCGGAAGCTGGCCACTTCCTGTACCAGCTGCCGCGACTGGGATTTGAGCGCACTGGCGGCGGCGGCCATCTGCTCCACCAGCGCGGCATTCTGCTGGGTGACCTGGTCCATCTGCATGATGGCTTCGCCGATCTGGGAGACGCCGGCGTTCTGCTCGGCGCTGGCCAGGCTGATCTCTCCCATGATGGTGGTGGCTTGCTGGATGCTACGCACCACGTCCTGCATGGTGTTGCCGGCCTGGTCCACCTGGCTGGAGCCGCTGCTGACGCGCTCCACGCTGGTGTGGATCAGGCCGCGAATTTCCTTGGCGGCGCTGGCGCAGCGCCCGGCCAGCAGGCGGACTTCGCCCGCCACCACGGCAAATCCTCGGCCTTGTTCGCCGGCGCGGGCAGCTTCCACGGCCGCGTTCAGCGCCAGGATATTGGTCTGGAAGGCGATGGCGTCGATCACGCCGATGATGTCGGCGATTTTGCGCGAGGCGTCGTTGATGCCCTTCATGGTTTCGACCACCTGGGCGACCACGCTGCCGCCCTGGTGGGCGACTGCGCTGGCTTTGCCGGCCAGGGTGTTGGCCTGGCGCGCATTTTCGGCGTTCTGGTGGACAGTGGAGCTGAGCTGCTCCATGGAGGCCGAGGTTTGCTGTAGCGCGCTGGCCTGGCTTTCAGTGCGGGCCGACAGGTCGTTATTGCCCTGGGCGATTTCGCTGCTGGCCATGGCAATGGCTTCCGAGCCCTCGCGGACCTTGGTGACCACGTGGTCCAGGTGGCTGCGCATGGTGTCCAGCGACTGCATCAGCTGGCCCAGCTCGTTGCTGCCGCGCACGGGTACCGCGACGGTCAGGTCCTTGTTGGCTACCGCGCGGGCCACCGACACAGCTTCGGCAATCGGGCCGGTGATGCTGCGCACAAAGGCCAGCGCCAGCGTGGTGGTGACCATCAGGCCGACGATCAAGCCGGCCACCAGAGCCCAACTGGCGCGCTGCGCCGTGTTGGCCCGGTCCTGCAGTGCGTCGCTCATGCTTTGCATGGCCAGGGCGTTGAATTCAAACAGGCCGTCGATGGCGCGGCTGAAGGTGTCGAAGTAGTCGGCCGCAGAGGCCTTGATTTCAGTCGCGTCCAGCAGCGCCTGGTCGGCCAGGGCCAGGGCGGTGTTGGTGGCTGCGCGGGCGCTTTCGGCCTTGGCGGTCAGCACGCTTTTGAACTGGGCGTTGCCGTCGGCGGCGCGCTGGATGTTACGGAACATATCGGCCTGGGCTTCGATGGCGCGGCTCTTTAGTGCGGTCAGGCTGGCCCGGCCTTCGGGCGGCAGCACCGTCTGGGTGAGAAAGCCCGAGCCCGTCGCGCGCATGATGCCCAGGCTTTCAGCGAGGCGCGGCATATTCACCAGGCTGGCCTGGATCAGAAAGTGGGTGTCAGCCTCGGGGTCGGTGCTGAGGCCGAACTCGGCCATCAGCTCGTCGCTGAGCAGCAACTCGCTTCCTACGATCTGGGTGTGTTGGCGGGTACTGTCCTGGGGTTTGACGGCATGCTGGGTAACACGTTGTTCCAGGTCCTGCCAGAGCTGCCGGGTTTCGCTCCACTGGGTTTGCAGGCGCGGCGAGGTGTCGGCCCGTTGCAGCGCGGCGGCCAGGTTGTCCATGGCCTGCGCAAGCGCATCACGCACGGCTGGCCGCCGGGCTTCCAGCTGTGCGTTGCCACTGAGCATGGCGAGGGAGATGCCTCGATGCATTTGAGTGAGCTGTATGACCTTGTTCAGCGCTACCAGGGGAGGCCCGCCCCGGGCTTCGCGCTGGGCGGCCTGGCTGTCCAGAAAGGCGCGGCGTATATAAAGGCCAAAAGGGATGGCCAGCATCACCAGCGCGATCAGGCCGAGAATGATGAATTTTTGTCCCAAACCCAGTCGGTGTAGCAGCGTCATCGGCAAATCCTTGGAGTGGTGTTCCACAGTAGAGGTGTAAGTGCCAACGCGACATTTGTGCGGGGCAGAACACCATAGCGGATGTGCCTCGGCTTGTATCTACGCCACGTCCACCATTGGGAGTACGCCCTGCCCGCAGCAGGGCTCGGCGCGGGCCGGGATAATCGCCGGATATGTTGAAAATTGAATTCCCCGCTTCGCTACCCGTCTCAGAACGGCGCGAAGAGATAGAAGCCGCCATTGCCGCCCACCAGGTGGTCATCGTCTGCGGTGAAACCGGCTCCGGCAAAACCACCCAGCTGCCCAAGATCGCCCTGGCCATGGGGCGCGGCAAGCTGAACTACCCCGAAGGCCAGCGCGGCAAGCTGATCGGCCACACCCAGCCGCGCCGCATTGCCGCGAGCTCGGTGGCCAAGCGAATTGCCGAAGAATTGAAAACTACGCTGGGCGATGTGGTCGGCTTCAAGGTGCGCTTCCAGGACCGGCTGGGGCGCGATGCCTCCGTGAAGCTGATGACCGACGGCATCTTGCTGGCCGAGACGCAGACCGACCCGCTGCTCAACGCCTACGACACCATCATCATCGACGAGGCGCACGAGCGCAGCCTGAACATCGACTTTCTGTTGGGCTACCTGCGCCAGATCCTGCCGCGCCGGCCCGATTTGAAGATCATCGTCACCTCGGCCACCATCGATGCCGACCGCTTCGCCAAGCATTTCGAGTCCAAAAAGGGCCCGGCCCCGGTCATCATGGTGTCGGGCCGCACCTTCCCGGTGGAGCAGCGCTACCGGCCGTTTGAAGAAAGCCGTGACTACGGCCTGAACGAGGCCATGGCCGACGCCGTGGACGAACTCTGGCGCGACCCGCACAACGCGGGCGACATCCTGATCTTCCTGCCCGGCGAGCGCGAAATCCGCGAAGCCGCCGACCATTTGCGCAAGCATGTGAGCCACCAGCCGGTGTTCCGCAGCGCCGAGGTGCTGCCGCTGTTTGCGCGCCTCAGCCCAGCCGAGCAGGACCGCATTTTCGACGCCCACGCAGGTGGCCGGCGCATTGTGCTGGCCACCAACGTGGCCGAGACATCGCTCACGGTTCCGGGCATTAGATACGTGATTGACGCAGGTACGGCGCGCGTGAAGCGCTATTCTTTCCGTAGCAAGGTGGAGCAGCTGCTGGTTGAGCCGATCAGCCAAAGCTCTGCCAACCAGCGCGCCGGCCGCTGCGGCCGGGTCGCCAACGGCATCTGCATCCGGCTCTATGACGAGCAGGACTTCAACGGTCGCCCGCGCTTTACCGACCCCGAAATTCTGCGCAGCTCGCTGGCCGGCGTGATCTTGCGCATGAAGTCGCTGCACTTGGGCATCGTCGAAGACTTTCCGTTTTTAGAGAAGCCCCAGGGCCGCGCGATTGCCGATGGCTACCAGCTGCTGGCCGAACTCGGCGCGGTGGACGACGCGAACGAGCTGACCCCCACCGGCCAGGAGCTGGCCAAGCTGCCACTCGACCCGCGTGTGGGCCGCATGATTCTGGAAGCCCGCGCCCGCCAGTCGCTGGACGAGGTGCTGGTGATCGCCAGCGCCCTGAGCGTGCAGGACGTGCGCGACCGCCCCATGGACCTGCAGACCCAGGCCGACCAGGCGCACGCCAAATTTGACGACGACCGCAGCGAGTTCAGCGGGTATTTGAACCTGTGGAAGTGGATCAACGATGCCCGG
>JAPLPK010000231.1 GCA_026400275.1 Burkholderiales bacterium
GTCATTGTTTTTGGTGCTTTGCCGCCCAAGTTGGCGCAGTATCTAAATGTTGCAATATCACCTGTAAGCGACGCTTTGGTGGATGCCGCAAATTGCGCCCCAGCCCTTTCTGGCCGGTTTTCGCAAAGTGCGGCTGCTGTGCGTTATACCGCTGCCTTGGGCAGCAAGGTGTCTCCTGTGCAAGAGCGGCCATTTCTGCGATATGACTTTACCGACGAGTGGAACAATCTGGGCTATGGGCCCATTCACATGGATGCAACGTATTCTTCCATTTGGGCATTAGCGCAATCTGCCGCTGCACCCCCTTCCAACGTGATTGCCGAAGTGCACGCCAATCACGTAGCTTTGAGTGCCTATGCTGGGGTTTGGGACACACCCCAAAGCAGTCTGCTGTGGTTTAACCGTGCGGTAGGCCCGGTGGACTCGCAGGAGTGGGCCTTGGTCGAACACTTTATTGCCAGCTACCGATCTGTCGATTTGTCTTGTTGGCCGGTGCTGCGCGAAATACCGTACGGGTTTGATGCTGCCGTCACCATGCGTTTGGATTGTGACGAAGATGTCGAGTCTGCTCGCCCGCTGTGGGAGGCTTATTGTGCGCTGGGTGTGCCGTTTTCATTGGCACTCCATGCCAAAGTGTTAGCAGACCCGATCCACCATACATTGCCCAAGCAAGTACTGGCCCATGGCGGTGCGTTACTGTCACATACTGCTACGCACGCACCGGACTGGGGAGGTAGTTACGAGGCTGCATTTATTGAAGGCACTGCCTCTGCGGCATGCATTGCTGATGCCATTGCCTATCGGGTCAAGTATGCGGTGTCTCCATTTCACCAAACGCCGGGTTATGCCCGTGCTGCATTGGCTGACGCAGGATATGCCGGTTGTATCGGTGGCATCATCCGGAATGACCCTGATTTTTTGACAGCGCGTTCCGGCCAAGTGCCCGCAGCGGGTGAAGGCTTTATTGGGCACAGCCAACAATGCATGCTGCATGGTGACTGCGTGCTGCAGGATGCAGATCCACACGCACTATTCAAGCAAGCGTTTGACATCTCTAAAGCGGGCGGTGCCTTCTTTGGCTATCTAGACCACCCGTTTTCACCCAGGTATCAATATGGGTGGCAGACAGAAGCGCAGCGAATTGACTTCCATCAGGTGTTTATTGCCTACATGAAGCAGACAAAGAACGTGTTGTTCTGTAACGAGACCGACGCAATGGACTTTCTGCACTATCGCGCCTCTATAAGGCTATCAGTTACAGGTGCTCAATATGCAATAGCTCCTGGTGCCAAGGTGACTCCGTGGGCAGTTGCTGTTGAATATCGTGGTAACTTGCTTGAGGTCACGGAAGATGGTGTTCTGTTATGAACTTGATGGTCATTTTTGGCACCCGTCCAGAGGTCATTAAGCTTGCGCCTGTTATTACGGAGGTGCAAAAGCATCCTTCAGCCATCAATTTAATCGTGTGCTCTTCTGGCCAGCATCGCCACATGCTGGACCAGGCGCTAGCCGTTTTTGGTATCACCCCGCAGGTGGACTTGTCGGTCATGCAAGAAGGCCAAACTTTGGCCGGATTGACTGCCAAGCTCGTGGAACGCGTGACAGCCGCTTTGCTTGAGCACCGCCCTGATGTGCTGATGGTGCAAGGAGATACCACCACGGCATTTGCATCCGCATTGGCTGCGTTCTATTTGCGCATACCGGTTGCACATGTAGAAGCCGGCTTGCGCACTGGTATTTGGGATAGCCCGTTTCCAGAAGAGTTCAACCGTGTTGCTATTAGCCGCATTGCAAGCTGGCATTTCGCACCTACCCGTAGAGCGGCAAACTGCTTGCGCGCAGAAGCAGTAGACCCGGCAAAGGTTTTTATCACCGGCAACACCGTGGTGGACGCCATTGGCATGGTGCAACGTCGCTGGGCGGAACCGGGCCATGAGCACAAGTTTCCGGTGTACTTTGAAAACAAACGCATGGTGCTCGTCACCACGCATCGCCGAGAAAACTTCGGACAAGGCTTAGGGCAAATTTGTGCCGCTATCAAAATGCTATGTACCCATCATCCGGAAGTCGGTTTTGTGTTCCCGGTGCACTTGAATCCTGAGGTACGAAAGGTCGTGTTCATGGAGTTGGACGGATTGCCCAATCTGCGGTTGATTGAACCCGTGGACTTTGAAGCCAACCTGCATTTGCAAAGCCAGTGCGCACTCATCATCACAGACTCTGGCGGCATACAAGAAGAAGCACCAAGCTTCGGCGTGCCGACCGTTGTAATGCGAGAACACACAGAGCGTAGTGACGGCGTTACGGCAGGTTTTGCCACTTTAACCGGTACAGATACACGTCTGATTGTTTCTACTGCGGAGCGATATTTGGGTAACCCTGGCCTGCAAGCCGAATTGCAGCAAAGAGGCAACCCCTACGGCGACGGCCTTGCCAGTCAACGTATTGTTGCCATACTGTCGGGCAGCAACGTAGAGGCCTTTAATGGCTGAGCCAGAAGCCCCCAACTCCAAAGACTGCGTGTTATTTGCTACGGCAGACTGGGACACGCCCTATTGGACCAACAAGCAGCATACCGCTCACCATCTCGCACTTGCGGGATATCGAGTTTTGTATATCGAGAGCATAGGCTTGCGCGCGCCCACCATGAATGGGCGGGACCTTAAGCGTATTTGGCAAAGGCTAAAGCGGGGGCTGCGGCCCGCAAAACTGGTGGAGCCCAATGTGTGGGTTATGTCGCCACTGGCTATACCCTTTAAGCAGCACTTGCCGATGGTTCGGGCGATCAACCAAGGCTGGCTCAGAACGCGCATCAAGCTGTTTATGCTGCGTCAGGGTTTTAAGTTACCCATGATCTGGACTTACCACCCTTTCATGCGGGAAACGATATCCAAACTACCCCATGGCAAGCTCGTCTATCACTGTGTTGACGACCTGTCGGCTGTGCCCGGCATTGATCCCATGGGCTTCAATCAAGAAGAGCAGCGGTTGCTGGCTGAATGCGCTGTGGTATTTGTTACCAGCCTTGCGCTGAAAGAAAAATGCGCACCGTTTAATGCCAATACGTATTATTTTTCTAACGTTGCAGATCTAGACCATTTTGGCCGTGCCCATCACCCTGGCACATTGCCGCCAGATATTGCTGCCATACCGTCGCCACGAATCGGCTACGTGGGGGCACTATCGGACTTCAAAGTGGACTTTGCACTAATGCGGAGCGTGGCTATTGCTCGGCCGGATTGGCATTGGGTGGTGATCGGTGCAGAGCGCGAAGGGCAGCAAAGTCCTTTGGTTGAAGCATTGCGTGCATTGCCGAATGTCCACTTTTTGGGGGACAAACCGTATGCTGTATTGCCCGACTATCTGCGTGGTTTCGATGTCGGCACGCTCCCAACGTTGATCAATGAGTACACCCGGTCGATGTTTCCGATGAAATATTTCGAGTATTTGGCTGCAGGTGTACCTGTAGTTAGTACTCCGTTGGAGTTTACGAAATATTATCATGATGGTTTACATATTGCTGAAAATGCTTATGCATTTGAGAAAGCCGTCCATCTTCAGATGGATCGTGGTCGATTTAATAAAAATGAATCGCGTCAATTAGTCGGTGAAAATACATGGGTTAAGAGATTGCAGAACATGATGAGTATTATTCGTTCAGTCGTGAATGCATGAGTCAGATACATGAAAAATGGCGTTAATTTTTTTGGGCCTTTTGAAGCGAAAGATAGTATAGGCCGTGTTGCGTCTTTAAATATTGCATGCTTGGAAATTTCAAAAGTAGCTCATGATATACATTTGTTATCGCGACCAAAA
>JAPLPK010000089.1 GCA_026400275.1 Burkholderiales bacterium
TGGCACCGACCACTCGGTGACCATCGGCTTCCAGATCGGCTCGCTGATCCAGGTGCGCGACGGCCAGGACGTGGGCCCCGGCGAAGTGCTGGCGCGTATTCCGGTCGAAGGCCAGAAGACGCGGGACATTACCGGCGGTCTGCCACGTGTGGCCGAACTGTTCGAAGCCCGTACGCCGAAGGACAAGGGCATGCTGGCCGAAATGACCGGTACCGTGTCGTTCGGCAAGGAAACCAAGGGCAAGGTTCGCCTGCAGATCACCGATCCAGAAGGCAAGGTCTGGGACGAACTGATCCCCAAGGAAAAGAGCATCCTGGTGCACGAAGGCCAAGTGGTCAACAAGGGCGAAAACATTGTGGACGGCCCAGCCGACCCGCAAGACATTCTGCGCTTGCTGGGCATGGAAGAGCTGGCCCGCTACATCGTGGACGAAGTCCAGGACGTGTACCGCTTGCAAGGCGTGAAGATCAATGACAAGCACATTGAAGTGATCGTGCGTCAGATGCTGCGCCGCGTGGTGGTAGAGAACGCAGGTGACTCTGGTTACATCAACGGCGAACAAGTGGAACGCAGTGAAATGCTCGACACCAACGACGCACTACGCGCCGAAGGCAAGATCCCTGCTGTATTCACCAACCTGCTGCTGGGTATTACCAAGGCATCGCTGTCCACCGACAGCTTCATCAGCGCCGCGTCCTTCCAGGAAACCACGCGCGTGCTGACCGAAGCCGCCATCATGGGCAAGCGCGACGAGCTGCGTGGTCTGAAGGAAAACGTGATCGTCGGCCGCCTGATCCCCGCAGGTACCGGCATGGCTTACCACCAGGCACGTGTGGCCAAGGACCTGATGGACGACGCCGAGCGCCGTGCCATCGCCGAAGCCGAAGCGGCTGAGCTTGCAGGAACGCAAGATGAAACTGCCAGCGTGGAAGTCAGCGAAGGCCACGTCGGAGAGTAACGAAAGCCGACGGCCTTAAGCCAAGCACCTCAAGCCCTCAACGGGGCTTGGGGTGTTTTTTTATGGGGCCTGGCTTACGTGACATCCTTCTCCCCGCTTTGTACTGGAAGCTCTGCCGTTGACCTCTTCAACCATCATCTGGTGGTGTCTATTAGCCACCTTGCTATTTTGGTCTGTAGGCGCCTACAACCGGCTGGTTCGGCTGCGCTCGCAGGCATCTCGTACTTTTGCGGCCATCGCACTGCAGTTGCCGCGCTATGCTGAGATCATTGCAGCCGCCCAAACCTTAGATACCCCTTCGGACAGCCCCTCGGTTGAGAAGGCATCCGACCAAGGATGGGCGGGGCTGCTCGGTGCGCTCCAGCAACTCACTGCCACCCTGGCAATGGCGCGCGATCGCCCCTTGCAGGCACCGGCCATCCGCGCCTTGACTGCAGCCGATGAAGTGGTGCAAAACGCCTGGCTACGGGTCTGCGCAGACGGACATAGCCAGGACGGCGCCCCCCTCCCCGCTAGCCTGCTCTTGCAATGGCAAGATGCAGAACAGCAGGTACAGCACGCGCGCATTGCCTTCAGCGAGGCCGTACACAGCTATAACGCCGCCATTGCGCAATTTCCGGCCCGGCTATTGGCTTGGCTGTTTGGCTTTCGCATGGCCCAAGCATTTTGAAACTCTGCCACCCGAGATACTTTCACCTATGACCGAATCCCCCGCGCAGGGTCAAAAAATGGCGCCGCACAATGCCGCGCCGATTCCTCTTTGGCGCCAACTGCAAGCTGCAGCGGACGTCTTGCTTGCCATCCGTGGCGGGGCGTCGGCCACGCCCTCTTTGGCGGCCGTCAATGGCCTCCTGCGCCCCGGGGTGCAGGCTATCGTGTTCCATACCCTGCGCAACCTGGGCCGCGCCGAAGCCCTGCGTTTGCAGCTGGCGCGCCGCGCACCACCGGCGCCGGCAGACGCGCTGCTGTGCACAGCCTTGGCTCTGGTTTGGCTGGACGGCGAAGCGCCCTATGAAATCTTCACGCTGGTGGACCAAACGGTGGAGGCTGCACAACGTGGCAAAGCCAAGGCGCAGGCCAGCTTCATCAACGCCTGCCTGCGCCGCTTTTTACGGGAGCGAGAGGCGCTGGTGGCGGCTACCAACCGCGACCCGGTGGCACTGTGGAACCACCCCCGTTGGTGGATTCAGCGGCTCAAGCAAGAGCAGCCACAGCAGTGGCAAAACATCTTGCAAGCCAATAATACGCACGCCCCCATGAGCCTGCGGGTTAATGCAAGAAAATCGACTCCAGCGCAGGTAATATCTGCGCTGGCAGCTATGAATATTGCAGCAACCCCGGTCGGCGCTTCTGGCGTACTTCTGGCCAACCCCATGCCGGTCCAGCAGATCCCGGGCTTTGCCGAAGGCGCCGTCTCGGTACAAGATGCCGCCGCACAACTAGCCGCGCCCTTGCTGTTGCAGGGCTGGGACCTGAGCCAGCCCTTGCGCATTCTGGACGCCTGTGCCGCCCCGGGTGGCAAGACCGCCCACCTGCTGGAGTTGGCCAACGCAGACGTCACCGCCCTGGACATCGACCCGCTTCGCTGCGAACGCATTGGCCAGAATCTGCAGCGCCAGGGCTTGAACGCCACGGTGCGGGCGGCCGATGCCAACCAACCCGCCAGCTGGTGGGACGGCCAGTTGTTCGATGCCATCTTGCTGGATGCGCCCTGCACTGCGTCCGGCATCGTGCGCCGCCATCCGGATGTGCGCTGGCTGCGCCGCGAGACCGATATTGCCCAATTGGCCGCCATACAGGCCAGCCTGCTGCAACAGCTTTGGCCTCTGGTACGCCCCGGTGGACGCCTGCTCTACTGCACCTGCTCGCTGTTCCATGCGGAAGGGCGCGACCAGGTGGAAACGTTCCTTGCGCGCCACACCGACGCGCTTTTACAACCCTCACCCGGGCACTTAATCCCCCACACGGCGACTTCGGCGGATACCCTAGCCGACAATGTTCTGTGTGATAACGATGGATTCTTTTACGCGTTACTGGAAAAGCGTGCGGCTTAGCCGGGTCCTGCTGCGCTTGTGCGCCTATGTTGTGCTGTGCCTGCAGACCCATGTCTGGGCCGAAAACACCATTGTGGAAATCAACCAGATGCAGGTAGAGCGCGAAGACGGCGGCGTGTTTTTCTCCGCCAACCTGAAGTTCGAGCTGCCCAGCCTGGTAGAAGATGCCTTGCACAAAGGCATCCCCATGTTCTTTGTGGCCGAGGTGGAAGTTCTGCGTGACCGCTGGTACTGGTACGACCGCAAGCAGGCCTCGGAGGCGCGCCACATGCGTCTGGCCTATCTGCCGCTGACACGGCGCTGGCGCCTGAACGTTTCTCCGACCCCCATAGGCAATAGCGGGCTGGGCGTGACGCTGAGCCAGAACTTCGAATCCCTGTCTGACGCACTCACCTACATACAGCGCTTTTCCCATTGGAAAATTGCCGACGCAACCGATGTCGAGTTCGATGGCAAGACCCACCTGGACTTCAGCTTCCGTCTGGATGTATCACAGCTCCCCCGACCGTTCCAGATCAGCACCTTGGGCCAGGCCGACTGGAGCCTCTCCGGCAGCCGCAATATCCGCCTAGGACAAGAAGGCAGCAAATGAAGCAGCCATCCGCACGTAGTGCGCAAAGCAGCACCCGCGCACTGCGCTGGGCGGTGGTGGTTGGCGTCGTGGTGGCTATGGCGGTAGGGTTGATTCTGCTGCTGCTGCTGACCCAATCCACCAGCAATCGGGCTTTATTCGAACGCAATTACACCCGCCTTTTTGCTGTCAACGTCGTGGTGGCGGCCACCTTGCTCTCGGTGATTGTGTGGATGGCTGTGCGCCTGTTGACGCGGCTGCGCAAAGGCAAGTTCGGCAGCCGCTTGCTGGTCAAACTAGCCACCATTTTTGCGCTGGTCGGCCTGATGCCAGGCTTGCTGATCTATGTGGTGTCCTACCAATTCGTGTCCCGCTCCATCGAGAGCTGGTTTGATGTCAAGGTGGAAGGCGCGCTGGACGCCGGCGTGAACCTGGGTAGAACGACCCTGGATGTATTGGCCAATGACCTGGCCGACAAGGCCCGTAGCGCCAGCCGGCAGCTCTCGGATACCCCGGATGCCGCCGCTGGCCTGACACTGGAGCGCATGCGCGACCAGCTCAGCGTAAATGACGTGGTGCTGTGGAATGCCAGTGGACAGCCGATTGCCAGCGCCGGCCAATCTCGCTTTCTACTGAATCCGGAGCACCCCAGCAGCCAACAACTACGCAATGTGCGCAGCCAGAAGGCTGTTGCTTCTATCGAGGGCCTGGACGAAACCGGACTTACACCGGGCACGCCAGCACAAATCAAGGCATTGGCGGTCGTGGCCAGCCCGGGCGTGGGGCTGCTGGCAGAGCCACGTTACCTGCAGCTCACCCAAACCCTGCCCCAGCAACTGGTGGACAACGCTCTGGCGGTGCAAGCCGCCAACCGCGAGTACCAGGAGCGCGCCCTGGCCCGTAACGGGCTCAAACGCATGTACATCGGCACGCTGACACTCAGCCTGTTCTTGGCCGTCTTCGGCGCGGTTCTGCTGGCCGTGGTGCTGGGCAACCAGCTAGCGCGTCCACTACTGCTGCTTGCGGAAGGTGTGCGGCAGGTGGCCGCCGGGGATCTGACGCCCAAGTCGGTACTACAGGGTAAGGATGAGCTCGGTGGATTGACGCGCTCCTTCGCCGACATGACACAGCAACTTGCGGACGCACGTTCGGCGGTGGACCACAGCATGGCCCAGGTCAGCGCCGCGCGGGCCAATCTGCAAACCATTTTGGACAACCTGACTGCCGGTGTGATCGTGCTGAGTCAGCAGAATGTCATCGAATCCAGCAACCCAGGTGCCACCCGCATCCTGCGCGTACCGCTGGCTGCGTACGAGGGCAAGCCACTCGCCGAAGTAACGGGGCTGGAACATTTCGCGCAGCGCGTACAAGAGCAATTTTCCGCCTTCGCCAGTGAGCAAGCACACCACGGGCTGGACCATTGGCAGCAGTCGTTTGAACTGAACGGCACGCAATCACCATTTGCGCAAGATGCTATTGTTTTAATAGCGCGAGGTGCTGAACTACCTGGCAGCAACCGGTTGCTGGTATTTGATGATGTCTCGGAGATGGTATCGGCCCAACGTGCCCAGGCCTGGGGCGAAGTCGCGCGCCGACTGGCGCACGAAATCAAGAACCCGCTGACGCCGATTCAGCTGTCTGCGGAACGGCTGGAGATGAAGCTCACTGGCAAGGTGGCCGAACCGGAACAAGCCTTGCTCACCAAATCCGTCAAAACCATTGTGGACCAGGTCGAAGCCATGAAACGCCTGGTCAATGAATTCCGAGACTATGCCCGGCTACCTAGTGCGGATCTCAAGCCACTCGACCTGAACCCCCTCGTACAGGACGTGCTGCAGTTGTACGATGCATCTGCAGTGCAAATCTCCGCCGAACTCGACGGTCTATGCCCTCCGATTCTGGGCGATGCAGAACAGCTGCGCCAGGTCATCCACAATCTGCTGCAGAATGCGCAAGATGCCTCCGAAGCCAAGGCCGCATCCGGCCAAACGCAGCAAGTTCTTTTGCGCACACAATGGATTCCCAGCGTACAACGCGTGCGCCTGACGGTGAACGACCACGGCTCCGGTTTTCCAGAAAATATCTTGAAGCGCGCTTTTGAGCCCTACGTGACCACTAAGAGCCGAGGCACCGGACTTGGACTCGCTGTCGTCAAGAAAATCGCCGATGAACACGGCGCCCGTATAGACCTCTCCAACCGCATCGCAGATGGTATGGTGGTTGGGGCGCAAGTATCGTTATCATTCTCCATACACAACAAAGCAGCTGCCTAACACGCGCTGCAACGTTTTATTTTCATTCGGGAACGCGCTCTCAACCATGGCAAACATTTTGGTCGTCGACGATGAACTCGGCATACGCGATCTCCTCTTCGAAATCCTCAACGATGAAGGCCACAACGTCGAACTTGCAGAGAATGCCGCCGAGGCCCGAGCTGCACACCTACGCACGCGCCATGATTTGGTCTTGCTGGACATCTGGATGCCCGATACGGACGGCGTCTCCCTCCTGAAAGAATGGGCGGCTACCGGCACACTCACCATGCCCGTCATCATGATGAGCGGGCACGCCACCATCGACACCGCCGTAGAAGCGACCCGCATAGGCGCTTATTCTTTCCTGGAAAAGCCCATCACACTCCAGAAGCTGCTCAAAGCCGTAGAACTTGGCCTGACACGCAACGCCACACGCAAGCCAGCTGCCCCAACGCCAACCCACCCCGTCGAGCTCAAAGCCGCAGCCTCCGAATTACCCAGCGAACTTGCCAGCATCGGCTTGCAAACACTACATAACGCTGACGGAAGCCCACATGCTCAACAGACGTTCAACCTGGACAAGCCATTGCGTGAAGCACGAGATGGCTTCGAGAAAGCCTACTTTGAATTCCACCTCGCCCAAGAAGGTGGATCCATGACACGCGTAGCCGAACAAACCGGTTTAGAGCGCACACATCTATATCGGAAACTAAAGCAACTAGGAATAGATCTTAGCCGTGGAAAACGCACTTAAATTTGGTATATAATAGTGGTCTTGGCCCGGTAGCTCAGTCGGTAGAGCAGAGGATTGAAAATCCTTGTGTCGGCGGTTCGATTCCGTCCCAGGCCACCAAACAATCCTTATGGATACCAAAAAGCCTGCTATCTAATACATAGCAGGATTTTTCATTGCCGCTCCATGTTGCCACCAAGTGGTCAGCGGTACGGTTTTTTGCACCGCGCAGCTCCTCCTGCCATGCGTACAAAAGAAAACCCACACGCAGCGGGTTTGTCATTCGGTCTAATGGCTCCAGGCCATTGCTGACCTTCTCGATCGTGACCCGGATTCCGTGGGCGCCGAACTTGCATTTATCGCCCTTTTTGCGCACGCCTTGCTGCGGCATGCGTTGGCCAATCGCTCTGCCCCACGGGTCCATGCCTTCCAGCCGGCGCACAGCAGCACCACATCGTCCCTTTGTTTCCAACTGCAACTGTGTTTTATGTGTCCGTACAAGCCCCGAACGCCGAGGATGAGGTCTTCCATATAGAGAAATTTGGCCAGCCCGTACACAGCCCAGCCATGGGACACATAACATGGCCAGCCCCAGTTTCAGAGCCCCATACCTAGTCAGCACAGGTCTGCCGCGTGTGCGCAGCCTCAATAGTCGTAATGCCCCCGGCAAGCCACCACATCCAGGTCGGCATCGTCCATGGCATACACCAGCCGATGGGTTTCATCGATGCGCCGGGACCAATAGCCGGCCAAGTTGCCCAGCAGCGGCTCTGGCTTGCCGATACCGGCGAAGGGCTCGCACACCGTGGCTTCGATCAGGGTGTTGATACGCTTCAGGGTTTTCTTGTCTTGGCCCTGCCAATAGGTGTAGTCGACCCAGGCCGCCGGGGTGAAGCGAATGGAGCGCGCCACCGGTTTAGCCTTTGGCCAGTTCCCGGCGCACAGCCTTGCCGGCCTTGTGCTGGGCGATGGACTTCGCCAAATGGGCGGCATTCGCGGGGGTGGACAGCAAATGCATGGTTTCCATGATGCTTTGGTAATGGTCCAGCGACATGACCACGGCGTCCGCACCGTCTCGGCGGCTGATGATCGTGACATCAGCGTCGGCGCTCACAGCATCCAGCACCGATTTCAGCGAGCTGCGGGCTTCCGAATAGGTAATGATGCGCATGAAAGCCCCCTCAAACTTGTACAAAAACCAGTGCAAGTATAAACCTGCGTCAGCTTGAGTCTGCTAAATTGACCAGCATGCCCCCTGTATCCCGCCAGATAGACCCCAACCTCTCCACCCGCCTCCTCTCCCGAGGCGAAAACTTCCTGCGCGTGGCGCTGAGCCACTACGTGGCCAATGGGCTGAGCGTGACGCTGGGGCTGATCGCCATCATGTTGCTGATCTTTGAGGCGGCGGGTCTGGCGGGGGCGTCCAGCGCGGCGGTGGGGGTGCTTATTACCAGTCTGCCGGACGTACCCGCGCCGCGCCGGCGCAAGATCATGCAGATGCTGCCGGCGCCGCTACTGGGCACGCCGCTGTTCATGCTGGTGCAGCTAGTACGCGAAGACGTGCTGCTGCTGGGCGTGGTGCTGGTGGCGGGCACGTTCCTGGCGGTGATGATGATGGCCTGGGGCAAGCGCGGCGGGCCGCTGACGTTTTCGTTGCTGTTCTCGATGCTGTTTTCCATGGCCGCGCCGCCCGTGGGCGAGCTGGACCAGATAGCGGTGCACGGCGGCTGGTTTGCGCTGGGTGCGGGGCTGTACCTGGTGTGGGGTGTATGCACCACGCACTGGCTGAACCGGCGCTACCGCGTGCAGCTGCTGGCCGAGTGCATGCACAGCTTTGCGCAGATTCTGCGCACCCAGGCGCAGCGCTTCTCGCCCAGCGCCGACCCGCAGGCGCTGCTGGCCAAAATGCTGGAGCAGCAAGCCACTTTTGCCGAGCACCTGCAAAACACACGCGACGTGGTGCTGGAGTCGCCCACCAACCCGGCGCGCATGCGCATGGCGGCGGTGCTGCTGGGCCTGCTGGAGGCGCGTGACCACCAGCTGGCCTGCGACCTGGATCTGGACATGCTGCTGCTGGTAGAGAGCAGCGCCGTGCGCCTGCCCGCGCTGCAGCAGGTGCTGAACACCACCGCACTGCAGCTGGAGCAGCTGAGCCTGTCGCTGCTGCTGGGCAAGCGCCTGCAGGCCCTGGCGCCCATCGCCCCGCTGCGTGGCGACCTGATCCAGTCGCTGCCGCCGCGCCACAGCTTCATGGACGAGGCCGTGCTGCCGGCCGAGCGGCGCGCCGTGGCCCTGCTGCACAGCATGGCCGACCGCATCAGCCACATCAACGACGAGGCGGTGCGCATAGCCGCCCTGGCGCGCGGCGACGTGCCGCCCGAGCTAGCGGCGGTGCGCACGCAATGGCAGCTGTTTGTGAGCCCCACGCGCTGGGCCTGGGCGCCACTGCTAGGCCAGCTGACCTGGCGCGCGCCCACGCTGCGCTATGCGCTGCGCGCCACGCTAGCGGTGGGTGCAGGCTACGTAGTGTCGCAACATCTGCCCTGGGCAGCGCACAAGTACTGGATATTGACCACCATCGTGGTGGTGATGCGCGGCAACCTGGCGCAGACGCTGCAGCGGCGCGATGCGCGGGTGGCGGGCACGGTGCTGGGCTGCCTGATGGTGATGGGGGTGCTGGCCACGCACCCCGGCGCGCGCACCCTGCTGGCCATTACCGCGCTGTCCATGGGGCTGGCCCATGCGTTTGCGCTGCGGCGCTACCTGTACACCACTATTTTTGCCACGCTGGCCGGGCTGTTGCAGGCGCACATGCTGCTGGTGGGCGTGGCGCCCAGCTTTGCCGTGGTCGAGCGCGTGGGCGACACGCTGCATCTTCAGCTACGTGCTGCCGGCCTGGGAGCGAAACCAGCTGCCCGGCCTGGTACGGCGCAGCATGCAGGCGCAAAGCCAGCACGCCAAGCTGGCCCTGGCGCTTAGCGAGCCGGCACAGGCGTCAGACCTGCCCTGGCGGCTGGCGCGGCGCGAGGCATATGACAGCCTGTCGGCCCTGACGATGGCCACCCAGCGCAGCCTGGCCGAGCCCAGCCAAGTGCGCCCGCCGCTAGCGCCGCTGGAGGCGGTGCAGGCCCGCAGCTACCGGCTGCTGGCGCAGCTGACGGCCATCAAATCCCTGCTGCTGCTACGCCGTCCCCAGCTGGACATGGCGGTGGCCGGGCCAGCCCTGCAAAAGGCCGCGCAGCAGATCACCGATGCACTAGCCGCCCCGCCCAAGGACGCACCCGACACGATCATGACCGGACTGGACGGCGAAGCGGGTGGTGGCGTGGGCAGCGCCGACATGGACGAAGAAAGCCCCGAGGCGCTGATAGAGCGCCCCTTCCAGCCCCGGCCCGACCCGCTGCAGCAAGACGACCTCACGCCCTGGCTGATGCGCCGCCTGGCACTGGCCACCGGCATGGCGCGCGACCTGCGCCGTGCCGCCAAGCAGGCCCAACGCGCGGACTAAGCCCATGGCCGCACCCCACGCCCCCGGCACGCTGGGCCAAATACCGCGCGGCATCTGGGTGCTGGGCTTTGTCAGCATGCTGATGGATATTTCTTCGGAGATGGTGCACAGCCTGCTACCGCTGTTCATGGTGACGGTGCTGGGTGCCAGCGCTTTGACGGTGGGCGTCATCGAAGGGCTGGCCGAGTCCACGGCGCTGATCGTGAAAGTGTTTTCGGGCACGCTGAGCGACTACCTGGGCAAGCGCAAGGGCCTGGCGCTGCTGGGCTACGGCCTGGGCGCGCTGACCAAGCCCCTGTTTGCCATGGCCCCCGGCATGGGCCTGGTGCTGACGGCGCGCCTGCTGGACCGGGTGGGCAAAGGCATACGCGGTGCGCCGCGCGACGCGCTGGTGGCCGACATCACGCCGCCCCATCTGCGCGGCGCGGCGTTTGGCCTGCGCCAGTCGCTGGACACGGTGGGCGCCTTCACCGGGCCGCTAGTGGCCGTGGGGCTGATGCTGCTGTGGGCCAACGATTTCCGCGCCGTGTTCTGGGTGGCGGTAGTGCCCGGCCTGCTGGCTGTGGCCCTGCTGTTCTTTGGCCTGCAGGAGCCCGCGCCCCAGCCCGGCGCCAAGCGCAACAACCCCATCCGCCGCGAGAACCTGCGCCACCTGAGCCCGGCCTACTGGTGGGTGGTGGGCATAGGCGCGGTGTTCACGCTGGCGCGCTTCAGCGAGGCATTTCTGGTGCTGCGCGCCCAGCAAGGCGGCATGCCTGTGGCCCTGGTGCCGCTGGTGATGGTGGCGATGAACCTGGTGTACGCCGCGTCGGCCTACCCGTTTGGCAAGCTATCGGACCGCATGGGGCACAGGCAGCTGCTGGCTATCGGCCTGCTGGTGCTGGTGGCCGCCGACCTGGTGCTGGCGCACAGCAGCCACTGGGGTGTGGTGCTGGCAGGCGTGGCGCTGTGGGGCGTGCACATGGGCATCACCCAGGGTCTGCTGGCCACCATGGTGGCCGACACCGCGCCGGCCACGCTGCGCGGTACGGCCTATGGCCTGTTCAACCTGGTCAGCGGCCTGGCCATGCTGGTGGCCAGTGTGTTGGCCGGCCTGCTGTGGGACGGCTGGGGCGCAGCGGCCACGTTTTATGCGGGTGCGGGCTTTTGCGGCGTGGCACTGCTGGGGCTGGCCTGGCAGCCGGGGCCGCAAAAACCGGCCGTTTAAAATTTCCCATGCCTAACGACACCCCGCACGACGAAGCCCCCACCAAGATACAAGAACCCCGCCTTTGGACCGGCGACGGCTGGACCGCCCAGGTCATCAAGAACGAAGACGACGACGGCTGGGCCGTGGCCATGCTGAAAGACGGCGAGCCCGAACCGGCCCTGGTAGGCCCCTGGACCATGGGGCGCGACAAAAAGAACCCCAAACCGCTGGACAGCAGCGCCTTCAGCACCCTGGTGAAGACGGCCAACGAGTTCGTGCGCCGGCACGAGCAACAGCTGCACGCCAGTCTGCACCAGAGCATCACCGTCACGGCCAACGCATGCCGCGTCACCGTCTACCTGGACATTACGCCCGACGAAGACAACCCCAGCGCCACCCTGCGCGCCGAAGACGATGGCGGCGACACCCTGGCCGAGGTGCGCGTGGCGCCCAGCTTCAAGCTGACGCGCAGCAGCGCCGTAGCCTGGGCCGATGGCGGCTTTGCCAAACCACGCTAACGCTATTTAATTGATAGCTGCTTGCGCAGGTATTTCCTGCGCCAGAGGCATATTTTTTATATACGCCGCTGCAGTCAGGAAGCGTCGCCCAGGCTGAGCTCAATATCCTGCCGCGCCGGCACAACCGCCCCCTGCAGCTGGCCGGGTATGTAGGCCGTGGCCAGGAACATGGCTTTCATGTGGGCGACGGCCTCTTCATCGCCCGCGTCGGCCTGCAGCACCACCACATCGACCACGCGGCCCAGGGCGTCCACGTACAGACGCAGGCGCACGGGCAGGCCGGTGAAGCTCAAGCCGTCCAGCAGCGCCGTGTCGGGTGCGGACCGGGGGACCAGCGGGTGGTCCAGCAGCTCGGCCGGGATGAAGGGGTCTGGCTCGGCCTGCACGGCGGGCACCGGATGCGGATACGCAAGCAATGGAGCCGGCGCGCGGGCAGCCTGCGTGATCGTCGCAACAGCGGATGGAGTTGCCAGCAGCTGCACCTGCAACACAGGGGCAGCCTGCACCGCCGCCACGGGCGGCGCCCGGGGCTTGGCGGATTGCAGGCCCCACCATGCCGCCAGATGCCCCAGTACGGACAGCAGAATGGCGCCGACCAGCACGCGCTGCTTCTTCACCCATGCCATCGCAAACACCTACTGCGCCGAGACTTCGCGCCAGTTCAGGCGCCGCACGCCAGTGGCGGTGGTCAGGGTGGCGGGCGTGGTGGCGGTGGTGCCGGTGCTGTCGCCGGCCAGCACGCGCAGCTTGCCGTTCACGTTCTGCACCACCAGGTCAGTGATGACGCCAGACATGGTGCTGGACTTGGCGATCAGCGTGCCCGCGCTGTCGGTTAGCACGCTCTTGCCGGTGGAGATGCTGAAGCCCAGCACATAGCCCGTGCCGGATGGGCTGCACACGCTGCCGTTGGGCAGGTTCACGCCAAAGAAGGCCGAGCCGCTGTAGGCCGTGGGTGTCACGTTGACGCGCTCGGCCACGTAGGGGCTGGTGGTGGATGCCGACAGGTCGAAGTACCAGCCGGCGGTGGAGGTGGGCGCGCTGCCAATGCCGGTGAGCGTGCTGGTGTTGGCCTCCAGGTCGCTGCGGGTCAGCGGCGTGGCGTACACGCTGGCGGCCTGGAATGCGCCGTTGCCGCTGGTGCCGTCATAAATGGCGTAGATGCTCTGGATGGCGGTGCTGCTGATGTCGCTATCGGCCAGCAGGCGGCCAGTGCCCACCAGCACATAGCGCTTGGCGGTGTTGGGGTCTACCTCGACCAGGGGGCGGGTGGTGACGGGCTGGGGCGTGCCGGAGGTTTTGTACAAGGTGGCCATCTTGACGATGGAATAGGCGGCGGTGGTGCCGGTCAGGTCCACGCGCCACAGATTGCCCTGCAGGTCGCCTGCGTAGATGGCGTCGGCGGTGTAGTCAGTCTGGTTGTAGGTGTAGGCCGATGCATGGGCCATGTTCAGCGGCGTGGTGGTGCTGCCCTCGGGCGTGACCACGGTTTCCAGCAAGGCACCGGTGCGCGGGTTGACGAAGAAGAAATAGCCCTTACCGTCGCTGTTGTTGTAGCCGGAGGTGAACACCGCCACCCAGCCGTATTTGGCGGTCTTCATCACCGAGGGCGCGCCGAAGCTGTAACCCATGCGGGCGATGGTGGTGGTGTCGCTGGTCTTAGGGAACTCCCACAGCACCCGGGCGGCCAGGTTGGCCTCGCTGGTCCAGTCGCCGTAGGTGGCGCTGGTAGTGACGCCGCTGCTGGTGGTCTCGGGCGTGCCGGGGTTGGTGACGTCCATCGCGTAGTAGCCCTTGCCGCCCTTACCCAGGCCGCCGATCAGCAGGGTGCGCCAGTCTGGCGTGGTGCTGACCTTGCTGCACACGGCCGTGGTGGTGCTGGTGTCGCTGCTGCAGACCTTGCTGATGTCCACGTCGAAGTCCAGCGGCGTGGCGTCCACCAGGTAGTAGTGTGAACGCGTGGGGCTGCCGAAAGACGCCAGGCCCGAGGTAGCGGCGGTGGACGATGTGCCGTAGACAAAGCTGGGGATGAAGCCAAACAGCTCTTGCCCGCAGGTGGAGCAGTTGGCGGTGGTGGATGTGCTGGTGGTGCCGGGCATGGTGCCGTCGAACGCGTGCAGCATGCCGTCGTTAGAGCCCGCGAAGACCACCGTTTTGCGGCTGGTGTAGCTTTGCTTGAAGGCGGTGTAGCCCAGGTTGTACATCTCGTAGTAGGGCATGCTGGGTGCGCCCACGGCGGTGGTTTTGGAGCCCACGAAGTCGCCCAGCAAATAGCTGCGCTTGCGGTAGATGCGGTTGGTGGCGGTTACGGTAGCGCTGAGTTCGTTGCTGCGGTCGCCGCGCAGGTAGGCCAGGTAGTCCGCCGCTGCCGTGCTGGAGGTGGACGTGGTGCCGGTGATGCTGGCAAACGAGGGGTAGTACAGCCGCCCGGTGGTGGGGCAGGCGGCCATGGCCGTGGCGGTGAAGGCGATGCCCGCGGGCGTGGTGGCGCTGTCGCAGTAGGTGATGATCTTGCGCGTGCTGGCGGGGCTGGTCGTGGCCTCCAACAAGTCGCGCGCATTCCACTGCGCGGTCATGGTGGCGTTGCCGCTGGTGTCGTAGCTGACGGTGGCGCCGATCACACTGCCAGTCCAGTTGGCCGGGTCGTAGCTGGCGGAATAGCTGGCGCTGCCGGTCACCACATTGGGCGAGGCCATGGCGTAGGTGGTGCTGTTGGCCGAGCTCAGCTCGCTGGAAATCTTGTTGAAGGCGGCCGTCAGGCTGGACTTCATGGTGGCCGGGGAGCTGCCGAAGTAGTAGTTGTCGGGGCGTTTGTCGTAGGTGGTGTCGGTAGAGAACGTGACGCTGCTGCTGCCGGACTGGGTGGACTTGCTGATGGTCGTCAGGCCCGAGCTGGTGTCGGAGTTGGTGTACCAGGTGCCGTCGCTCAGCGTGGTGGTGCTGTTGCTACTGGAGTACGGCGTAAAGCCGCTGGGCACGGTGAAGCCGCCGTACTTGGCGGCCAGCCAATACTGGTTTTTGTGGCGGTAGGTTTGGTTCTCCATCACGTCCAGCCAGTAGGTGTTGATGGTCTGTGTGCCGGTCCAGTCGGAGCGCAGGTCCACGGTGTGCGCGTCGTAGGCCAAGCCGGCGATGTAGTAGGTGTCGCACTGCTGGTAGGTCGAGGTGCTGCAGGTGCTGGTGCCTGTGTCGCCGTAGAGGCTGCCGAGAGACGAGTTGCCCTCCAGCGTGCCGACCATGTTGGTGGCCGTGGCGGCGTTGACCGAGGTGTCGTCCGACGGATAGGCGGTGGACGCGTCGATGGTGTTGCCCGAGCGCAGGGTGCTGCCGTACAGGTTGGCATCGCGGTGGGTGTTCACGTCGCCTATGCCCAGGATGAAGTTCTTCTGGCAGGAATAGAGGATGGGATCGGCCCCCATGCTGCTGCTATCGCTGACCCGCCACTTGGTGATGACGGGGAAGCCATCGGCATAGGTGGCGTAGGTGGTGGCAGATGCCGTGGTGGTCGCAGTAGTGCTGGACTGAGATGTTGCGGATGTGTATGGCGCCCAGTTCGCCAGACCTTTGTAGTAGCGCAGCACCGTGTTGTACAACTCGGACACCGGGTCTTTGGACTTGTAGGCGTGCGAGTAGTTGCCGAACTTGTTCAGGTAGTTCATCACCCCGCTCTGCACTACGGCCGTGGACGCCAGGCCAAAGGTGCTGACCGTGTCGGCCGCATCGGCCGAGTCGGGGTTGGTGGCCATGATGCCGGTGGTGGAACTCCATTCGGGGTAGCCGCCATTGAGGGTGTTGCCGCTGATGGTGACCGTGCCTGCGTTGGTCACATCGGCCGAGCCAGGTACGGGCATCTTGGGGCCGATGTAGTTCATGCGCGCACGCAGCACACCGCCGTCGCGCTGCTGGCCGGTGACGCTGCTGTCACCGTTGTGGTTGAGGTAGCTGAAGGCCGAAAAGCGCAGCTGCATGGCATAAGTTTGCATCAAACCTTCAGGCTTGTAGGTGCTGCCGTACAGCACGCAGTTGTCTTCCTTCAATGCAGCCGACACGCACACGGCCACGTTGATATAGAGCTGGTAGACGCTGGTGCTGCTGGCGCTGCTGCCCTGGCCGGAATAATCCACCAGGGCCTTGGTGCCGGTGCCCGATGTGGTGGCATTGGTCAGGTCGCCGCCGCTGGTGATCCACATGCGGTTGCCCAGGGCGCGGATGCGGGACGAAGCCGTGGTCCAGGCGGTAAATGGCGTGCCCGATGCAGTCAGCGTGGCGGTGGTGGTGGCCTTGTCGGGGGCTGAGGTAGTGCTGTCGTTGACCGCGTAGGTCTTGGTCAGGATGGTGTCGGTGGTGGCGCCTGTATTGGTGTCGGTGCTGCGGTAGCCGCCGGTCATGATCCAGCGGAACTCGTCCAGCGTTTGCATGGATGCCCAGTTCAGGTAATTGCCGCTCCAGGCCGGCTGGGTGGCACTGCTGCAGGAGTGGCTGCTGGCCGCGCTGATGGGCAAGAAGTAGCTGCTGGACGGCGTGCTGGAGTTGTAGACATACTGGTAGCACTTCTCGGAGTCGAAGTAGCCAATGAAGGTGCTGCCCGTGGCGTAGGCCGTGGTGCTCATATAGGCCGAGGTGGTGGCCGTGGGCCACTCCACCGACAAGGCCAGCGCAAGGTTGCCCGGCACCTTGACGGTGGAGAACAGGGGGTAGTCGGCCAGGTCGATGGCGCGCGCCGGCAAGCTCAGCACTGCGCCGAGCACCGCCAGCAAGCAGGCCGTCAGCCCCCGGGCCAGATATGAACGAAGAATAGAAATCAACATGGCGGACTCCTGCTGCCGAGACATTGCGACGCCGCTCACTGCGACACGATCATTTGGTGGAAGGTTTGGGTGTTGCGCGGACCTGTGACGCGCACGCTGATGCGGTAGCTGGCATTGCCGGGGGCCTTGGCGCGTTTGATCCAGATCGTGCCCGCCTGGGCTGCGTTGGTCTTGGTCGCGCTGGATACGCAGCTGGTGGAGCTGTAGGCGCCGGCGGCCACGCATTGCCGATCGATCACGGTGCGGATGGTGACGCCGGCTGTGGTGTCGCTGATCGCCGTGGTGTCGGTCATGCCGGCTGACGTGAAGGTGCTGTCGTTCACCAGCACCAGCGGTATGCCCTGCGCGTTCGACGCCAGCGTGGAGGCCGAGTAATTCAGCGTCAATTGGTCGGTGGTGCGTGCGGTTTCGGTCACCAGGGCGCCGGTGTTCAGCAAGGCCACGGCCGCCGCCATACCGCGCTCGCCCTGGTTCAGCAGGTCGCGCTTGAAGGCAAAGTTGCCGGCCAGCAGCAGGCTGTTGGTGGACGAGCGCATCAGGGCCACCGAGGCCACCAGCATCAGCACCAGGCAGATCAAGGTCATGACCATCACCATGCCGCGCTGGGCCTGATGCGGCGGACGCGTATGCAGGTGCTTGCGCAGGCGGGGCCTCATTGCAGCATCATGGGGTTGCGCACCGGGATCGTCGTCTCGACGGTGCGGTAGCGGTACAGCTTTTCTGCGTCCGTGAGTGTGCGGGTATACGTCACGCCGCTGCCCAGGTCGGAGAACAGGCTCAGACTGCTGGCGGTGGTAGCCGTGTCTTTTTCCGGCAGGCTGGTGCGCAGGATCAGGCCCACGCGGATGGCCAGAATTTTCTGCAGATAGTCGTTGGCGGTGGTCAGGCCGGCGC
>JAPLPK010000095.1 GCA_026400275.1 Burkholderiales bacterium
CGCGTCCGTGCTGCGGTAGAAGCGGTCAAACACATGGGGCAGGTCGGCCGGCGCAATGCCGGGGCCGGAGTCTTCCACGGTCAAGGTGGTGCTGCCCGGCGTGGTGACTAGGCCCACATCCACTCGGCCCTGTGCTGGCGTGTACTTCAGTGCGTTGTCCAGCAGGTTGCGCAGCAGGATGCGCAAGGCCTCGGCGTGACCTTGTACCCAGGCAGGAGCGTCGGCATTCACACCCAGGTCCATCTGCCGCTCATGCGCCTGCGGCAGGGCTTCTTCCACGGCCAGGCGTACCAGGTCTTGCAGATTCAGCGGCTTGGCCGGGGTGTCGGCGGCGGACTCCTGCCGCGCCAGTACCAGCAGCTGGTTCATCAGCCGGATGGCGCGGTCTATGCCCTGGTGCAGCCGGGCCACGGCGACATCGCGGGCCGGGCCATCGGCCGCGCGGCCCAGGGCCTGGGCCTGCAGCTTGAGCGCGCTCAGGGGCGAACGCAGCTCGTGCGCGGCATTCGCCACAAACGACTTTTGCGCATCAAACGCCGCATGCAAGCGGGCGAACAACAGGTTCAGCTCGTGCACCAGGGGGCGCACCTCGTCGGGCAGGCCGCTGTCTGGCAGGGGCGACAGGTCGTCGGCGGCGCGGGTGGCAATTTGGCGGCGCGTGCGCTCCAGCGGCTTGAGCGCATGGCGTATGGCCCACCACAGGGCCAGCATCAGCAGTGGCGCCATCCAGGCCATGGGCAGCATGGCACGCACGGCCAGCGCGCGGGCGCGGGCCTGGCGGGCGCTCATGTCTTGGGCGATCTGGATAGTCTGGGCTGGCGTCTGGATGGAATACACCCGATAGCGCGTGCCGTTCTGCACTACGTCCGAAAAGCCCAGCACGGCCTGCGGCGGCAGGCGGTTGTGGTGCGACTGGAATAGCTGCACGCCATTGGCGCTCCAGATCTGCACCAGGTAGTCGGTGCTCTCGTCATTGATGTCGTCCGGGTCCAGCGGCTGGGGCGCGGCGGCCATGCCGCTGCGCAGCGCATAGGCCATTTGCTGCAGGTGGTAGTCGAACATTTCGTCGGCCTGCTGCAGCGCCCCGTGGTAGGCCGAGGCTGCCTGGAACAGCGCGGCGGCCAGGATGGCGGTCATCACCGAACCCAGCAGGCGCCGGCGCAGGGAATACGGGCTGGTCATGGCTTGGGAATAACGTAGCCCAGGCCGCGCACGTTCTGGATGAGTTCGCTGCCCAGCTTTTTGCGCAGGCCGTGGACGTACACCTCGACCGCGTTGCTGCTGACGTCGTCCTTCCAGCTGTAGAGTTTTTCTTCCAGCTGGGCGCGCGAGAAGACGACGCCGGGGCGTGCCATCAGCGCCTCCAGCACGGCCCATTCGCGGGCCGACAGGGCGATGGCCTGGCCGTCGCGCGTGGCTTCGTGGGTAACAGGGTTCAGGCGCAGGCCGTGGATTTCCAGCGCCGGGTCGGCACGGCCGGCGCTGCGCCGCGTCAGGGCGCGGATGCGGGCCAGCAGCTCGTCGATGTCATAGGGTTTGAGCACGTAGTCGTCGGCACCGGCGTCCAGGCCCTTGATGCGCTCGGCCACGGCGTCGCGTGCGGTCACGATCAGCACCGGCGTGCTGTCCTTGCGCTGGCGCAGGGCCTTGAGCACGTCCAGCCCGTCTTTCTTGGGCAGGCCCAGGTCCAGCAGCACCAGCTCGTACTGCTGGGTGCACAGCGCCGTTTCGGCCATGGCGCCGTCTTTGACCCAGTCCACAGCGAAGTGCTCGGCGCGCAGCACGTCGAGCACGGTTTCGCCGATCATGGGGTCGTCTTCTACCAGCAGCAGTCGCATCCAGGTCTCGCTCCTTCTGGATGGCGAGTATGCCCGCCCGGGCTTAGACCGGGCTTAAAGAGCCAGCCTTAGCGGGCCACCAGCACCGGCAGTTTGGACTCGGCCAGTACCTTGGTGGCGGTGCTGCCCAGCAGCAGCCTGGCAATACCTGACCGCCCGTGCGAGCCTACGACGATCAGGTCCACATTCTGGCCATGGGCGTATTCAAGGATGGCGGATGCCACGGCGCGGTCTTCTACCGTGACCGGGATCAGCGTCACCGGTTTGTCCTGGCTGCACAGCGCGGCGACTTTGGCGTGGGCCGCTGCGGCGTCCTCCTGCGCGGCCGACATGTAGTACTGCAGACCCTCGGCGCTGACTTCACCCACGCCCAGGTAGGGGTAGGGGTCCACCGCGTATAAGGCGGTCAGTTTGGCGCCCATATTGCGCGCCAGGTCCACGGCCAGTGCGGCCGCATGGTCAGAGGCGGCAGAACCGTCGGTGGCCAGCAAAATGTGTTTCAGCATAGTCGCTCCTTCCATCCACTGTGTGTGGTGTGTGATGGCATTGTGCGACCGGTGCCCCGGCCCTGCTGTTGATCTGGGTCAAGCCTGCGTGTATCAGCTGTAAGGCTTTTTTTGACCATAAGCAAAAATAGCTGCAAGCGCAGATAAATCCTGCGCTTGCAGCTATGTATTTGCTAGCGATTCGGTTCAGGCCAGGCGGGCGCGGTGCCGTGCAATCTGGGCGCTGACCTGGGCGGGCGCGGTGCCGCCCAGGGTGTTGCGGGCGTTCATGGAGCCACGCAGGCTCAGCACGTCGTACACGTCTTTTTCGATCTTCGGGTTGAACTGCTGCAGCACG
>JAPLPK010000210.1 GCA_026400275.1 Burkholderiales bacterium
CTGCCGCCGACGGCGTCGGCCACGCTGGTGGGCACGGGCAAGATGTTGCACCGCGGGGAGGAGCGCTTCCACGACGGCAGCGGCTACCTGATGACGTGGTTCACCCAGGGCGCCCGCAGCGAGGCGACCCGGGCCTCGGTGGAGCGGCTCAACCGCTACCACCTCGGGCTGGCCCGGCGCTTCCCCGGCGCCTTCGGCGACAACGACGAGTACGTCTACACCCTCTGCGCCGTCGGCGACTTCCTGCCGCGCATGCGCGAGACCCTCGGCCTGCCGCCGCAGAGCCCGACGCTCGACGTCTCCTGGCACCACTTCCTGCGCGACCTGGCCGGGCGCGCCCGCCCGTATGCCGAGAAGGATGTGGCCGATCTGCGCAGCTTTGCCGCCGAGCACCTGGGCCTGGCCGATCCCCAGCCGTGGGACTGGTCCTATGTGGGCGAAAAGCTCAAAGAGGCCCGCTACGCTTTCAGCGAGCAAGAGGTCAAGCAGTACTTCACCGCACCCAAGGTTCTGGCCGGCCTGTTCAAGATCATCGAGACCCTGTTCGAAGTCTCCATCCGCCGCGACAGCGCCCCCGTGTGGCACCCCTCGGTAGAGTTCTACCGCATAGAGCGCAGCCTAGGCGGTACATCGGCAGATGCACCACGCCAACTGGTAGGCCAGTTCTACCTGGACCCGTCGGCCCGCACCGGCAAACGCGGCGGTGCCTGGATGGACGACGTGCGCGCCCGCTGGCTGCGCCCCGATACGAACACATTGCAAACCCCGGTGGCACACCTGGTGTGCAACTTTGCTGACGGCGTGGACGGTCAGCCGCCGCTGCTGACGCATGACGACGTGACCACCCTGTTCCACGAATTCGGCCACGGCCTGCACCACATGCTGACCCAAGTGAACGAGCGTGATGTGTCTGGCATCAGCGGCGTGGAATGGGACGCGGTGGAACTGCCCAGCCAGTTCATGGAAAACTTCTGCTGGGAATGGGATGTGCTCAAGCACATGACAGCCCATGTCGTGACTGGAGAACCTCTGCCCCGCGTGCTGTTCGACAAGATGACCGCCGCCAAGAACTTCCAGAGCGGCCTGCAAACCCTGCGCCAGATCGAGTTTTCGCTCTTCGACATGCTGCTGCATACCGAGCACGACCCGGCCCAGGACTTCATGCCCCTGCTGCGCAAGGTGCGTGACGAGGTCGCCGTGCTGCAGGCACCGGCCTTCAGCCGTACCGCGCACACCTTCAGCCACATCTTTGCCGGCGGATACGCGGCGGGCTACTACAGCTACAAATGGGCCGAGGTGCTCAGCGCCGACGCGTACGCAGCGTTCGAAGAAACGGCCGGCGCGGACGGCGCAGCCAACATCGAAACCGGCCGCCGCTACCGCCAGTCCATCCTGGAAGCCGGCGGCAGCCGCCCGGCCATGGAGTCGTTCAAGGCCTTCCGTGGCCGCGCCCCCACGCTAGATGCACTGCTGCGCCACCAAGGCATGGCCTAATAACGGCCTGGAGGATTTTCACGATGCGTATTGCTCCCATCCACACCGCACTGGCCTGCGCCGCATTGGCACTGGCCGCTGGCAGCGCCTGCGCCCAGACGGTTTATCGCATCGTCGGCCCCGATGGCAAGGTCACGTTCTCTGACCAGCCACCAGCGCCCAGCAGCCCGGCCAAGGTCACCACCACCAACAAAAACGGCAGCAGCGCGGTGAATGCCGCGTCACTGCCGTTCGAGTTGCAAGAAGTGGTGAAGCGCTACCCGGTCACGCTGTACACCGGCACCGGCTGCAGCCCCTGCGAAAGTGCGCGCAATCTGCTGGTGCAGCGCGGCGTGCCGTTTACCGAGCGCAGCGTGAACACCGATGCCGATGCCGAAGCACTGCGCCGCATCAGCGGTGAAACCAGCCTGCCGTTTGGCACCATTGGCGGCCAGCAGCTCAAAGGCTTCTCGGATGTGGAATGGACGCAGTACCTGGACGCTGCGGCCTACCCAAAATCATCGGTACTGCCAGCCAGCTACAAACGTGCGCCGGCCCAGCCCCTGGTGGCCAGCAAGGCACCTCCAGCAGCAGCGCCGGTAGCACCTGCTCCGGCCCCAGCGGAGCCTTCTGCCGAGCCGGTAGATACCAGCCGCAACCCGCGCGGCATCCAGTTTTAGGGCTTAAAACTCCAGGGTTTTCACGCCCTGCGCGGTGCCCAGCAGACAGACATGGGCTTTTTGCAAGGCAAACACGCCCACGGTCACCACGCCAGGCCACTGGCTGACCTGGTTCTCAAACGCCACCGGGTCGCTGATCTGCAGGCCTGTCACGTCCAGGATGTACTGGCCGTTATCGGTCACCAGCGGCTGGCCGTCCTTCAGGCGCAGCTTGGCTTGGCCACCCATGGCGGCAAACTGGCGCACCAGGCGGTTCGACGACATGGGGATGACTTCCACCGGCAGCGGGAACTGGCCCAGGGTCTGGACCAGCTTGCTCTCATCGGCAATACAAACAAACTGGCGCGACTGGGCAGCCACGATCTTCTCGCGCGTTAGCGCCGCACCGCCACCCTTGACCATGTGGCCCAGGCCGTCGATCTCGTCCGCGCCGTCGATGTACACCGCCAGTTCGCCAACGTCGTTGGCGTCAAACACGGTGATGCCCAGCGCTTTCAATTTGGCGGTGCTGGCCTCCGAGCTGGACACCGCGCCTTTGACCTGGTCCTTGATGGTGGCCAGCGCGTCGATGAACTTGTTGACGGTGGAGCCGGTGCCCACACCCACAATTTCGCCTGGCACCACGTAGCGCAACGCAGCCTGGCCGACCAGGGTTTTCAGTTCATCTTGTGTCATCTGGGAAAATCCGAGGTTAAGTAGAAAAACCCCAATTATCCAATGCCCCTTATCCCCTACGCCCTGGCCCGCCCGTTTCTGTTTGGCATGGACCCCGAAGCCGCACACGACGCCACCCTCAATGCCATCGCCCGCACCCAGGGTACGCCGCTGGAATGCCTGTACCGCCAGCCTCGGGTAAGCGACCCCGTCACCCTGGCCGGGCTGCAGTTCCCCAACCGCGTGGGCTTGGCAGCTGGCCTGGACAAGAACGCCCGCTGCATCGACGGCCTGGGCGCCATGGGCTTCGGCTTTGTGGAGGTGGGCACGGTCACGCCGCTGGCCCAGCCGGGCAACCCGCAGCCGCGCATGTTCCGCCTGCCCCAGGCGAACGCACTGATCAACCGACTGGGCTTCAACAACGGCGGGCTGGAAGCCTTTGTAGCCAATGTGCAGCGCGCACGCTTCCGCAGCAAGGCTGGCGGCACACCCATGCTGCTGGGCCTGAACATCGGCAAGAACGCCGCGACTCCGATCGAACGCGCTACTGACGACTACCTGCTGGCACTGGACGGTGTCTACCCGCACGCCGACTACGTCACGGTGAACATCTCCAGCCCCAACACCAAAAACCTGCGCGCACTGCAAAGCGACGAGGCGCTGGACGCCCTACTGGGCGCCATAGCCGAGCGGCGCGGCCAGTTGGCCCAGCAACACGGCAAGCGGGTGCCCATCTTCGTGAAAATTGCGCCCGATCTGGATGAAGCCCAGGTCGCCGTCATTGCAGCAACGCTGCAGCGCCACGCCATGGATGGCGTCGTCGCCACCAACACCACCCTCAGCCGCGAGGCGGTACAAGGCATGCAGCACGGCGAAGAGGTTGGCGGCCTGAGTGGCGCGCCGGTGCTGCAGGCCAGCAACCGCGTGATCCGCCAGCTGCGCACTGCGCTGGGCAAAGCGTTCCCCATCGTGGGCGTGGGCGGCGTCATGAGTGCGGCCGACGCCGTGAGCAAGATACAGGCAGGCGCCGACGTGGTGCAGATCTACACCGGCCTGATCTACCAAGGCCCCTCCCTGGTCCACAAGGCAGCGCTGGCTATCAAGAAATACGGCTAACCCTCCGATTTTGTATTTCAAATAAAAAGAGCTTCCAGCGCAGATAGAACCTGCGCTGGAAGCTCTCATTTAGATAGCAATTAGCGGCTGCCGGCTGCCTTGGCCAGTTTGAAGAACACGTCGGTGTTGTCCATCACGCCGGTGAAGGCCGAGGCACCCCGGCCATAGGCGGACAAAGGCACGTCCGTGGCGGTATGTACCGCCTGGTCGCCGGGGACCTGGCCCGTCACCAGGAAGCCAGTCTTCTGGTTGCGCACATTGGGGTTTTCGGGATAGCCGCTTTGCGGTGCCTGGCCGACGAAGGGCTGCTGCGAATCCTGCGTGGGTGTGGCGTTGGCCAGCCAGGTTTCATAGCGGTCGGCGTTGGCGCCGTAGCCGATCAGCATCTTGTAGTCCACATCCGTGCTGGTGGGGTAGCCATCGGCAGACGTGGTGTATTTGGGGAACTTGGCAGCTTGGTAGGTACCCACCACGGCATCGCGCTGGGCAGCCACGCCCGGGCTGTTGGTCGCATCGCGCAGTGCCGCTATCGGCTTGGTAGAGGCCCCAATAATCGATGCGCCTGAGCACTCGTGGTCTGCCGTGACGATGACGATGGTGTCCGGGTGCTTGGCGGCGAAGTCCTTGGCCACCTGGATCGCGCGGTCGAACTCAATCACCTCCAGCAACCAGCGGTCGGTGTCCATCAGATGGGACTGCTTGTCAATGGAAGCGCCCTCGATCATGGCGACAAAGCCCTTCTTGCTCTTGGACAGCACCTGCAGCGCGGCTGAGGTCATCTCGTCCAGCATGGGTTGGTCAGGAAAACCATAATCGTCCACGATCGTAGACACGCCACGGCGCTTGTTGATTTTGTCAAAAGCGACGTTCATGTTCGAATACGAGAACAGGCCCAGCAGCTTGTCCGGACCACCGTTGCCGCTCATCAGGGCATCCAGTCCAGCGCGGTCGGGCGCATACGCATAGCCGGCCTTCTGGAAGTCACCAATCAAATCGCGCGTGGCATCCTTGGCACCAGGCGCAGCCTTCCAGCCGGCCACCACGTCGGCTGGCAGCACGTAGTCGCTGCGGTTGTCACGCTGCGATCCGTTCAGGGCTTGGCCGACGCGCGAGCCATCGGCCTTCAGTGCATCGCCATTCGGCAAGAACCACTTGCGCCCCCCGCCCATCAGCACAGACAAACCTGTCAGGCTGCGGTCGTCAAGGAATTGGTCCACGATGCCCGTGCCATTGCCTCGGTTGCTGGTGTGCACCGCCATCGATGCGGGCGTGGCGTCAAACACGTCGGCCGTGGTCACCACGCCCAATGCCTTGCCCTGGGTGCGATGCAGGTATTCCGACAGGTATTCGATACGCGGGTTGTCAAAGGCATCGGCCGTATCGTCAGGCCATACGCCCTCTTGGTTGTTGGCGGACTTGTTGCCGGTCACATAGTTGGACATGCCCGGCGACGAGTCGGTCACGATGGCGTCCAGCGACGAAGTCATCACCATGCCGGTGTAGGGAAAGGTATCCATCGCAAGCCTGCCCTGGGCCTTGCCCTGTGCGTAGCCGCGGCCGATGATGCGAGCGGCGGTACGGTGGGTAGCGCCCATGCCGTCGCCCAGCATGATGATGATGTTCTTGGCAGGGCGGCCCTCGCGCTCCAGAGCGACGATTTCAAAATTGCCCTGGGCCGACACAGTCTGACCGTCACTTTGTGTGGCCTGCACGGTCAAGCGGTGCACACCTGCTTTGAGCAAGGAAAAAGCACGTTGCGACACAACCGCCGCATTCACGTCCTTAGGCAGACTCAAACCGCTGCTCACCACACTGGTGGTACCTGGCGCAGGCTTGGTAGCAATGCCGTCGACCAAGAACTGAAAGTCCTTGAGCGTAGTGCCTGCATCCAGCCGAACCGTGGCTTGCAAGTCAAACCGTTGACCTGGCAGGAAGCGCGCGATATAGGGTGGGTTGGGGTTGTTGGAGGCGAACAACTCGCTGGGTGGCGTCAAGCGCGACACCGTGGGTGCAGCCAGGGCGGAAACTGCCCCCGTACCTAGCAGGGCAGCCGCCAACATGCGGCGGGAAAGACCAGATTTACGCAACATCAGAATGCTCCAGAAAATGAAAGGGGTTCAATGTGTTCAATGTGTTCAATGGGTTCAATGGGTGGACGGGCTTGCGGGAGCGGCCGCCACCGGCAGCGCATCCACGCGCACGGGCTCGCCGTCCAGGAGCAAGCGCACAAAGGAGATACGGCCATCAACTTCAGCCTGCGCGCCCAACTCCAGCCGGCCGCGCACTGCCAGCAGTCCAGCCATATGCTGCACATAGCCCTGGTGTTCGGCAGCATTCAGGTGCACATACAACACACTTGCCGGCAGGTCGTCGGCAAAGCTCTCGTCCTCATCACCCAGGGTCACAGGCACGGGCGCGAGGATGAACAGACCGGGTACGGCAGTCTCCCCGTCTTGCCGGGCCATGTAGCCCAGCATGCGCACGCTACTGCCATCCAGCGCCAGCAACTTGGCGCTAGGCTCCAGGCCGCGCGGGCCTATGGGCAACTTGAAAAACTCGGCAAACCGCAAATCTGCGCCTACCGCGCTGGCGACCACTGGCGCAGCCGTGTCAGCCCAGGCCTGCTGCGCGGGCAGCATACAAGCCCATAGCAGGGCCAAAGCCCCCGTACCCTTGAAATACATACCCACTCCCACGTAGCGAACGTCTAAACGCGTTCGACAAAGGAGATAGGGTATGGCGCCAATATGTCAGTCAAGTTACAAAAAGACGTGCCCGCACAACACTGCACCCGCAATTCTTTTGACCTAGATCAGACGGCCTGGGAATACCCCCTCCAAGCCATACACACCTGCGCCAAGCTATTGCCTAATGTCAAGTACGAGCAACAGCCAAGAATGCAGCAGCATGCGACTCAACCTACCCGTCAGCGCCGAGGAGTACGACTTCCCGAGCGGCAATATGCTTGTGTCCACCACCGACACCAAGGGCCAGATCACCCACTGCAACGATGCATTCGCGCTGGTCAGCGGCTACAGCTACGATGAGTTGGTGGGGCAGCCCCACAACTTGATCCGCCACCCGGATATGCCCCCCGAAGCGTACAAAGACATGTGGCAGACCATAGGCCATGGCCGGCCTTGGACTGGCATGGTGAAAAACCGCCGCAAGGACGGCAGCTTTTACTGGGTTGAAGCCAACGTCACCCCCATCTTGCACAACGGCAAGCCGCGCGGCTATATGTCGGTGCGCACCAAGCCCAGCCGGCAAAAAATCCAGGATGCCGAACAGCTGTATGCGCGCATCCGTGCCGAACGCGAATCCGGCAAGCACAGCTTCGAGTTGCATGCCGGCTCGGTGCGCCAGCTAGGCTGGCGCGGCCTGCCAGGCCGGCTGGAACGCATCTCCTTCACCCAGCGCTATGTGCTGGTACTGGCGGCCATGGTGGGCGTAGGCCTGCTGCCAGTGCTGCTGGGCATGGAAGGCATAGGCGCCAGGCTGCTGCAGGTAGCACTGCAGCTGGCCGGTGCGTCGGTCATGGTGCTGTGGTTCAAGAACCAAGTGTCCGACGTGATCAGCGAAGCCGAGAAGTTTGCCGCCGACATTTCGGGCTGCAACCTCAGCACCCGCATCGGCGCCGACCGTGGCGGCCCGCTGGGCAGCCTGAGCCGCAGCCTGCGGCAGATCCAGATCAACCTGCGTGCAGTGATTGGCGACGTCAAAACCGAGATCAATGGCTTTAGCCAGACAGCGGCCGAGATCGCTGCGGGTAGCCTGGACCTATCGGCCCGCACAGAATCGCAGGCCAGCAGCCTGGAGGAAACCGCCGCCAGCATGGAGCAGCTGTCCAGCACCGTGCAACAAACTGCGGACACAGCACGGCAGGTGGCACAACAGGGAGAAAAGAGCAGCAACGTAGCCACCCGTGGCGGCCAGGCCGTGCACCAGGTGGGCGTCGCAATGGAGAACATCAACGCCTCGTCGAAAAAGGTGCAAGAGATCATTGGCGTGATCGAAAGCATTGCATTTCAAACCAATATCCTGGCGCTGAATGCCGCCGTGGAAGCAGCACGCGCCGGCGAGCAAGGCCGAGGCTTCGCCGTCGTAGCCAGCGAGGTACGGGCCCTGGCACAGCGCAGCGCCACGGCAGCCCGCGAAATCCGCGTACTGATAGCGCAATCGGCCGAGCAAATTGCAGCCGGTAGCAACCAGATGAGCGACGCCGGACGCACTATCGACGAAGTAGTAGCCTCGGTGAAGGAAGTCGGCGCACTCATACGCCAGATCACCAATGCCACGCAAGAGCAGTCGCTAGGCATCTCGCAGGTCAATGAGGCTGTGACCCAGCTGGACACCGTGACGCAGCAAAACGCCGCACTGGTCGAGCAATCGGCTGCCTCGGCCGAAGGCCTGAGCGACAGCAGCCTGAACCTGGCGCGCGCAGTGCAAATCTTTCACCTGCCCTCAGACATGCGCTGATGTATGCGGACCTTCATGCTGGCTGGGGCGGCACGCCCCAGACCGGCAGCCTGTCTGCGTCGGTACTCGACTCGCTGTACAGCCAGATCGCCATCATCGACGGGACAGGCCAAATCCATTACGTGAACCGGGCCTGGCGCGACTTCGGCCACCATGGCTTGCCGCCCGACCATCCCTGGCCTGGCAGCAACTACCTGGACATGTGCCACCTCCACGTCGGCCACAACGAGGCGCCTTCCGGCCCGGTGCGCCCCCAAATCCAGGCCGTGCTGGATGGAGAGGCTGAAGCCTTCGACTACGAATATCCCTGCCACACCGCCCAAGAAAAGCGCTGGTTCATGGTCCGTATATCGGCGATGTCCGACCACCCTGGCCACTTCGTGGTGTCGCACCAGAACACCACCCGGCGCAAGCAGCAGTTGCTGGCAGGCCAGGAGGCCTTGCGGGCGTCGGCCCAGCACAGCCAAGCGATTCTGGACAATATGGTGGACGGCGTCATCACCATCAACGCGCAAGGTCTGATGGAATCCTTCAACAAGGCCGCCGGCAAAATGTTTGGCTACAGCGTGGACGAAGTCCTGGGCCGCAATGTATCCATGTTGATGCCCGCGCCGCACCGCCTGCACCACGACAGCTATCTGCAGCATTTCCAGCACACCGGCGAAGCCCGCATCATCGGTACACCACGGGAAGTCGAAGGCCTGCGCAAAAACGGCCAGATATTCCCGATGAGCCTGTCGGTGTCGCAGGTGGACCGTGCGGGCCAGCCCACCTTTATCGGCATAGTCCGCGACACCACCCAGCGCCACCGGCAAGATGAGGAAATCCGCCGCCTGGCCTTCTACGACCCGCTGACGGGTCTGCCCAACCGGCGCATGCTGATGGACCGCCTGAAGCAAGCCATCGCCAGTGCCAACCGCAGCCACCACCACGGGGCGGTCATGTTTCTGGACCTGGACCATTTCAAGCAGCTCAATGACACCCGTGGCCACGACGTGGGCGACCTGCTGCTGCAGCAAGTCGCACTGCGGCTGAACGACTGCATGCGCGAAGTGGACTGCGTGGCCCGCCTGGGCGGCGACGAATTCGTGGTGTTGCTGGAAGACTTGAGCAGCCATGCCCATGAGGCAGCCACCCAGACCGAAGCCGTTGCCAACAAAATACTGTACGCACTGAGCCAGCCCTATACCCTGCGCGAACAGATCCACGAAAGCACACCCAGCATAGGCATCGTGGTGTTTGCGCAAGACCCCACCAGCCAGGAGGAGTTACTGAAAAAAGCCGACGTAGCCATGTACCAGGCCAAATCGGCCGGCCGCAACACGGCCTGCTTTTTCGACCCCTCCATGCAGGCCGCTGTGCTGGCCCGTGCCGAGCTGGAAAAAGACCTGCGCCAAGGCCTGGCGCAAAACGAATTCATGCTGCACTACCAGGTACAAGTGAATGAGCGAGGTATGCCAGTCGGCGCCGAGGCCCTGGTGCGCTGGTTCAGCCCGCAGCGCGGCACAGTGCCCCCCGGGCAATTCATTGCGCTGGCCGAAGAAAGCGGGCTCATTTTGCCCCTGGGCCAATGGGTGCTGGAAACCGCCTGCGCGCAGCTGCGGGCCTGGGCTGCTCAGCCTGCCACTGCGCACTGGACCATGGCAGTCAACGTCAGCGCCAGCCAGTTCGCCCAGGCCGACTTCGTGGCGACTGTCGTGGCTGCATTGCAGCACACCGGCGCCAACCCACACCTGCTGAAACTGGAACTGACCGAAAGCATGCTGGTCAACGATATGCAGGACGTGATCCTCAAGATGAACCAGTTGAAAGCCCGGGGCGTGTGCTTCTCGCTGGACGACTTCGGCACCGGCTACTCGTCGTTAACACACCTGAAGCGCCTGCCGCTGGACCAGCTGAAAATCGACCAGAGCTTTGTACGCGACATCCTGACCGACACCAGCGACGCGATGATCGCCCGCACCATCGTCGCCCTAGGCCACAACCTGGGCCTGGCGGTAATCGCTGAGGGTGTGGAAACCGCTGCCCAGCGCGACTTCTTGGCCGGCCTGGGCTGCGACGCCTTCCAGGGCTACCACTTTGGCAGGCCCGAGCCAGCGGGCGTGCTGCAGAAATTTATATAAAAAGAGGCTCTGGCGCATATGAATAAATCGTAGGCCGCTATTAAATTAGAAGCAAAACAGCGATGCAAGCAGCGACTCCTCGGCTGCTTCATAAAGCGATACACAAGGCATATATTTCCTCCACATGGTGCGTGCAGAATGCGCCGGCCCCGGGTTGCAAACACCCCGTGGGCGGTTTACCGCCACAGAGCAGGCCCACGCCGCGCTGCTGGCCCCCATCCTGCCCTTCAGCCATATGCGATTCCGATGCCCTCCTTCTCCCGCGTTTCCCTTCTAGGGCTGGTCTTGCTGCTGCAGGGCCTGGCGCTCCCTGCTCTGGCAGCAGCGCCCGCATCGAAAGCCATCACGCTGAATTTCTCCAACGCCGAGATCGAGGCCGTGGCCCGCACACTGGCCGTGATCACCGGCCGCAACCTGGTGGTGGACCCGCGCGTCAAAGGCACACTCTCGCTGAGCACCGATACACCCACCACACCGACCAAGGCCTGGGACCAATTTCTGGCAGCCCTGCGCATGCAGGGCTACACCATGGTGGAGACAGCGGGGCTCTACAAAATCGTGCCCGAGACCGAAGGCAAGCTGCAGTCCGAGTCGGTGCGACTGGACGCTGGCGCTCAGCGCGGTGACCAGATCGTCACCGAAATATTCAAGCTGAACTACGAAAACGCCAACAACCTGGTGCCGGTACTGCGCCCTCTGATCAGCGCCAACAACGTGATCAACGTGAACAGCGGCAACAACTCCCTGGTCATCACCGACTACGCCAACAACCTGGTACGGCTGCGCACCATCATTGCCGCAATGGATACACCCAGCGCCACAGACGTGGAAGTCATGCCTCTGCAGCACGCTCTGGCCGCCGACCTGGCCGCAACCGTGCAGCGCCTGACCGACAGCTCCGGCGGCAAGACCGGCAACACCGGCGCCAGCAGCGGCGCCACGACAACGCCCAGCCCTGGTGCAGCCGCCGCGCCTGCAGCGGCCAGCACGGCAACGGCTTCTAGCGGTGGCGCATCGGTGCTTGCCGACACGCAGAGCAACAGCCTGCTGGTGCGTGCACCCAACCTGGCGCAACTGGCCTTCATCCGCTCCCTGGTGGCACGGCTGGACCGGCCCCGTGCAAATAGCAATGTGCGGGTGATCTACCTGAAGAACGCCGACGCCACCCGCCTGGCCAAGGTGCTGCGTGCCGCCTTCCCGTCGTCCGACTCGGCGAGTGGCGGTAGCAGCGGTTCTAGCAGCAGCACCCCCAGCGTGACACAAGCCGCCAGCAGCAGTTCGAGTGCAAGCAGCAGCAGCGAAAGCTCCCAGGCCAGCACACCCATCACCGCCACGGCCCAGCCTTCGACTGGCGGCGGCATCCAGGCCGACCCGGCCAGCAATTCCCTGATCATTACCGCGCCCGAGCCGCGCTTTCGCGAGATGTACCCCATCATCGAACAGCTGGACTCGCGCCGCGCACAGCTGTATGTGGAGTCGCTGGTGGTGGAGGTAGATGCCACCAAGACCGTGGACCTGGGCGTGCAATGGGCCTCGCTGTTCGACGTCAGCAGCAGCACCACTTTGACCCTGGGCACGGTGGCCAAGGCACTCGAGGAGATGACCGGCACCAACATCCTGTCCACCGCCAACATCGTGACGCTGGACAACGAAGAGGCCAAGATCGTGGTGGGGCAAAACGTACCCTTCATCACCGGCTCGTACACCACCACCTCCAGCTCTAGCTCCAGCCCGTTCCAGACCATAGAGCGCAAGGACGTGGGCATCACCCTGCGCATACGCCCGCAAATCGGCCAGAACGGCAGCATCCGCATGACCATCTACCAGGAGTCGTCATCGGTCGCATCCACCAGTTCCACCACCGGGCCGACCACCAACAAACGCTCCATCGAGTCCACCGTCATGGTCAACAACGGCAAGACCATTGTGCTGGGAGGCCTGATCGAAGACAGCCACACCGACGACGCGGCACAGGTACCGGGTATCGCGGATGTGCCCCTTCTCGGCGCGCTGTTCCGCAGCATGAGCCGCACCCGCAAAAAGACCAATCTGCTGGTGTTTCTGCGCCCGGTGGTGATGGCCGATGAGAACGCCAGCAACGCGCTATCGATGGACCGCTACGACTACATCCGCGCCAAGCAGAAGGAGATGCCGATGGACATCCACCAACTGCCACCCGACACCAGCCTGCCCACGTTGCCGCCTCTGTCCGCCGCAGCCGTTCCCGCCACCTGAGAAGCTGCTCAGTATCTACAGCAGAAACATGGCTGCTGCGACCACCGTGGGCGCCAGCGCCCCCGCCAGCAAACCTAGCGCACCGATGGACTCTTCGTTAAAACCACGCCGCAGCAGCGCCGCACCCGCAGGATTCGGCGCGTTCGCAATCACCGTCAAGCCGCCACCAGCCACGGCACCGGCCACCAGCATGTATTGGGACTGTGCGGAGATGCCTTCGATCAACGACCCCAGATAGGTCAGCGCCGCGTTGTCCGTCACGGCAGTCAGGCCTAGCGCGCCGAAGAACAAGGCCGTGGGAGCCAGGCTGGAGACGATGGGCTGCAGCCACCACTGCTGCATGCCGCCCAGCACCACCAGCCCGGCCAGAAAGAAGCCGACCAGCAGCCCCTCTTTCAGGATCAAAGGGCTCTGGTGTTGCGCATAGGCCTGGGTGTAGCCAATGAAAAACAGGAACAGGCCGATAAACACTACCGGGTGGTGGGCAAACACCACCGCAGCGGCCAGAAAGCCCAGGTGGATCAGGCTAACCAGCAGCGGCACCGGGGCATCGGCCTGCGCGTCGCCAGCAGCAGGCGCGTGCAGATGGCGACGCAATAAAAACACCACCACGGTCGCATTCACCAGCACTGCCACGCAGGCACGCCAGCCAAAGGTGCTGGCCATAAAGGCGCTGTCCCACTGCCAGGCGGCCGCCACCATCAGCACCGGCGGCGCGGCATACGAGGTCAGCGTGCCACCGATCGACACGTTGACAAACAGCACGCCCAAGGCGCCGTACTTCAGCCATTCGGGCGGGCCCTGGCGGAACACCAGCGGCGCCAAAATCAGCGCGGCCAGCGTCATGGCCGCCGGCTCGGTGATCAACGAACCCAGCAGCGGCACCAGGGCCAGGCCCAGCCAGGCCAACACCACCGGCGTGGGCAAAGGCACCAGGCGCGCCACGGCCATCAGACTGCTCTGCACCAAGGCCAGCACCGGGCGCGATGCGGCCACCACCATCACCACAAACACAAACAGCGGCTCGGTGTAGTGGCGCGACTCGGCATAGGCCAGCGCCTCGGCGCCCGTGGTCAGCAACGCCATCGCCACCACCAGCACAAAAGCCCACAGGCCAAACACCACCTCCACCTCGCCCAGGATGTGGAACAGGCCAGCATGGCGCGGGTGGCGGTGGGCCAGGCTTTCAAACCATTTGGCAGCGAAGGTGTGCAGCAGCGCCAGCGCGAACAAGGCGGCGGCGACGGTCTGTATCAGTGAGGCTTGCATGGCATGGTGCTTACGTAAGAGAGAAGTATCGGCTCGGTCCGCAGTCAGTTTACCCAAGGCCCGCGCTACCACCCACGCCGTACAGCCGCAGCCCACACCAATGGTTCGGCAGTCCGTCGCATACCACTGGCCGCAGCCCACGGCCGCCGGCACAGTGCGGGCATTGACATTCCACTGCTGCCTGCCATGCCGATTGCAACGCTCACACCCCTGATAGCCGTCCATATGACCGCCGCTCTGCTGGCGCTAGCCGCCGGCCCTGTCGCCCTGTGGGCACGCAAGGGCCGCAGCCAGCGCCCGCGCCTGCACCGGGCGTTTGGCTATGCCTGGGTAACGCTGATGCTGGTCACCGCCACGTCCGCGCTGTTTATCCGGGACTTTCAGCTGCCCAACCTGGCGGGCTACACGCCCATCCACCTGCTGATTGCGGCCACCGCGTTCTACCTGTTCCGTGCGTTCCAGGCGCTGGCGCGCGGCGACATTGCCACCCACCGCCTGACCATGCAAAGGCTGTACTTCAGCGCCTGCGTGGTGGCCGGGCTGTTCACCCTGCTGCCGCAGCGCTACCTCGGCCAGGTCATCTGGGGCCAGTGGCTGGGCTGGCTATGAGCATGCACAATCCAAAGCTACCCGGGAGCCCCCATGTCTGCTGCTGACAACTCTGATGATCTCGAAGCCCTGGCCCGGCGGCGCGCAGGCCGCAAGATGGGCTGGTACATCCACGCCCTGGTGTTTCTGGTGGTCAACACCGGGCTGGCCTTTTTGTCGCTCTACAACGGCCGGCACTTTGTGCTGACCTCGGCCTTTGGCTGGGGCCTGGGCCTGCTCATCCACGGTCTGGTCGTGTTTACGCTGCCGCCGGGCAGCAGTTGGCGCGAACGCCTGGTGCAGCAGGAGCGCGAACGTCTGCTGCGTGAACGCGAGCGGAAAAGCTAGCCGCATGCGCCTGAGCAAGCTGCCCCAGCCACGGGTGTTGGCCGTACTGGTCCCCGTGCTGGCACTGAACACCCTGATCGCCCTGGGCCTGACGCTGGCCGGCCCCTACGACCTGGCCAGCAACCTGGTGTTGTCGCACTGCATAGGCCTGGGCATCTGGGCGGCGATAGAACCCGTGTCGCGCCTCTGGGTCTGCGACATGGACCGCCATTGGTGGCGACTGCTGCTGATCGTGCCAACCGGCGTGCTGCTGGGCTATCTGGGTGGCAGTGTGCTGGCCCGGCTGCTGCTGGATCTGCCGCTGGACTGGTACAGCCTGGCGCGACTGCCCTACCTCGTGCTCAGTCTGGTTGCCGGCGCTGCGGGCACCTACTACTTCATCAGCCAGATGCTGCTGCGCCAGGTGCGCGAGCGCAACGCCGCCCAGCAGCTGCACATGGCCGAGGCCCGGCTGCAGCTGCTGCAGGCCCAGCTGGAGCCGCACATGCTGTTCAACACCCTGGCTAATCTGCGCGCTCTGATCACGCTGGACCCGGCCCGCGCCACCGCCATGCTGGACCGCCTAGTGGACTTTCTGCGCGCCACGCTGAGCGCATCGCGCCAGACCATGCACCCGCTCAGCGCCGAGTTCGCCCGCCTGCAGGACTACCTGGAGCTGATGGCCGTGCGCATGGGCCCGCGCCTGCAGTACACGCTGGACCTGCCCGCCGCGCTGGTCGACTTGCCCGTGCCCAGCCTGCTGCTGCAGCCCCTGGTAGAGAACGCCATACGCCATGGCCTGGAGCCCCAGGTGGCGGGCGGCAGCATCCGGGTCAGCGCCAGCCGCAGCGGTAACCGTGTGCTGCTGGAGGTGGTAGACAGCGGCGTGGGCTTGCCGCCCTCCTTTGCTGCAGCAACAGCAAGTGGCTTCGGCCTGGCCCTGGTGCGCGAACAGCTGGCGACCGCCTACGGCCCGCAGTCCGCTATCGAGTTGATAGCTGCCAGTGCAGGCGGTACCTGCGCCAGAGCCATATTTTGTATAAATCACTAAAGCATGCACGCCACCGCCCTGATTGCCGAAGACGAGCCCCTGCTGGCGCAGGCACTGCAAGCCGCCCTGGCCCAGGCCTGGCCAGAACTGCGCATCGTCGCCAGCGTGGCCGACGGAGCGTCGGCCGTGGCCCAGGCCCTGCAGCTACGGCCCCAATTGCTGTTCTTCGACATCCGCATGCCCGGCCTGGACGGGCTGGAAGCCGCCGCCGAGCTGGCCGACCAATGGCCCACCGGCACGCCCTTCCCCGCCCTGGTGTTTGTGACCGCCTTCGACGACTACGCCGTGCAGGCCTTCGAGGCCCAGGCGGTGGACTATCTGCTGAAGCCAGTACAAACCGCCCGCCTGCAAAAGACAGTGGCAAAACTGCAGCTGACGCTCGCCAAATCTTCGCCAGCAGCTACACATTTGGAAGCAACCCTGGACCAGCTCCGCAGCTTGCTAGGCGCAGCTCCAGGTACCCCGCCAGCACCGCTGAAGATGCTGCAGGCCAGCAGCGGCAACAGCATCCGTATGGTGCCGCTGGACGAGGTGGTCTACCTGGAAGCCGCCGACAAATACGTGCGCGTGCTCACCGCCCAGCATGAATACCTGCTGCGCACGCCGCTCAAAGAGCTGCTACCGCAGCTGGATGCGCACCGCTTCTGGCAGGTTCACCGCGGCACCGTGGTGCAGGCCCAGGCCATAGACAGCGTGCTGCGCGACGCCACCGGCAAGCTGCAGATCACGCTGCGCGCCCGGCCCGAAAAGCTGGCGGTGAGCCGGCTGTACGCGCACCTGTTCAAAGCCATGTAGGGTGGCTCCGCCCGCACACGCCGCTGCCGCTCAACCGCTAGCCAGTTGGGCCAGATAGCGGGACTCGAAGACATCGGCCGGCACCGGCTTGCTGATCAAATAGCCCTGCATTTCATCGCAACCCAGCAGGCGCAGCAGACGCTCCTGCTCGCTGGTTTCCACCCCCTCGGCCACCACCTTGAGGCGGAAGGAATGCGCCAAGGTGACGATGGTGGAGACCAAGGCCAGACCTTGCGGCCCAGCCACCATCTCCATCACAAAGGAGCGGTCGATTTTCAGGGTGTCTACCGGCAGCCGAGACAAATGGCTGAGCGAGGAGTAACCGGTGCCGAAGTCGTCTATGGCAATACGCACGCCCAATGCGCGTATAGCCCGCAAGCTCTCGCTATTGGTCTGCACGTTGTCCATGATCAGGCTCTCGGTGATTTCCAGCTCCAGCCCGGCCGCCGCATTCTTATCCACGCTGATGGACTGCTGGACCGCAGCCACAAAATTGCGGTGCCGCAGCTGCAAAGGCGATACGTTGACGGCAATGCGCACGGGGGTCAGGCCCTCGGCACGCCAGCGCATATTGTCCTGGATGGCCTGGCGCATAGCCCAGAGGCCCACCTCGTAAATCATGCCGGTTTCTTCCAGCAGGGGAATGAAGTTCGCGGGCGGCACCAGGCCGGTTTTCGGGTCGTTCCAGCGTATCAGCGCCTCGGCTCCGGTGAGCAGGCCATTCACCAGGCTGATCTTGGGTTGGTAGTACAGAACGAACTGGCCCAGCTCCAGCGCCGTGCGCAGCCGGCTCTCCAAATCCAGCGCCTTGGCCACGCGGGTATCCATCTCGGGGGCATAAAAAAGCACGGACTCGGCCGAGCCCTTGGCCCGCTTGAGCGCCGCTTCGGCATTGCGCAGCAGCATCTCCGCATCGTTGCCGTCCACCGGGTAGAGCGCAATGCCTGCCTTGCCGGCGATACGCAGCTCCGCACCGTCTACCAGATACGGCTTGGCAAAGCAGTCGCGCAGCAGCTGCTCCAGTATCAGTGCCACCGCGCCCTCGTCGCGCTGGTCATGCACCACCACGCCAAAGCAGTTCACCCCCACCCGGGCCACGGTTTCCAGCCCCACGCTGCTGGCGCGTATGCGCTCGGCCACCTGGCGCAGCAAGGCATCGCCGGCTTGGCGCCCAATGGTGTCGTTGATGACGCGGAAGCGCTCAATGTCCACCAGTCCAATGGCCAGCGCGTTTTTGCCGCTGTCATGCGGGCGGAAATGTTGGCTCACATGTTCCAGGAACAGACTGCGGTTTGGCAGGCCGGTAATGACGTCGTAGTAGGCCAGATAGTTAAGCCGTTCTTCCTTGTCGAGGTGGTCCATGGCAAAGCCGATGTCACCAGCCAGATCCGTCAGCAGCAGCTTTTCCTCGTCGTCAAAAAAGCCGGTCTCGTCAGCGGACAGCACCAGCACTCCCACGGCCTTGTCGGACACCATCAGCGGCAGATAGGCCAGGGAGCGGATGCTCGGGTCCATGCTCTGGCGGAAGTACCAGCTGCCTGCGTACTCCTGCATATCGTTGATCACAACCGGGCGCCTGCCCTGCACTGCCCGCACAGAGATGGGTGTGGCCATCGGCGCGCGCTCTTCCAGGCTGAAGCGATTTTGCATGGCTGCCACAAAATCCGGCGGCGCCCCGGCGCAGGCCACCGGAATCAGCTCCATGGCATCCCAGTCCGCCACGCCCAGCCACGCCATCTGGAAGTGGCCATGCTCAACCGCAATCTGGCAAGCGCCGTTGAACAACTCATCGCGCGTGCGCACCCGCACGATGAGCGTGTTGATGCCGCTGAGCACGGCGTACACACGGTTCAGTCGCTGGATGCGGCGTTCCGCCTCTTTCTGGTAGCTCACGTCCTGGATGGTGTTGAACCAGCGCACCGGCGCGGACTTAGCTTCCGAGTCCGCCAGTTGCTCTGTGACCTGGCGAATATGGACTACCGAGCCATCGCTGTGGCGCATGCGGTAGGTGAAGTCCACCCGCGCGCCGGTCAGATCGGCCTCCAGCATCTTGGCCCTGACCAGGGTGCGGTCATCCGGGTGCACCAGCGCCAGCCAGGCACGGGCAGAGTCCACCATGTGTTCGGACTTGAGCCCCAGCAAGGGCGGCAAGGTGTCCGGCCAGCTTTCCACTACACCCTGCGGCCCGGTGATGACGTGGGACAGCTTGGCCAGTATCTGCGCCCGGTGCAGCCGCTCTTCGCTGACCTGCAGCGCTTCTGCGGCCTGCTGGCGCTGTGTAATCTCGATCTGCAACTGCTCTGCATGCTGGCGCACGGTGGCGTACAAACTACCGTTCTCGTAAATGCGACCAACCTGGGCCATCATGGTGGACGCCATGGTTTCGTCTTCTTCACTGAAGCCCAGGGCACCCAGTTTGTCCGCCAGGCAGATCCAGCCATAGCATTGTGAAATCGATGCCACTGGAGCCAGCAGACAGCTGTGCAGCGACGGGTAGTTGGTTGGCAGTCCTATGGCCACGGGATCACCACCCAGGCAGTCCATGCGCACGGACTGGCGCCGGGAATACACCCCCCCCAAAGCACCGGTGTCTACATGCGGGCGCTCCAGGGTCTGTAGCAGGCTGGGGTCTATACCGCTGGTGAAAAACACGGGCGAGCCACCATTCTTGCCGTTCACACACAGCACAGCGTACTTGGCGCCCATCAAATCACGGGCACCGCGACATACCTTGTCCAGCAGCGTGTAGGGGTCCTGCTCGGACGCCAGGTGCAGGTTGAGCGCGCTCAGAGCCTCCAGGCGGCGGTTGGTGGCACGCAGGTCATCCAGCTTTTCAGACAGCTTGTCTGTCATCACCTGCAGATGCTCACGGTCAAAGGCTGCCACATCCGGCGGAGGGATAGGCTCGGGCACCCGCTGCAGGGACTGCTCTATGACGCGCAAGATTTCTTCGGGTTCGCTGGGCTTGACCAGCACGCGCGTCACGCCGCAGCTTTTGGCCAGGTTGCGTGCCTCGCGCTCTCGGTAGTGCGCGCTGTAGAAGATGACCTCGGTGGCCGCCACCAGCGGGTCGGCACGCAGTTGGCGCACAAACTCGTAGCCGTCCATGGTGGGCATGAGAATGTCCGAAATCACCAGTTCGGGCCGCTGCTCACGCACGATCGCCAAGGCCTCGGCGCCGTCTGACGCCTGCAGGGCCTGGTGTCCGGTGTAGCCAATCAGGGTCACCAGTAGTTCGCGGTTCGGAGCTTGGTCATCTACAACCAGTATTTTTGCCATGCGTCAGTTCCAGCGTTTTTAAGTATCTAAGCGCCGCACAGCACGCAAAGTGGGGGGCAGCAATAACTCGATCTGCTGGATGAAGTGTTCCGGGGTTATGGGTTTGGTGACATGGTCGTCGAAGCCGGCCGCCAGCGCCGTGTCCCGGTCGCCCGCCATGGAGAAGGCCGTCAGGGCGATGATGGGAACCTGGCGCCAGCGCGGATCGCTTTTCAGGCGGCTGATCAGATCGTAGCCATTCATCACCGGCATTTGCAAGTCGCAAAGAATAAGGTCGGGATTCCGCTCCAACGCATATTGCAAGCCCACGCCTCCATCCACAGCATCCAGCGTGCCATAGCCTGCAGCATGCAACAGGTAGTGCACCAGATCCCGGCTGAAATCGTCGTCTTCAATGATCAAAATGCGGGCAGGCAAGGCTTATCTCTCCGGTAGTGCAAGGGTAAAAGTACTGCCCTGACCATAGACACTCTGGCAGCTAAGCTCGCCTCCAAGGCCCTCGGCCAGCTTGCGACTCAGGTGCAGGCCCAGGCCACTGCCTTCCAACTTGCGCCTATTGGCCGCCTGGGCGCGGGAAAAGGCATCAAACAGCAGCCCCTGGTCCTCCAGCGGAATGCCAGGGCCTGTGTCTTCCACGCTGATGACCAGCGTGGGCCCATTCGGACCCACGCGCGACTGCAGACGCATGCGCACGCTGCCACGTTCGGTGAACTTGATGGCATTGCCCAGCAGATTCATAACGATCTGCTTCAGCGACCGGCTGTCGGTACACCACAGCAGCGCAGCCGGCGGAAGCTGCAGGCTGAAGTCCAAGCCTTTTTTGTCGGCCTCGGGGCGCAGGGCTGCGCCCACCTCGTCCAGCAAGGCACTGCAGTCCAGGGTTTCCAGGGTCAGCTCCATCTTGTTGGCACCCAGCTTGGCCAGGTCCAACAGATCGTTGATCAACGACAGCAGGTGGCGTGCGCTGGTTTGCACGATCTGCAGCTGCTTGTCCTGCTCCGCATTCAGCGGACCGGGCAGCTTCATGCGCAAGGTGCCGCTAAAGCCGATGATGGCGTTCAAGGGCGTGCGCAACTCATGCGACATGCTGGCAAAAAAACGGTCCTTCGCCAGGGCGGCTTCTTCCAGCTCACGGTTCTTGTCGCGTAGGGTCTGTTCAATCAGCTTGCGGTCTGTCACATCACGGATGGCACTAGAGACAAACAGCCCCTCGTCGGTCTCCATCGGGCTCAGGCTGATCTCCACCGGGAACTCCTCGCCACCCTTGCGCAATCCATACAGCTCCAAACCCGCCCCCATGGTGCGGGTACGCGGCTGCTTGAAGAAATCGCCACGGTGACCCAGGTGGGCACTGCGGAAACGGCTTGGCAACAGAAGCTCCACAGGCTGGCCGAGCAACTCGGCGCGCGTATATCCAAACACCTTCTCGGCTTGGGAGTTGACCAACACAATGCGCCCCGTCACATTCAAAATCAATATCGCGTCGGGGGTGGACTCCAACAGATCCTGGAAGCGCGCCTGCACCAGCTTGGCATCACGCAGTGCCTTCAGTTGGGTGACGTCCTTTTGGTTGGATAAAAAATAGGCCGGCGCACCATCTTTGCCGTAGACCACACGGGTGGACACGCTAACGTGTACCGGGGTGCCGTCCTTGCGGCAGCGCACCGACTCGTAAACCACCAGCCCCTGGCGCAAGACATCGTCCTGACGGTCTTGCTCTTCCTGCACGCGATCATGGGGTACCACCAACTCCAGCAAGGGCTGGCCCACAGCCTCCTCCTGGCGGTGGCCATACAGCAGCTCGGCGGCCGGGTTCCAATGCAGCACGCGGCCATCCGGCGAGATGACCACCAGTGCATCCGGGCTCAAAACCCACAGCGGATCGCTGGTGTTCAGCCTCATGCAGCACACGCCAGACGAACGCTGGACAGCATATTGGTGCAGAACAAAATCTGTTGGCCCATCGCAATCCCTTTCTGACCCCGTGTGGTCTAGGTCCCCGTCCATACGCCCCGACAAGCAAGTCCGCTGGCGCCGCGAAGGTGTGCAATATGCCTTCCCTTTTCACTCTTTGTAACACTATCGCGCGCGATACGTCCAGAGCATGGCTGTGTATCACTCCCTCAAATGGGGGATACCTGCGGCACGGTGCTGTGCCGCCACTGGCGCTATCTTTTTTGGGTAAAAAAATAGAATTTAAATCGGGCACTAGCGCAGGCTCTATCTGCGCGACGCGCTACTCATTCAATAGCAAAATCCTACAAATATGGTGGTGTACAAGCGGATACTATTTCTGCCGGCAGGTCCCCGAGGTTGCGGAAGCGGTGCGGCAGGCTGCTGTCGAACAAATAGGCGTCGCCTGGCTTGAGTACGCGCACCTGCTCGCCCACGGTCAACTCAATCTCGCCCGACAGCACGATGCCGCCCTCGTGCGAGGCGTGCTCCAGCATGTCCACCCCGGTGTCAGCCCCAGGCTCATAGCGCTCCTGCAGTATCTGCAGGTTGTGCGCGCGCGCATTGCCGACCTGGCGCAGCGTCAAGGTGCGGTCGCCGCTGGCGCCGGGCGCATGCTGGGTCAGGCGGGATGTCAGGTCCACCAGATCCGTCGGACTGTGGAACACGCTGTCAGCCGGGGTCTGGTCGGGCTCAAAGAATTCCGCCATGGTCAGTGGAATGCCGGCCAATATCTTGCGCAGCGAGGCCACCGAGGGGCTGCTTTTATTCTGCTCTATCGTGGATATCTGGCTGGAAGGCACGCCGGCCCGCTCGGCAAGCTGGCGCTGCGACCAGCCCGCCTGGCTGCGCACTTGCCGCAAGCGGCTTCCGACATCAAACTGGGCATCCACCATAAATAATTCCTGAATTGTTACCCGTATGCTCAATATTATGAGCAAAATATACGCCTATATCGATCACCAGAGCGTTGCCATGCCACTAGACCCTACCCAAGCCCCAGCGGGCAAGCCTCCAGTCACCATCTTTGGCCCCGATTTTCCCTTTCCTTTCGACGACTGGATTCGCCACCCCGCCGGCTTGGGCAGCCTGCCGGCCGAGCACCTGGGTGCCGAGGTCGCCATCGTCGGCGCCGGCATGGCCGGCATGGTGGCAGCCTACGAGCTGATGAAGCTGGGCCTGAAGCCCGTGATCTATGAGGCATCCAAGATGGGCGGCCGCCTACGCTCGCAGCCCTTCGAAGGCGGCCAAGGCGTGATTGCCGAACTAGGCGGCATGCGCTTCCCGGTGTCCAGCACCGCGTTTTACCACTATGTGAACCAGCTGGGCCTGGAGTCGCAGCCCTTCCCGAATCCGTTGACCCCCGCCTCCGGCAGCACCGTGGTGGACCTGGAAGGCCAGACCTACTACGCCGAAAAACTGGCTGACCTGCCACCCATGTTCAAGCAAGTGGCCGACGCCTGGAGCCAGGCGCTGGAAGACGGCGCCAGTTTCCAGGCCGTGCAGGACGCCATCCGTAGCCGCGATGTACCCGCACTGAAGGCGCTGTGGAACACGCTGGTGCCGCTGTGGGACGACCGCACCTTCTACGACTTCGTGGCCACCTCCAAGGCCTTCGCCGGCCTATCGTTCCAGCACCGCGAGGTGTTTGGGCAGGTGGGTTTTGGCACCGGCGGCTGGGACTCGGATTTCCCCAATTCGATGCTCGAAATCTTACGCGTCGTCATGACCAACTGCGACGACGAACAGCGCCTGATCAAGGGCGGTGCCGACCAGGTGCCGCTGGGTCTGTGGCAGCACGCGCCAGACAAAATGGCGCATTGGCCGGCCGGCACCAGCCTGGCCAGCCTGCATGGCGGCGCCCCTCGTGCTGGCGTAGCGGCCATCCACCGCCAGCCCGATGGCAAGCTGGCCGTAACCGACCGCTGGGGAGACACCCGCAGCTACGCCGCCGTACTCACCACCTGCCAGAGCTGGTTGCTGACCACCCAGATCTCCTGCGAGGAATCGCTGTTCTCGCACAAGATGTGGATGGCGCTGGACCGCACCCGCTACATGCAGTCCAGCAAGACATTCGTCATGGTGGACCGCCCTTTCTGGAAGGACAAAGACCCCGTCACCGGCCGCGACACCATGAGCATGACGCTAACCGACCGGCTCACGCGCGGCACCTATCTGTTCGACAACGGCCCCGGCAAACCAGGCGTGATTTGCCTGTCCTACGCCTGGATGGGCGACGCGCTGAAGATGCTGCCCCAGCCACCGGAAAAGCGCGTCAAGCTGGCCCTGGATGCGCTGAAGAAGATCTATCCGAACGTGGACATTGCTAGCCACATCATCGGCGACCCGATCACCATTTCCTGGGAGGCCGATCCGCATTTCCTGGGCGCATTCAAAGGCGCGCTGCCCGGCCATTACCGCTACAACCAGCGCATGTTTGCCCACTTCATGCAGGACGATATGCCTGCCGAGCAGCGCGGCATCTTCATTGCAGGCGACGATGTGTCGTGGACGCCGGCGTGGGTGGAAGGCGCGGTGCAGACATCGCTGAATGCGGTGTGGGGCATCCTGCACCACTTCGGCGGCCACACGCATGCCGAGAACCCCGGCCCCGGCGATGTGTTCAAGGACATCGGCCCCATGGAACTCCCCGAATGACCGATCTGAAACTGGCCCTGCTGCAGTGCGTATCCCAGCCCGGCGACGTGCTGGGCAACCTGCTGCGCCTGGACCACGCGGCCGCAGATGCCGCCGCGGCCGGCGCGCAGCTGCTGGTGACGCCCGAGATGTTCCTGACCGGCTACAACATCGGTGCCACCCCAGCCAGTGCGCTGGCCGAAGCAGCCGACGGCCCGCGCGCCCAGGCCGTTGCCGCCATCGCCCGGCAGCACCAGATCGCCATCGTTTTTGGCCACCCTGAGCACGACGCTGCGGGCCGCATCTACAACGCCGCCCAGTGCGTAGATGCACAAGGCCACACGCTGGGCACCTACCGCAAGACCCATTTGTTCGGTGCGCTGGACCGCAGCATGTTCAGCCCCGGTGCGGGTGACGAGCCGCTGCTTGAATTCCATGGCTGGAAGCTCGGCCTGCTGATTTGCTATGACGTGGAATTCCCCGAAAACACCCGCCGCCTAGCCCTGCAAGGCGCCGACCTGATCGTAGTGCCCACGGCGAATATGCAGGGCTTCGACTTTGTGGCCCAGCATCTGGTCGCTACACGCGCCTATGAAAACCAGCTGTACGTGGCCTACGCCAACTTCTGCGGCCAGGAAGGCGAGCTGACTTACGGCGGACTCAGCTGCGTAGCGGCCCCCGATGGCGCGGGCCTGGTGCAGGCCGGGCGTGGCACAGAACTGCTGTTGGCGGAGCTGACGCAAACCAGCTTGGCACGCGCACGGGACTTGAACTGCCACGTCAAACTACTATCAAATACATAGCTGCTAGCGCATATAAAACCTGCGCTGGAGGCTTATTTCATTCAAACGTCACTCCATCACCTGCGCGTCCACCGGAGGCGCCGCGCGGCGCTGCTTACGCATCAACAGCAGCAAGGGCATGGACAGCAAAGTGACGACCATCATGATCTTGAAGTCGTTGATATAGGCCAGAAAAGTCGCCTGGCGTGTGACTTCGCTGTTCAAGGCAGCCAAGCCCTGCAGAGTGGCCAGGTTGTACACCGCTGGTAGGCCAGCCTGTAAGGCGGGGCTGGCCAAGTTGATGTGTTCCACCATCTGAGAATGGAACAGTGCGGTATTGCGCGTCAGCACCGTCTGCATCACCGAGATACCGATGCTGCTACCGATGTTGCGCGACAAGCTGTAGATAGAGGTGCCATCCGGCCGGTAGATCGGGTTCAGCGTGGAAAACGAAATGGTTGTCAGCGGCACCGACACAAAGCCCAAACCCAGGCCCTGGATGAAACCCGACCAGACCACGGCCGACTCGCCAGTATTGAAGCTAAAGCCCGACATCTGCCACAGCGAAAATGCAGTCAAGCCAAAACCCAGCCCAATCAAGGCCCGTGGGTCGGTCCGTGTCGCAATGCGCCCCGCCACCATCATCGACAGCATGGTGCCAATGCCGCTGGGGCCTATCACCAGGCCGGCCGTCACCACCGGGTAGCCCATCAGCGACTGCAGCAGCGGCGGCAGCAAAGCGCGGGTCGCATACAGCAGCAGACCGACCATGAAGTACAGCGCCAGGCCGGTGACGAAATTGCGGTCTTTCAAAAGCTGCACATTGAAGAACGAGGCACCCCGGGCCGTGGCAGTCAACGCGATGAAGAAGGCAAAGCTGACCAGCGCGCCAGCCGCCTCCAGCACGATTTCTGTAGAGCTGAACCAGTCCAGCAGCTCGCCGCGGTCCAGGAACATCTGCAGCAAGCCAATCGCCAGGCTCAGCGCGACGCAGCCGTAGACGTCAAAGCGCAGCTTGCTCTGGATGGTGGTTTCGCGGATGTAGGCCTTGATACCCAGGAAGGACAGGACTCCCACGGGAATATTGACAAAGAATACCCAGCGCCAGCTGAAGTTGTCAGTCAGCCAGCCGCCTAAGGTAGGCCCGAGGATGGGGCCGATCATCACGCCCATGCCCCAGATCGCCATGGCCTGGGCATGCTTCTCCTTCGGATTGGTATCCAGCATGATGGACTGCGACAAGGGCACCAAAGCCGCGCCAAACAAGCCCTGCAGCAAGCGCGCCAACACAATCTCGGTTAATGAGTTGGAAAGGCCGCACAGCGCAGAGGCCAATGTGAAGCCCACGACAGAAGTCAGGAAAATACGCTTGCGCCCGAAGCGCCCGCTCAGCCAGCCGGTCAGGGGCGTGGCGATCGCGGCCGCCACGATGTAAGAGGTCAGCACCCAAGAAATCTGATCTTGCGAGGCAGACAGATTGCCCGCCATATGCGGCAGCGCCACATTCGCAATGGTGCTGTCCAGCGTCTGCATGATGGTGGCCAGCATGATGGCTACGGTGACCAGCCCGCGATGCCTTGCGGCGTCAGGGGCTGCTGGAATGGCGGTCACAGACTCGGCGGATGGCATGGATGTATTGCAGGCGATTGAAGGATGAACGCCACGAATTACGAACTGGCGACCCGGGTGATAGTGACATAGGTTACTAATTGGACAAAAAAAGAGAGAGCCTCAGCCGTCCAGAACGCCCAGCAATTTGCGCAACAGCGCATCCATCTGGTCCATCTCTTTTTCAGAAAATTCGGCCCAGAGCGCCCGGTATTGCTGGCGGCGCAAAGGCTGCAGCGTCTCCACCAAGGTTTGCCCTTCAGTGGTGAGTTGCATGAACACCTCACGCCGGTCCACATCACTGGCAACGCGCTCCACCCAGGCCTTTTTCACCAGGTCATCTGCGATCCGCGAACAGTGGGTGCGCGAAGCGTGGATCACAGTGGCCAAAGCAGACGGCAGCATGCGCCTCTCTGGCTGGCTGTACAACACCACCAGCGCCGTCCAGGTGGTGTAGTTCAACCCCTGCTCTTTTAGCTTGGAATCAAATGCATCGCCCAGGCGAGTGCCGATATGCAGCAGCAAGCGGGTCAGAATAGCCTCACGCGTCGGCGAACCCGGTAGCTGGGTCGCAATCACATGTATGGCGGATTCGTAGGGAGAAAAGCTGTGACGCATGGAATGAGAAGCCTGAGTGCCAAGGATAAATAATAACCTACGTTATCATTTTCCGTATTGAATCAAGCTCAATCAACCATGAGCCCGCCAGCACGCAAAATACGATGGGCAAAAAAAAGCACCGAACCTCGGTGCTTTTTCATTGCGCCGCAAGCGGCTTGCAAACAGTGCTTAGGCAGCAGCTGCAGCCTTGCGGCGGCGCGATGTACCCAAAATACCCAGCAGGCCTGCGCCCATCAGAGCCAAGGAACCTGGCTCAGGCACCTTGCTGGTCGTGGTTTTCACATTGGCAGCCACAGACAACAGCTTCACGAAGTCGTTAATGGAGTCCATTGCACCAGCACCGTAGCCGGAGTTGTATGCACTGACCAACCACCAGCTGGAGTACGTAGTGGTGTCTGTCGTGTTGTATGTAACAGGAGCGTTGGTACCGCCGGTATTGGTAGCCGTCGTTGTAGCTACGGTTCCGTAGTTCTTGATAGAAGTCCAGCCATTTGCCGCATTCAACGATGAGGTGGAGGACAAAGTCTGCCCCGTAATCGTTGGGGTGCCCGCACCGGTGTACGCCAATACGGTGATGTCCGCATCGCTGGCCCAGTAACCCAAGGTCAGGCTGGTAATGTTCACGGCCGCACCGAAATTCAGCAGGATCAGATCGGTACCGTTCTGGTTGTCAGCCGTGTGGGTAGGGCTGCTCGCATCTTCATTGACCGACACCACACCCAAGCCATTGCTAGTACCCCAATTACGAACATTTGCTGCAGCAAAGGCGGTGCCGGTGGTCGGAGCCGCAATGGTACCTGTACCTGTGGAATAAGCCTGGGCTTTCAGGGTAGTGCCGCCAGCAGAGCCGCAGGTCAAGGTATTTCCAATGCTCGTGGAGTTATCGCAACCAGAATCCAGAGACCAGGTACCTGCTGCGAAGCTAGGAGCGGACAATAGTGCGAATGCACCGCACAACAACCACTGCTTGACGGAACCGCGGTTTGCAGAATGGGTTTTCATCATTTTTCCTCTTGTACCGAATTAAGCGAAGCGACGATTTTAAAAATCTGTCGACCATATGTAAAAAACAAAGCAACACTCATGCCAGACAAATAAACCATTTATTATCAGTAACTTATGCAATTCACCGGGTCTATGCGTGTTACACATGTAAAGGATGCCGACACAATATTGAGGCCTATGTAAACTGATTTAACGCAAGCTTTTGAGCAAGCTATCTGCCTCGACCATGGTCTCGAAACGGCGTCCAGACTTCAGCGCGGCCTCGACCTCATCACGCGCCTCCGTTTTGCGTCCGGATTGGGCCAAAACCGCTGCCAAGTGGTAGCGAATGTCTGGGTTGCCGGGCTCACGTAGGCGCGCATCACGCAGTAGTTGCAAGGCTCGATCCGCCTGGCCGTTCTGGAACAAGGCCCAGCCCAGGGTATCGATTGCATTGGCACTGCTGGGTGCCTTGGACATGGCCTTCTCGGCTACGGCAACCGCCGAGGGATCTTTCAACCGTAAAAGCACGTTGGCCAGGTTATTCAGGGCATCGGCATCATCGGGGGATTGCGCCAGCAAGGCCTCATAACTGGTGCGCGCCGCGCCGTAGTTCCCAATACGCGCATAGCCGTCGGCCAAAGCGCGGCGCACCGAGGCATCCTGCGGCCGGGTTTTCAACCACTGCTCCGCCAACTGCAAAGCAGGTTTACCGCCATCCTGGCCCGACAAAGCTCGGAACAGGCGCAGCAGCGTGTCCGAGCTAGGTTCGATCTGGTGGGCGCGGCGGTAGTTGTCGATTGCTGCAGTAGTTTGGCCACGGGCTTGCGCAACGTCACCCAACAGGCTGTAGCCAATGGCCCGCTTTGGCGCCAGCGCTAAAACTTGGCGAGCACGCTGTTCAGCCTTGGCAGGATTTGCCTGCCGCAACTCCACATCGGTCATCAAGGCCAACGCCGGCAGAAAATCAGGCTTGCTGGACAAGGCCTTTTCTAGGCTGTAAGCAGCCCCAGCAGGATTGTTCGCGGCCATTTGCAGGGTTGCGATCTCGGTTTGCTGAGGGGCGTTGAAATCCGCAAAGCGAGTTGCGCCAGAGAACGTAGAACGTGCACCGTCTGCATCGCCATTGGCCAGTTGGGCACGGCCATACAGCAACATGACCGGCAAGTTGTCACCCGCCTTGGCCGACAGGCGCTTGGCAGCCTCCAACGCCAATGCCGGTGCGCGGTTACGCAGATGCAACTCCACCAGCGAGGTGCCGGGACGAAACTCACCAGGGCCGGAGATATCGTTGGCCTTGTCCAGCCAACGCTGCGTTTCCGCAGTTTGGCCGCGACGATCGGACACATTGGCCATTTCGTACATGGCATCCACATTTTTGTCGTCGGACTGCAAGATGGCTGCTAAACGGGTTGCTGCCGAGTCATAAGCCTTGTTCAACATGTCCAGCCGAGCCAGATTCAGCTTGGGCTGCAGCAGGCGGCCATCCAGTGCCAGCGCGCGCTCGAAGCTTGCCTTGGCGGCCACTCGGTTGCCGCCTTGGGCCTGGGCCATGCCCAATATGTTCAGGAAAGCGGCATTGCCCGGCTGCTGCTTCACCAGTTTGTCGGCCACTGCCAAGGCTTTGTCAGAGAGTCCGTCCCGCAGGTACAGAATGACCAGGCCGGTACCCGCCTGCGTCTGCTTGGGGTCTTTGAATGCGGTCTCCAGCTGCGCAATGGCGTCGCCGGTCTGGCCGCCGCCCAGCAAACTCATGCCCAATGCGGTGTGGAATTCAGGCGCATTCTTGGTGGCCAAAGCCTGCTGCATCAAGGCTGTCGCCTTGGCGTTGTGGCCTTGTGCCATATGGACACCCGCCAACATGGTGATGGCCTGGCCATCACCAGGCTGCGCCTTGACGTATTCCTCCAGCAGGTCAGACGCGCGACCGAAATTTCCCTCGACCATATTGATTTGCGCCAACAGCTTGGACACGGGGCTATTGCCCTGCACCTTTTGGAAAGAATCCAGATAAGGCTTGGCCTTTTCGGTCTCACCCAGCCCAAAGTGGGCCAGCCCGTTGAGCATCAGCAGCTGTGGGCGGTATTGGATGAAGGGGACCGGCACCGGATCCAGAAAAGCCGTGACCTCGGCCAGGGCCGAGCGCACGGCGACAGGTTTGCCCTCGCGCTCCGCCAGCAGGGCCTTGAGGTAAGCCGCTCGCGGCTCGCCGGGCGACAGGCGCTGCACCTCAGCCACATCCTTGGCCGCATCGGCGTATTTTCCTAAATCGATAGCAATACCTGCACGAGCGACGCGCGCTTCCACATGTTTTGCATCCAGCTGCAAGGCTGCGTCATAGGCCGCCATGGCGCCACGCAAGTCCCCTTGGACGTGTGCCAACGAACCCTTTTGATAGCGCGCTTCCGCCGAATTGGGAGCCAGGGCCAAGGCCCGGTCTATGGCGGAATTGGCTTCACTGAACTGGCGCGAACGAATGCGCACCGGCACCTCGGCTAGCCAGACCTCCGCGCTGCGGCCGTCCACGATACGGGCTTCGTCAATGGCTTTCAGCGCATCCCGTGGCTCGCCAACATCCGCGCTGGCAGATGCCCGCAGCAGCAAAAGCTGAACTTGCGTGGCAGGCGGCAAACCGGCGGGGTTGAACAGTGCCTGGCTCAGCATCAACTTGTGCTTGCCCTGAGCGATAAACGCTTGGGCCAGGGGCACCACGACTTCGGCCCGGTTCACGCCCAGGCGCAGAGCTTCGTTCAGCGCAACTTCGGAGGACACCGCCTCGCCATTTGCCAGCAAAGCCTTGCCCAGCAGCACCTGGACGGGCAGCATATTTTTGTCGATTTGCAGCGCATTCTTCAGCTGGATGATGGCGCCGGGCATGTCGTGGCGCTCATAGCGACCCAGCGCATCTTCGTAGTAGCGCGCAGCCTTGCTGTCTGACACCGCATAGGAGGAAACGCTGGCGGCACACAGCAAAGCCAACAGCGTGGCGCGGCCGGCACAAGCCGCGCTACTGGAAAGGGGAAATAGCTTCATGGAGAGACTCTTCGCAGCGGGCGCACGGTGCAGCCCAATCCAAGAATGTTAGCCCATGAAACAATACCTTTGCAGGCGGAATCCCCCCATTCAGCAAGGAAACAGCTTATCGGTGAACTGCTTCACATACCGCTACAAAACGCAAGATCTGCGGGAGCCAGACCGGTATCACACCGAGGCGGAAAAGCGCTCGAATCCGCGCGCCCTCAGCACGCAGGCCGGACATTCGCCACAGCCGTAGCCCCATGCTTGGCGGTGGCCACGATCCCCCAGGTAGCAGGTATGGGTGTGCTCCACGATCAGGTCTACCAGCGCCTGGCCACCCAGCTGCCGCGCCAGTTCCCAGGTTTGCGCCTTGTCTATCCACATCAACGGAGTTTCGATCAAATAGCGCTTATCCATGCCCAAGGACAAAGCCAGTTGCATCGCCTTCATGGTGTCGTCGCGGCAATCCGGGTAGCCCGAAAAGTCGGTCTCGCACACGCCGGTCACGATGACTTCCAGGTTGCGCCGATACGCCAGGGCCGCAGCCAGGGTCAAGAACAACAGATTACGCCCTGGCACAAAGGTGTTGGGCAAGCCGCTCTCTTCCATCTTGAACGCCATATCGCGCGTCAGCGAGGTCTCGCTCACCTGGCCCAGAACGGACAAATCCAGCAAATGGTCTTCGCCCATCTTGCCGGCCCACTGCGGGAACTGCAGCTTGATCTGCTCGAGTACGCGCAGACGGGCCTGCAGCTCCACGTGGTGGCGCTGGCCATAGTCGAAGGCGACGGTCTCCACATGGTCGTACTTGGACAAAGCCTGGGCCAGGCAGGTGGTGGAGTCCTGCCCACCAGAAAACAAAACAAGAGCGCGGGAATGCATGGTCGGATTTCAATAAAAGTAACGAAGCTTTATAGGCTATTTTCGTAGAAGACGACAGCCGGGCCCGACTGCGCGCTGGCCCGCCTCATTCCAGGCCGGGGCAGTTAGGATGTGGCAATGAAATTCCTCTTGCGCCTGGTCCGCACACTGTTCAGGTACACCCTGACTCCCCTTGTCGCCCTGCTACTGGTGTTCGAAGAATGGGGCTGGGAGCCGCTGGCCCGGTGGATGGACAGGCTGGCGCGTTTGCCGATCTGGTCACATTTGGAGCGCATGGTGCGGCGCCTGCCGCCGTATGCAGCCCTGCTGGTATTTTTTGTGCCCATGCTGACACTGCTGCCCATCAAGCTTCTGGCGTTTTACTGGATCAGCAAGGGCCATGCCTTGCTGGGCCTGCTCGTGGTGCTGGCAGCCAAGCTGCTGGGCACAGCGGTGGTAGCCCGCCTGTTCCATTTGACGCAGCCCGCACTGATGCGGCTGCCCTGGTTCAGCCGCCTGTACCTGCGCTGGAAGGCCTGGAAGGACGAATTGATCGCCCAAGTCAGAAACAGTCGGCCCTGGCGTATCGCCCGGGCGACCTCACGTTCCGTGCGCCAAGTCAGCCGTAAGCTACTGGAAACCCTGCGCCAAGCCTTCCGGTAGCCCTAAGATGTCTTATAAGCCATTTAGGGCTCTAGCGCAGTTAGTACCTTCGCTAGAAGCTATAAAGACAATAGCAAAACGAAATCGAGCTTAATGGGAATGGCGTGGCACGGTCGAACCGCGGCAGCCCACCAAAAAGTCGAAATCACAACCGTCGTCGGCTTGCAGCACGTGGTCCACGTACAGGCGGGCATAGCCACCAGACAGCGGCTTGGGCGCGTTACCAGCCAGGGCAGCCAGGCGCTCGGCCAGCTCGGCATCGCTGATGTCCAGGTGCAAGCGGCCTTGTTCGCAGTCCAGCTCGATAAAGTCACCATCGCGCACCGCAGCCAGCGGGCCACCGGCAGCTGCCTCGGGCGCCACGTGCAGCACGACGGTGCCGTAGGCGGTTCCGCTCATGCGGGCGTCGGAGATGCGCACCATGTCCTTCACGCCCTGGCGCAGCAGTTTGGGCGGCAAGCCCATATTGCCAACCTCGGCCATGCCGGGGTAACCCTTGGGGCCACAGTTCTTCATCACCATCACGCAGCTGGCGTCGATGTCCAGATCTTCATCGACGATACGTTCCTTGTAATGCTCCAGGTTCTCGAACACCACGGCACGGCCACGGTGCTTGAGCAAGGCGGGCGTGGCGGCAGAGGGTTTGAGCACCGCGCCGCGTGGCGACAGATTACCGCGCAGAATGCAGATGCCACCGTCGGCGATAAGCGGGTTGTTGATGGGGCGGATCACCTCATCGTTGTACTGGGGTGCTTCGCGCACGTTGTCCCACATGGACTTGCCGTTGACCGTCAACGCGTTAGGGTGCGGCAGCAGGCCGTTCTCGCCCAGGCGGCGCAGCACGGCGGGCAGGCCACCCGCGTAGTAGAACTCCTCCATCAGGAAGCGGCCCGAGGGCTGCAGGTCCACGATGGTCGGAGTGTTACGGCCGATGCGGGTCCAGTCTTCCAGGTCCAGCTGCACGCCGATGCGGCCGGCAATGGCTTTTAAATGGATGACAGCATTGGTCGAGCCACCAATGGCGGCATTGGTACGGATGGCGTTTTCAAACGCTTCGCGGGTCAGGATTTTGGACAGGGTAAGACCTTCACGCGCCATCTCAACAGCACGCGAGCCCGACATATGCGCCAGCACATAGCGGCGCGAATCCACAGCCGGAATAGCTGCGTTGTGTGGCAGCGAAGTGCCCAGGGCTTCTGCCATACAGGCCATCGTGGAAGCCGTGCCCATGGTGTTGCAGGTGCCAGCAGAGCGCGACATGCCGGCTTCGGCGGCAAAGAACTGGTGTTCGTTGATTTCGCCAGCCTTCAGCGATTCATGCAGCTGCCACACAGCCGTGCCCGAGCCGATGTTCTTGCCGTCCAGCTTGCCGTTCAACATGGGGCCGCCGGTCACGACGATGGCGGGGATGTCGCAGCTGGCTGCGCCCATCAGCAGCGCGGGCGTGGTCTTATCGCAGCCGGTGAGCAGCACCACCGCGTCGATGGGGTTGCCACGGATGGCCTCTTCCACGTCCATGCTGGCCAGGTTACGCGTCAGCATGGCTGTGGGACGCAGATTCGACTCACCGTTGGAGAACACCGGGAACTCGACCGGGAAGCCGCCGGCCTCAAAGATGCCGCGCTTCACATGCTCGGCGATCTTGCGGAAGTGGGCGTTGCACGGCGTAAGCTCAGACCAGGTATTGCAGATGCCGATGATGGGACGGCCGTCGAACTCATGGTCAGGAATGCCCTGGTTCTTCATCCAGCTGCGGTACATGAAGCCGTTCTTGTCGGCAGTGCCAAACCACTCAGCAGAGCGCATTTTTTTCGGGGTATCAGTCATAGTTAATTTTTCAGAGAAGAGCGGCTACGGAAATCAGCCGTGGGGAGATTTGCGGGCGGTAAAAAGGCGCTGCAACAAGCAGAACAGGAAAAGCAGCGCGCCCACCACGATGCGCGTCCACCACGAACTCAAAGACCCGTCGAAGGAAATCAGCGTCTGGATGATGCCCAGCATCAACACACCAAACAGCGTTCCCACCATGTAACCAGAGCCACCGGTGAGCAGCGTGCCACCAATCACCACGGCGGCAATCGCGTCCAGTTCCATGCCCACTGCATGCAGGCCATAACCAGACAACATGTAGAAGGTGAACACGACGCCTGCCAAGGCCGAGCAAAAGCCGGACAGTGTGTAAACACCAATCAGCGTGGAGCGCACCGGCAGCCCCATCAGCATGGCCGAGTGCTCGCTGCCACCGACTGCATACACATTGCGACCAAATGGCGTGCAGTGCGCCAAGAAAACGGCCACCACTAAAACGACCAGGGCGATCACGGCACCGATGGAAATAGACGCATCACCCCACACCGGCAGGCGCATTTGCGACACCTTGGAGTAAAACTCGTTAGTCATGCTGATCGAATCGATACTGATCAAATAGCACAAACCGCGCGCCAGAAACATACCGGCCAAGGTCACGATAAAGGGCTGCAGACGAAAGCGCTCAATCAAGAAGCCCATGAACGCACCGAACGCCGTGCCCATCAGCAGCACCAGCGGAATCACCAGGGCGGGGCTCCAGCCGTGGTTCTCCACCAGCGAAGCCGACACCATGGTCGTGAAGGCAATCACCGAGCCCACCGACAGGTCGATACCGCCCGACAAGACCACAAAGGTCATGCCCACCGCCACGATCACCAGGAAAGCGTTGTCTATCAGCAGGTTCAAAAACACCTGCAGTGAGAAGAAACCGTCGTAGAACACCGAGCCCAGCGTGGCCATGGCCATGAACAGGGAGATGGTCGCCACCAGGGGCACGTACTTGGGATTGATAGGCACAGCAACACGCGGAGGCGATATAGGCTGCGCAGTTTGGGAAAGAACAGTGCTCATGCGCGAACCTCAGAGGAGCCGGGGCGCACCATCCACACGCCCATGGTGGCACGGAACTCGGGCGACTGCAGCAGCATGACGGCGAACACCACCACGGCTTTTACGACCAGGTTGATCTCAGGCGGAACGCCCAGCGAATAAATGGCGTAGGTCAGCGTCTGGATGATCAAAGCACCAATCACGCTGCCCACCAGGCTGAAGCGACCACCGGTCAACGCCGTGCCACCCAGGGTCACAGCCAGGATGGCGTCTAGCTCCAGCAGCTGTCCGGCGTTGTTGCCGTCTGCACTTTTTACGTTGGAGCTGATCAACAGCCCCGCCACACCGGCGCAGAAACCACAGAATGCGTACACCCACACCGTCAGGCTGCGTGCCTGTATGCCCACGCCGCGTGCGGCTACCGGGTTGATACCCACGGTCTGGATGAAAAGGCCTAATGCAGTACGCGTCATGGCCAGGTGCAGCACACCAAACACCAGGGCGACGATGAACAGCGAGAACGGCAGCCCCAACCAGTAGCCGCTACCCAAAAAGAAAAACGGCGAGTAGTAAATGGTGATGATCTGCCCACCGGTGATGAGTTGGGCAATACCCCGGCCGGCCACCATCAAGATCAGCGTGGCGATGATGGGCTGCATGCCGATGCGCGCTACCAGCAAGCCATTCCACGCACCGCAGAACAAGGCCACAGCCAATGCCGCCAAGATAGCCAAAGGCATAGGGAAACGGCTGGCATGGACGGCCACACCATCCTGTACCACCAGCGCCCCACCAATCATCCAGGCGGCCAAGGCCGCCGATATAGCTACCACGGCACCGACGGAAATATCGATACCGCGCGTGGCGATCACCAGCGTCATGCCCAGAGACACCAACACCAACGGCGCGGCGCGGTTCAAGATGTCGATCAAGCTGCCATACAGATGGCCCTCACGCCACTCGATATGCAGAAAACCGGGGTTGAAAACCACGTTCACCACCAGCAAGAGCAGCAGCGTCACCAGGGGCCACGCCAAGCGATGGCGCATCGACCGGCCAAAGCGGCCCAATACAGAGTCAAGCATTTCCAGCCGCAATCATTTGGTACACCTCGTCCTCGGTACTGCCGCCGGGCAGCTCCCCCACTTTGCTGCGTTCGCGCAGCACCGCAATACGGTCAGACACGCGCACCACTTCGCTCATTTCCGAAGAAATGAACAACACCGCCATGCCGTCGCGTGCCAGGCGTAGGATCTCCTCCATGATTTCCTGCTTGGCCGCCACATCGATGCCACGTGTGGGCTCGTCCAGAATCAGCAGCTTTGGGTCGGTCGCCAGCCAGCGTGCGATCACGGCTTTTTGCTGGTTGCCACCAGACAGCAAACCAATCGGGGTTTCGATGCTGGCCGTCTTGATGCCTAGCTTCTTCACGAAATGCTCGGCCAATGCCGTTTGCTCGGCCATGGACAGGAATTTGCGCAAGCCCAAGCGTGCCTGCAAGGCCAACGCGATGTTTTCACGCACCGACAGTTCGGCCACGATGCCATCGGTCTTGCGTTCCTCGGGGCACAGGGCTATGCCGTGCTTTACCGCATCTGCTGGGTTAGACAGCTGCACCGCCTCACCGCGTATGTGCAAGCTGCCACGGTCAGCCGATTCCAGGCCAAACAGCAAGCGTGCCAACTCGGTACGCCCAGCCCCCAGCAAACCCGCCAAGCCCAGCACTTCGCCCGCATGTACGCTCACGTCCACCGGAAGCAAGCGCCCTGCCTGGCCTAGGCCCTTTGCCTGCAAGAGCGCACGCTCGTTCTGCGCGCTGTCGCGCTGGGCGCCCGCCACCGAACACGATCGCCAGTCCTTCGCCGCGCAGACGGCGCAGCACTTCAAACAGCTTCTGGACCTCATCCTCGTCCAGGCTGGATGTAGGCTCGTCCAGTATCAGCACCTTGGATTCCACACCCAGGGCCCGTGCAATCGCGACCAATTGCTGCACTGCCACGGGGTAGGAGGACAGCAACTGCGTTACATCAATATCCAAGCCTATACGGGCAAGCAACTCACGGGCCCGGCGATGCACCGAACCCCAGTCGATGCGGTAACCCTGGGACAAGCCATAGCGCGGGTAGCGCCCGGCAAAGACGTTCTCAGCTACCGACAGATTCGGGCACAAATTGACCTCTTGGTAGACCGTGCTGATGCCCAACTTCTGGGCTGCCAGCGGCGAATCGGGGCGTATCAGTTGGCCAGACAGGCGCATCTCGCCACCACTGGACTCCAGCACGCCGGTCAGCACCTTGATCAAGGTGGATTTACCGGCCCCGTTCTGCCCCATCAGCGCGTGTATTTCACCCGGGTACAGGTTCAGCTGCACGCCACTCAACACGGGGTTGCCAGCGAACTGCTTGTCAATGCCCGCAAGTTGCAATACAGGCTGAACGCTGGCGCTGCACATTATTTGTTCTTGTTGTAGACGTCAACAAACACGGCTGCGAGCAACACCAGGCCCTTGATGATCTGCTGATAGTCGATACCGATACCCATGATGGACATGCCGTTGTTCATCACACCCATGATGAAGGCGCCAATCACGGCCCCCATGACTTTACCGACGCCGCCGGATGCCGATGCTCCGCCGATGAAGCAGGCGGCAATCACGTCCAACTCAAAACCCAGCCCGCCCTTGGGCGTCGCGGTGTTCAGCCGGGCGGCAAACACCATCCCAGCCAGCGCGGCCAGCACGCCCATGTTGATGAAGGTGTAGAAAGCCAGGCGCTCGGTTTTGATGCCCGACAGCTTGGCGGCCTTTTCGTTACCACCCAAGGCGTAGACGCGGCGGCCAATGGTGGTGCGGCTGGTCACGAAGTCAAACAGCGCAATCAGCAGCGCCATGACGATCAGTACATTGGGCAGGCCCTTATAGGATGCCAGCAGGTAGCTAAAGGTGATCAGCAAGGCCGAGAAAATCACCATCTTGCCCCAAAAGAAGGCCGTGGGCTCGCCGGCAACACCGTGCTTTTGCTGGTTGGCACGAGCGCGTATACCGGCCACCACCAAGGCCAGGGCCACCAATACGCCCAGTAGCAAAGAGGTCAGGCGCAGCCCTTCGGAGCTGAACAGATCGCCAATAAAGCCCGAACTGAGCATCTGAAAAGTATCTGGGAATGGACCTACCGACTGCCCTTGCAGCAATGCCAGCGCCAAACCGCGAAACACCAGCATGCCTGCCAGCGTGACGATGAACGACGGAATCCGAAAGAAGGCCACGAAGTAGCCCTGCATGGCCCCGATCAACCCGCCTACCGCGAGACAGAGGATGGCCGTGGGCAGGTAATGCCATTCGTAATTGACCATCAGCACCGCAGCCACTGCGCCGACAAAGCCGACGATGGAGCCGACCGACAGGTCGATGTGGCCGGCCACGATCACCAGCAGCATACCCAAGGCCATGATGACGATGTAGCTGTTTTGCAGTACCAGGTTGGTCAAATTCAACGGCTGCATCAGAGTGCCATTGGTCATGAACTGAAAGAAGGCCATGATGGCCACCAGCGACAGCAGCATGCCGTATTCACGCAGGTTGCTCTTGAAAAAGCTCAGGCCCGAAGGCGCAGCGGGGACAGCAGATACCGCAGGGGTTGTAGTTGTTTTTTCCATGATCTGAGTGTTCTAGTAATGCTTTAGTTGGCGCTGACGATGGCGCGCATGATTTTTTCCTGGCTGGCCTCGGCGGTAGGCATTTCAGCCACAAACCGCCCTTCGTTCATCACGTAAATGCGGTCTGAAAGACCCAGCAGCTCGGGCATTTCAGACGAGATCACGATCACACACTTGCCCTCGGCGGCGAGTTGCGCAATCAGGGTGTAAATCTCGAACTTGGCCCCCACGTCGATGCCGCGCGTAGGCTCGTCAAGGATAAGTACCTCGGGGTTGGTGAACAGCCATTTGCTCAGCACCACTTTTTGCTGGTTTCCGCCCGACAGGTTGACCACTTTCTGGTCCACGCCTGAGCAGCGAGTACGCATTTTTTCGCGGTAACCCTGGGCCACGGCGTACTCACGGCCATCATCGATGACGCCGTTTTTGGACACACCAGGCAGATTCGCCAGCGAGGTATTCCACTGAATGTCTTCGTTCAACACCAAGCCGTTACCCTTGCGGTCTTCAGTGACGTAGGCCAAGCCATGTGCCACGGCTTTTTGCACCGTGGACACGTCGATTTCCTTGCCGTGCAGCAGCGCCTTGCCGCTGATGCGCTGGCCCCAGGATTTGCCAAACACACTCATTGCCAATTCGGTGCGGCCAGCGCCCATCAGCCCGGCAATTCCGACGATCTCGCCGCGCTTGACGGTGAGGTTGATGCCTTTGACCATCTCGCGATCGGCATGCTGCGGGTGGTAGGCACGCCAATCGCGCAACTCAAACACGGTCTCGCCAATATTGGGCGTACGTTTGGGGTAGCGGTCAGCCATTTCGCGGCCCACCATGCCACGGATCACGCGGTCCTCGCTAATGGATTCGGCGCGGCAGTCCAGCGTCTCCACCGTAGTGCCGTCACGCAGGATGGTGATGGAGTCGGCTACCTTGGAGATTTCGTTGAGCTTGTGCGAAATCAGAATACAAGCAATGCCCTGGGCTTTGAGCTCCAACAGCAACATCAAAAGCGCATCGCTGTCGGTTTCGTTCAGGCTGGCCGTCGGCTCATCCAGAATCAGTAGCTTGACTTCTTTGGACAACGCCTTTGCAATTTCGACCAATTGCTGCTTGCCCACGCCGATATTGGTGATCAGCGTGTTGGGCGATTCTTTGAGACCGACCTTCTTCAGCAAGGCCTGGGTTTGGCTATGCGCCGCCATCCAGTCAATCACGCCGTTGTGCGCGGTCTCATTGCCCAAGAAAATGTTTTCGGCAATCGACAGCAGCGGTACCAGGGCTAGCTCCTGGTGGATGATGATGATGCCTTGTTGCTCGCTGTCGTGGATGCCGCTGAAACGACGTTCCTCGCCCATGTAGCGGATTTCTCCGCTGTAGGTGCCGTGGGGATAGACACCCGACAAGACCTTCATCAAGGTTGACTTTCCTGCGCCGTTTTCACCCACTACGGCATGTATCTCACCTGCATGCACACGCAGATTGACCTTGTTCAACGCAACCACTCCAGGGAATGTCTTGCGGATGTCGTGCATCTCCAGAATTGTTTTCAACGCCTATTCCTCTTTTAGACTTACGCAGCGCCCGTGAGTCAGGCGGTAGTCACCTGCTCTCGGGCGCTGCGTAAACCGTGCTTCAGTTGAAAGCAAATTGCATCTCAGGCAAAGCGATCCCGCGCCGCAAGGTGCAGGATCGCTGGCCTTCACGGCTTACTTGACTTGCGATTCCTTGTAGTAACCGCTGTCAATCAGGATTGGCTTCCAGTTGGAAGCATCCACAGCCACTGGCTTAAGCAAGTAGGCAGGCACGACCTTGATGCCGTTGTTATAGGTCTTGGTGTCGTTGATTTCAGGCTTCTTGCCGGACAACTCGGCATCCACCATATTGGCAGTCACCTTGGCCAACTCGCGGGTGTCCTTGAAGATGGTGGAATATTGTTCACCGCGCAGAATGGACTTGACCGAAGGCACTTCCGCGTCCTGGCCGCTCACGATAGGGCAAGGCTGGGTCTTGGTGCAGTAGCCCACGCCCTTGAGGGACGACAGGATACCGATCGAGATGCCGTCATAGGGGGACAGCACGGCATCGACCTTGTCCTTGGTGTAGAAGGCCGACAACAGGTTGTCCATGCGGGCTTGGGCCACAGCACCGTCCCAACGCAGCGTACCGACTTTTTCCATGCCCATTTGCTTGCTGCGCACCACCAGCTTGCCGCTGTCGATGTAAGGCTTGAACACGCTCATCGCGCCGTCATAGAAGAAGAAGGCGTTGTTGTCATCTGGCGAACCGCCAAACAGTTCGATGTTGAACGGACCCTTGCCTTGCTTCAGGCCCAGTTTGTCCACAATCGTGCCCGCTTGCAGCACGCCGACCTGGAAGTTGTCGAAGGTGGCGTAGTAGTCCACGATCTTCGAACCCTTGATCAGGCGGTCATAGGCGATGACCTTGACGCCCTTGTCGGCCGCGTTTTGTAGCACTTTGGACAGCGTGGTGCCGGCGAGGGAAGCAATCAC
>JAPLPK010000219.1 GCA_026400275.1 Burkholderiales bacterium
CGCCTACTACCAGGAAATGGTCAAGGGCGGCATCATCGTGGCCGCCGTGGTGGCCGACCAATACCGCAACAAGAAGCGTCGTACTTAAATGGAACGGCGGTACCAGGAGTCTGGCCGGCTCCTACGCCATCCGCCCACTGGTTTCCTTCAAGAAGCAGCCGCTGATGCGCCACTGTTTGTTCTTCTGCCGCTCCAGCGTGTAGACGACCATCCAGCTGGCGCCTTCGGTGTCTGACATCTGTACCGGCTGCACCACCACTTTTCCATCCAGGGCTGGCTGCAGATACGCCACCGATGCGGGCCGGTACACCACAGCGTACTGGCCGCGCACCATGGCCATGAAGTATTGCGCAGAGGCTACCGATTTGCGCAGACTCGGCGCCGCGTACGAAAAGGCTTTTTCGGCATCGTCTGCGGCAAATGCATCCAGCTGCGCGTGGATCACCTCACGCACCGCCTTGGCATCCTGGCTGCTGAGCGGCGTCGCCAAGACGGATGCGCTTACCAGCAGCGCGAGCAGCGTGCCGACAGTAGCGCGCCATAAGGATGGGAAGCATCGAATGGGGGTGTGCATGGCCACGGCTCCTTCGCAAATACATGGGGATCGTCCCTGTCGGGCTCCATGGCCAGCCAGCTTACGCCTTTCAGCGGCTTTGTGTCAGCGCGGGGTGTTGCCGGCTTAGGCAGGCTTGTGCCGTATAGCCCAGCATGGCATTCATGAATTGCTAACGAAATATGCCTCTGGCGCAGTTATTACCTGCGGTGGCAGCTATCAAAATATGAGTATTTTCCGCACGTAACCTGCGGCTTTGAATGCGATTGCAGCCCGCGTCCCGAACCACGCTGAAGGCTATGGTGTTGATGCCGTTTGCGCTGTGGGCGCTGACCTGGCCGCCGTGCATGCTGGCGACGGCTTTCACGATCGTCAAGCCCAGGCCTTGGCGGGACACATCGACGCGGTAGAAGCGGTCGAACAGGTGCTGCTGGTGCGTTCTGGCAATCGGCTCGCCGGGGTTGGCGAGCGTGATACAGGCGGCCTTGGCGTCCTCTCGCTGGCGTTTTGCAGCAGGTTGCTCATGGCGCGGCGGAACAGGGCGGTCTCGATGTGCACCTGCATGCCCGACTTATTCAGCGTTGCCCTAGTTCATGTTCTCTGGCGTGAATAGATCCATGGCCATGAGCTTCTGCTGCGGCCCGGTGTAACTGGCCCCGGGCAGGGTAGCGGCCAGCATCTGCGCTACGGCGGTCTGGGCCAGGCGCTCTTGCGGGGTGTGGATCACCAGGTCCACCACGCCGTCGATCAGCGCGGCGCGGGTGGTGGCGTTCAGCTCGTTGCACACCACCACCAGGGGGCGGCCCGCAGCCTCTTCGCGCAGCGCGCGGATCACGCCGAAGCCGCCGCCACCGGTCAGGTGCAGACCCACCAGGTCGGGGTGCTTGGCCAGCAACTCTAGCGTCGCTTCATAGGCTAGCTGCGGGTCTTCCAGGTTCACCAGCGTGTCCAGCACCTTGAGGCCGGGCGCGTTCTCGCGCAGGTACGAACGAAAGCTGATCTCCGACAGCTCGTGTCCCAGGTAGCGGTGGCTGCCAACGAACACCGCCACCTCGCCCGTGGCCTGCCGGTTCAGCCGGCTGATGGCCCAGGCCGCAGTGCGGCCGCGCTGACGGTTGTCCAGGCCGATATAGCCTGCACGGTGTGGTGCGCTGATGTCGCTGAGCAGCGCGAAGCAGGGCTTGCCTTGCCCATACAGCGTCTCCACTGCGGCGGTGACATGTGGGTGGTCCACGGCGACGACGGCCAGCGCGTCCACCTTGCGGCCCAACTCCAGCAACTGCTCGGCAATCGCTGCGGGCTCCAGCGCGTCCATGAAGGTGATGTGCGCCACGCAGGGCTCCGGCTGGTTTTGGGCCACGGCCTGCTGCAGCGCGGCGGCCAGGGTTTGGTAGAAGTGGTCGTTGCGCTTTTGTAGGCAAAACCCCAGGTGCCGCACCGGCACGCGCTCTTTCAGCCGCTCGCGCATCAGGCCCACGGCGTGGTAGCCCAGCTTTTCGGCTGCGCCAATGACTTTCAGCGCCGTGCCTTCACGCACCGGCAGGCGGCTGTTCAACACGCGGTCTACGGTGGCGGTGCTCACTCCGGCGGCCGCTGCCACATCGGTCAGGGTGATTTTGGTTTTCATGGGCCTGCATCATCCCATTCCTTGCCATAAATGCAAGTTTTCTACATAAATTTTTGATGTATTTTGATATGAAATGATGTGATTTGAGGTTTTTCATAACACAGCCAAGGGCATTGGTTTTAGCATCCGCCATCGCTTCCCCATAACGAGAGACAAGCACCATGCCCACTGCTGAAACCACCCACTACGCAGGCCCGAACTGGGCCCGTACGCAAGACGACTACCACCTGATCTCCGGAGTTGGTGCGCGTGCCCAGGCCGCCGGTCTGGTTAACGCCAACTGGTACAAATGCCCGGTGCCGCGTGCCCGCATGAAGCAGCTGATGCAGCGCGAAGACGCGCAGGCGATCCGCGACACGGTGCTCTGGTACGCGCTGATCATTGCCGCCGGCGCCGTGCTGGTTGCCACCTGGGGCACGGCCTGGGCCTGGCTGGCCTTTTTTGTGTACGCCACGATCTATGCAGGCCCCGCCGATTCGCGTTGGCACGAGGCTGGCCACGGCACCGCCTTCAAAACCCGCTGGATGAACGACGTGGTGTACCAGCTGGCCTGCTTCCAGGTGCTGCGTCGCCCCAGCGTGTGGAAGTGGAGCCACGCCCGCCACCACACCGACACCCTGGTCACTGGCCGCGACCCCGAAGTCGCCGTGCCGCTGCCCACCGACTTTGTCGGCATGTTGCTCAACCTGTTCTCCATCAAATCCGGCCCGCGTGAACTGTGGCGCGTGTTGCGCAATGCCTTTGGCATTCTGGGCGAGGAAGAAAAGACCTTTGTGCCTGAAATGGAGTGGCCGCAGATGGTCAAGGAAGCCCGCGTCTGGGTGGCCATTTACGCCGTGCTGATCGCCACCGCCATTTACTTCGGTAGCTGGTTGCCGCTGGCCCTGTTCGGCCTGCTGCCGGTAATGGGCGGCACCTGGCTATACACCTTCTTCGGTCTGACCCAGCATGCCGGCTTGCCTGAAAACGTGCTGGACCACCGCAAGAACTGCCGCACCGTCTACATGAACCCGGTGTTCCGCTTTCTGTACTGGAACATGAACTACCACGTCGAACACCATATGTTCCCCATGGTGCCGTTCCACGCCTTGCCACAGCTGCACGAGTCCATCAAGGACGACTGCCCGCCAGCCTACAACAGCACCGTGGAAGCCTACCGCGAGATCATCCCCGCGCTGTTGAAGCAGGCCAAGGACCCGCATTACTACGTGGTGCGTCCGCTGCCCGCAGCCCCCATAACCGCCAGCTAAATACACAACCACAAGGAGACATAACCATGAGCAATTGGATCGAAGTTTGCGCACTGGACGACATCGATGACGAAGACGTCATCCGCTTTGACCACAACGGCCACAGCTACGCCGTGTACCACGTTGCGGGCAAGGTCTACGCCACCGACGGCTTGTGCACCCATGAGAAAGTACACCTGTGCGATGGCTTGGTGATGGAGCACGTGATCGAGTGCCCCAAGCACAACGGCCGCTTCGATATCCGCGACGGCCGCGCCCTGGGCGCACCGGTCTGCGTGAATTTGAAGACCTATCCGGCCAAGGTGGAAGGCGACCGGGTATTGGTGCAGCTGGGCGCTTGACGAACTGAAGCCCATGAAAATCGCGCTCGACCCCTACATGATTCGCCACCTGTCGCTGCCCGAGCTGTGCCGCGCCACGGCCGAGCTGGGCTACGACCAGATCGAACTATCGCCGCGCGCGGATTTTCTGGACTGGTGGGTCATGCCCCGCGCCACCAAAGACCGCATGGCCGCCTTCAAAGCCGCCATGCGCACCCACGGCGTGGGCCTGGCCAGCCTGCAGCCCATGTACCGCTGGGCCAGCCCGTTTGAAGACGAGCGCCAGTGGGCCGTGCGCTGCTGGAAGAAAGCCATCGAAGTGTCCGTGGAAATGGGCTGCACCCTGATGGTCAGCGAGTTCGGCCGCGGCGCGTCCACCGAGCGCTCGGTGGGCGAGCGCCCCGGCGCCAACCCCAAAGAGATGTGCGAGGCCGCCTGGTTCCGCTCCATGGACGAGCTGCTGCCCATCCTGGAGCGCGAGGGCATCACCCTGTCGGTCGAGCCGCACCCCGAAGACTGGATCGAGCAGCTGCAGCCCGCCATCGACATCGTTAAAAACATCGGCTCCAAAGCGCTGCGCCTGTCCTACATTGCGCCGCACACCTTCTACTACGGCGACGACATGGCCGCCATGCTGCGCCAAGCCGCACCGCTGCTGGCCCACGTGCGCGTGGCCGACACCTTCAACCACAAGAAAAGCAGCCAGCTGCGCTATATCGTCAACCCCCCCGGCTCCACCCAGGTCCGCGTGCACCAGCACCTGGACATGGGCCAGGGCGAGATCGACTGGAACCTGTTTTTTCAGACGCTGGGCGAGGTGGGTTTTGACGGTGTGATGTCTGCTTGCGTATTTGCGTGGGAAGAGCGAGCCGAAGACTCCAGCCGCTTCATGCGCAGTGAAATGCAGCGGTATGTGGACCGGTACTGCAAGTGACCGCAGGGCGTAACCCGACAAGGCGCTGGTTGTCGGGTTACGCTGCGCTAACCCGGCCTACGGGGGCTGGGAATGCCAGGGATTTAGATGCGATTGCCCTGGGCGGTTGGGCTGATTGCTATCAAATAAGGAGCTTCTGGCGCAGGCACTACCTGCGCTAGCAGCTCTTTTTACTTAAACTTCTTCCACTCCTCCCGCAACCAGGCTGCACACGCCAGGTTGTTCTCCCAAATCGAATAACGCCCGCCACCACCGTAGTCCGGGAAGGGTATGAACTCGCAGCTAATCCGCTGCGGTGTGTTGTCGGGTTTGGCGTGCATGGCGGCCAGCAGTTCGCGTACGGCTTGCTTCCAGGGCTCCAGTTTTTGCGCGTCCCATTCGCTGTGGAACGTGCCCGCAGGCGGCGCGATGAACGGGTACTGGATGGCGCGTCCGGGTTGGCCGGGTTGGCGGTCCATGGCTTTGTTGAAAGGGATGCCGGGGGCCACGCTGCGGGTGTGGGCGTGGGCCACCCAGCCCTCGGCCACCCACTGGCGGTAGAAGGCGGGCAGGGCGTTGCGGCTGTCCGCCCCAGCCAAGTCCTGCAGGCCGCTCAGGGCCAGCTCTTGCGGGTGGTCCATCTTGAACACCAGGTGCGAATGGTCCAGCGTGATGCGCAGCTTGGCGTTGCGGCGCGCCAGCAACTCGGCCACGCGCTCTACGCGGGCGAACTGCTCGCTCCACATGTCCACATGCACTTCCAGGCTGGGCAGGCAGCCAACCGGTGCGCCGTGGTCCATGGCGTCCATGAAGAAGTCGGCCACCTGTTGGTCGGTGATGGCCGCGCCGTCGGCACGCCGGGCGAACAGTTGCATGTTGAACACCGGGGCGCCGAACTTGCCGCCGGTGGCCACGCACCAGCGCATGCGCTCTTCATCGCGTCCAGCGCAGAAGATGCCGCCGAATACGCCTATGGGCACGCCGTATTCCTGCACCAGGTCGAAGTAGGGCGCCAGGTCTTCTTCGGGGTTGTGGTTCTTCTCGATGTAGTCGAAGGCGCCGCTGTCACGTATCCATGCAAAGCGGGTGGCCGCGTCGGGCGTGGGCAGGCCGTCGTGCTGCAGCACGCCGTCAATGTTGATGCCGATCGGAAGTGAAGTGGATGGAGATGGCATAGAAATGGTGCTGACTTGGTTTCGGGTCGAACGTGCCGTCGCCAGGGATACCGTGGAACTGGCTTTGCCAGGCCACTGGTATCGCCCCCTGCATGTCGTATCCGCTTTCCAAGCCGATACGAGGGGGGTTGGCGAAAACACGCAGTGTGTAGCCTGGGGGTGAGCTATTTACTTGAGCAGGGCTTTTAGTTTGGTGGCAGGGTCGGCCAGGGCTTCGGCGGAGGCACTGACGCCTTTTTCCACCAGGGTGCGGGCCAGCTTCAATTCCTTGGCGACACGGCTGGCTTCACCCCAGCCGCAGGCGCCCACGATGCGCTGCGAGGCGTCCAGGTAGAAGATCACCAGCCCGTCGTCTTCCAGTGCGCGCGTAGCCGACGTGACGGCCAGGGCCGGCTCGCCCACCACCTGCAGTTGGTAGTGGTACTGGTCGGACCAGAACCAGGGCAGGCTGGTGTAGGTGGCATTACCGCCCAGCATGTTTTGCGCGGCAATGCCGGCCTGGGTTTCGGCGTTGTGCCAGGTCTCCTGGCGTATCAGCTGGCTGGACAGCGCGCTGGGGAATTCGGCCACGTCACCCGCCGCAAATATGCCGGGCACGCTGGTGCGCAGCTGCGCATCCACCTGGATGCCGCGCCCCACGGCTAGGCCGGCCGCCTGTGCCAGGCCCAGGTGCGGCTCGATGCCGATGCCGGCCAATACCGTATCGGCATCCAGCTGCGTGCCGTCGGCCAACAGCATGCGTACGCCATCGGCCGTGCGTTCAATGCTTTGCGGGCTGGCGCCCAGCAGCACACGCACGCCCTGGGCGCGGTGCAGGGCCAGGGCGCGTTCGGCCACCGGCTCGGGTACGGCGCGGCCCATCAGGCGCGGGGCGCCTTCGACCACGGTGACTTCGCAGCCCAGCTTGCGTGCCGAGGCGGCCACTTCCAGGCCGATGAAGCCGCCGCCCACCACCAGCAGGCGCTTGCCCGGTTGCAGGCGCTGCGCCAGTGCGGCGGCGTCGCCCAGGTTGCGCAGGGTCAGCACCTCGGGCAGGTCGCCGCCGGGGATGGTCAGCGTGCGCACTTTGCCGCCGTGCGCCAGCAGCAGCGACTGGTAGCCCAGCACTTCGCCGTTGCTCAGCGTCACGCTGTGGTCTGCGGGGTGGATGGAAGTCACCTGCGCGACATGGCGCCTTACTTGCAAATTCGCCCAGTCTTCGTCGGAATGCAGGGCGCAAGCGGTCGGCGTTTTATCGCCGGTCAGCAGGTCTTTGGACAGGGGCGGGCGTTCATACGGTGCGTGCGGTTCATCGCCTACCAAGTGGATGACGCCGGCCCAGCCGGCGCTGCGCAATGCCTGGGCGGCACGGCCCCCGCAATGGCCTGCGCCGACGATGACCATGGACTGTTTAGCAAGGGTTTGCATGGGGATCTGTCTCGTTATATTTAGGGCTGAATTATAGGAAGCCTGCGCATAAAAAGGTAAAAATTTTCTATTTCTAATTTTTTATGAAATTTAATTCTTTGGTTAAGATGGACTCTTTCACAAGCGCACACCACCATGGCTGTTGACACCGTTCCCAAGCTCAGCGTTGACCAGCTGATCAAGCGCATCACCGGCGAGTACGACGCCCTGAGCAAGCAGCTCAAAGTGATCGCGCGCCATGTCGAACAGAACCGCCACCACATCGGGCTGGACGGCATCCAGCAGGTCGCGGCGCAGTGCAGCGTGCAGCCATCGGCGGTGGTGCGCTTTGCCAAGCATTTCGGCTTCTCGGGCTTTTCGGAAATGCAGGCCATCTTCCGCGAAGGCCTGTCGCGCCAGTTGGCGCCGGCGCGCAACTACAAAACCCGCATCCGCGACGCCATCGAATCCGGCGCGGGCAGCCTGTCCAGCGTCGAGATTGCCAACGAGTTTTTAGCCGGCAGCATCGCCGGCATGCAAGAGCTGCAGGCCAGCCTGCACGGCCCGACCTTCAAGAAGGCCGTGGATATGCTGGTGGAGAGCGACTGCATCTGGATCGCTGCGTCGCGCCGCTCGTTTCCGGTGGCGGTGTACCTGGACTACGCCTTGCAGCACACCGACAAGCGGGTCGCCTTGGTGTCGGGCCTGGGCAGCATGCACCTGGGCCAGATGCGCTCGGTGCGCAAGGGCGACGTGATGCTGGCCATCTCTTTCGCGCCCTATGCCGAAGAAACCATAGGCGTGGCCAAAATGGCGGTGGAGCGCGGCGCACGCCTGATCGCCATCACCGACAGCCGCATGAGCCCGCTGGCCAAGCTGGCGCAGGCCTCGCTGGTGGTGCAAGACAACTCCACCTTCGGCTTCCGCTCACTCAACAGCACCATGGGCCTGGCGCAAAGCCTGTTCATCGCCCTGGCCTACACGCTGGAGCTGCCCTACCAAACCACCACGCCTAACGGCCAGGTGGCTTGAAGATATAAGGCCTGATTGGCTACACGCCCCAAGCACGCCACCACTACCGTTCGCCCTGAGCCTGTCGAAGGAGCCTGTCCTGAGCTTGTCGAAGGAGCCTGTCCTGAGCCTGTCGAAGGAGCCTGTCCTGAGCCTGTCGAAGGGCTTTCAAATAGCCCTTCGACAGGCTCAGGGCGAACGGGGAGGGTGGCTCCATGTGTGTGCTTGCGATCTGCAGTGAAAGAGGCTGCTGGCGCAGGTAATACCTGCACAAGTAGCTATTTATTTAGTAGCAATCCGCTGCGGGGCAGGTAGGGCTGGCTGGGCAGGTTTTCGGCGCAGAACAGGCGGAACTCGTTGGGCCCGCCGGGTGGCTTCTGGTCCAGCCATTTGTTTTCAAACAGCAGGTGCTGCATGCCTGACATGACCTGGCCGTCGGGGTCCTGGTCGATCACCAGGTCCATCACGCCGAGCTTGAGCCAGCGGCGGTGCTCGTCTGATAGTTCATGCCCAATCCACACCACCTGGCCCAGGCAGCCATGGCGCTGCAAGGCCTGGTGGATGCCGGCAGAGCCAGCGCCGCTGTGGTAGATGCCGGCCAGGCTGCCTTGCTTCAGCGCCGCGTCCACCGCCTGGAATACCTGGTCGGTGTCGTCATAGCAGGGGGTGACGGGTAGGCAGGTGAGGGCCGGGAATTTCTCTTGCAGCACATCCAGAAAGCCGGCCGTGCGGTCGCGGTGGGCGCGGAAGTGCAGGTCGTTGGTCAGCACCAGCAGGCGCCCGCCGGTGCTTTTTTTTGTGGCAGCGAGTCGGCCCATGAAGTGCCCGGCAGTGCGGCCGGCGTGCAGGTTGTCTATGCCCACGTAGTGCAGGCGCAGGGCGTTTTGGCTGCCGCTGGGGTCGCTGATGTCGCTCATCAGGGTGACCACCGGCACGCCTTTCTGACTCACCTGCTGTACGGCGGCGCGCAGTACCGGTGTGTCGTGCACGGCCAGTAGCAGGCCGTGGCGAGGGTGCGGCGGGCGGCGGATGAAGTCTGCGGTGCGCTCGTCGTCACCGGGTGCGAAGCTGTGGCGGTGCACCACGATGCGCCGGTCCAGCAGCTGCACGAAGCGGGTCAGAGCCAGCTCCATGCGCTGGAAGAACGGCGTTTGGCTGCGTGCCAGCACCACGTCGATGCGGGTCAGGGCGCGGTGCACCTCGGGCATCAGGCGCGGCACGGCCAGCTGCTGGGCCGCGCGCACCACTTTCTCGCGCGTCGCCCGCGACACGCTGCCGCTGTCGTTCAGCACCCGGTTGACGGTGGCGATGCTGACCTGGGCCTGCGCCGCAATGTCGATGAAGCGGGCGCTGCTTTTCTTGCGCGGAGGTACGGTGTCTGCCATGCCCTCCACTGTAGATCATCAAGCCGCTACGGCGGCCTTCTGCTTCTCGGCGGCCACGGCCTGGGTCAGGTAGGCCATGCTGCTGGCCAGCTGCTGTTCGATGTCTTTGGCGGCTGCGATTTCTTCGGCAAAGGGTTCGAACGACACATAGCCCTGGTAGCCCGCGTCCAGCAGGGTGTTGAGTTGGGCGGCATTGCCCAGGCGGTCGGCGGCGCCCACCAGCACACGGTGGCTGTCGCGCATTTGTGCAGGCGTGAGGGCCGTGTCTTCCACGCCGGAGATGTGGATCAGACCGGTCAGCTCGGGGAAGAACAGGCCTTCGCCAGCCAGGTGGTGGTGGAAGGTGTCGTGCACCAGTTTGAAGGTGTCTTCGCCACCGATTTCGCGGATGGCGCGCACGGCCTGCGATTTGCGGCGCACTGCACATTCTTCAAAGCCCAGGGGTTCGACCAGGCCGATCAGGCCGGCTTTATCGAGCAGGGGTTTGAGTTGCTGCAGCGCGTGGACCAGGTCCAGGTGGCGCTGGTCGGCCGAGCGCTTGTCGCGCAGGTCGTTGGTGGGGCAGAGCACCAGGGCTTCGGCGCCGCATTCAACGGCGTAGGCGATCATGTCCTGGGCTTCGTGCAGGCGTTTGGCGTCGAACTGCTCGAAGCGCTGCAAGGCGTTGATGGAGCGGATGGTCAGGCCCTGGGCCTTGGCCGCTGCACCGATGTCCGCAGCTTTTGCGCCGTTGACCATTTCAGCCTCTGGCAGGTCGTTGCGGATTTCGATTGCACCCACACCCAGGCGCTTGACCAAGGCGGCGAAGTCGCCGAAAGGGATGCGTGGTGCACTGATGCGGTTGATGGAAAAAGGGATGGCGCTGGTCATGTGAAGTCTCCGTTGAGGATTGCGTTGTGGTTGTGCAGACAGAACATGACTCTAGGTAATGTGCGGCGCTTTGGCAGCAGCTTTTTTGATCATTTTTGATCATTTATAAGGGTTTACCTTGAAGTGAAATTCGATTTTTAAAAATTTTAGAAAAATATTTTCGAATATCAAAAATCGCCGTATAGTTCAGTTTGTCGTCGCCCAGTTCCGGGTTTTTCTCGTCTTTAATCTCTGGAAAATTTATGAAGAACGTTGCTGTTTTCGGAGCCGGTCGCATCGGCCGTATCCACTCCTCCAACATTGCATCCCTGGCCGGTGTCAAGCTGCATACCGTGTGTGATCCGGTGCCTGCTGCCGCTGCGGAGCTGGCGCAAAAGTACGGTGCCAATGTGTCCACCATCGAAGCCGTGCTGGCTGACAAGAGCATTGACGCCGTGGCGATCTGCTCGTCCACCGACACCCATAGCGACCTGATCACCCGCGCTGCTGCTGCGGGCAAGCACATTTTTTGCGAAAAGCCGGTCGATCTGTCGGTGCCGCGCGCCGAAGCCTGTGCCGAAGCCGTCAAGGCTGCCGGTGTGGCCTGCATGATCGGTTTCCAGCGCCGTTTTGACCCTACTTTCAACGATGCCAGCCGCCGCTTGGCCGCCGGTGAGATCGGCAAGCCCGAGATGCTGATCATCACCAGCCGCGACCCTGGCGCGCCTCCGGCCGACTACATCAAGGCTTCCGGCGGTATCTTCCGCGACATGCTGATCCATGACCTGGATGTGTTCCGCTGGATCTTGTGCGCAGACGGCGACGAAGCGGTCTGGCTCAGCGCTACGGGCTCCGTGCTGACCGACCCTGCCATCACCGCCTTGGGCGACGTGGACAGCACTGCGGTCAGCATCCGCACCAAGTCCGGCCGCCTGTGCCAGATCAACACCAGCCGCCGCGCTGCCTATGGCTATGACCAGCGCTTCGAAGTGCTGGGCTCGGCCGGTCTGCTGCAATGTGGCAACCACACGCCCACCGAAGTGGTGCAGTGGGATGCCAACGGCAACCGCGCCGACAAGCCCGAAGCCTTCTTCCTGCAGCGCTACGCAGCGGCTTACAAGTTGGAGATGGCCCATTTCTTCGAATGCTTGCAGACGGGTGGAAAGTTCAAGACCACCGTGGCCGACGGCGTGGCTGCCCAGAAGCTGGCCGATGCGGCCG
>JAPLPK010000208.1 GCA_026400275.1 Burkholderiales bacterium
ACACGGCCCAGGACAGGGAACGAGTTTGGCGGCGAAGACGCAACCGCAGCAATCGTCAGTACCAGCACCACGGCCAGGGAAATGAGGACAAGAATCATAAGAACGGACATCGCGAGCCCCTTGTTGTTAGAAGTTGAACACCGTGTCTGCGGCAGACCGTGTTTTGCTTCCAAGATGCATGCCAGAACAAATATCCAATGAAATCAAGGAACTTGGGACTTTTCGCCGGCTAGGTTTGTCGGTATTCCCCGACAAACGCACGAGGTCCGTGCCGTAATACCAATGGAATCAAGCACTTGGCGTGTCGGTGAAAACCGACAAACGTGGGCGGCCTGAGCATGTCTTAGCACATTCTTATTTTGCGCACAGAGCATGCGTAAATTCAAATTTTTAGAACGATGCAGACAAAGCCGCTGGAACCGCAACCGGCTCTGGAGGCCCAAAATTCAGCCCATGGATTCGGCAAACACAACACCCCACCAGGCGCTGCTACTACCGACCATGGCTGCACACAACAACTGCGTGCAGCCCATTTTTTCCAAACCCTTGAAGGAAATCACCATGTCTGTCTCTACCAAGTTCGCTGCCTCCGCCCTCATCGCCCTGGCTTCCGTGGCCGCCACCAGCGCTTTTGCTGGCAACGACAACAACTACCCCGACGTCAAGGTGGCCAGCACCCTGAGCCGCGCCGCCGTGCAGGCCGAAGCTGCCCAAGCCCTGAAAGACGGCAACACGCCTTTCGGCAACGACAAGCAGTACCCCGTGTTGACCTCCACCAGCAGCAAGACCCGCGCTGAAGTACGTGCCGAGCTGGTTGCTGCCCGCGAAGCCGGCCAGCTGGTGCGCGAGCACAGCTGATTGCCCTGCGCACTACCCACGAGGCGCTATCAAAAAAAGAGCTGCTTGTGCAGGTAAATCCTACGCGAGCAGCTCTTTTTTCATACAAGCTCACTCTCCGTCGAGCAGCCCCTCTTTCACCGCCAGCCGGACCAGTCCGGTGATGTCGCTGACCCCCAGCTTGGCCATCACGCGCGAGCGGTAGGTTTCCACCGTCTTGGCCGACAGGCTCAGGGTATGGGCGATGCTGCTGCTGGGCTGGCCACGCACCACCAGGTTCAGCACCTGGCGCTCCCGCTGCGACAAGGTGTGCAAGGGCTCCAGTTGGGCATTCGGCTCGGCCGGCCGCAGGGCTTCCTGGGCCACTTTCTCGATGGCGCTGCTCCAGTAGTGCTGTCCGCTGCAGGCGTGGCGCAAAGCGGTGATGACTTCGGCACCTGACGCGCCCTTCAGCACATAGCCCATGGCGCCCATGCGCACCGCGTCCATCACCTGGCGGGGCTGGGCCATCATGCTCAGCACCACCACGCGGCTGCCAATCTTGCGCCGCTGCAGCTCGGCCAGCAGTTCGTGGCCGGAGCGCTCGCCCAGCGACAAGTCCAGCAGCACGCAATCGGGCGGTGTGCGCACGATGTCCTGCACCGCCGTGGGTAGGTCACCGCTTTCACCCACCACCACAAAACCGGCCGGCTCCAGCAGCGCGCGCAGTCCTTCGCGCAGAATGGCGTGGTCATCCACCAGGTAGAGGGTGTCGGTCATGGCGAGTAGTTCAGTTCTATCAGGGTGCCGCGCTCATTGTCGGCGCTGCGCGCACTCAGCGATGCGCCTATAGCCTGCGCACGCTCGCGCATGCCCACCAGGCCCAGGTGGCCGGGTTTTACGGCGCGGCCTATCGGGCCCAGGCCTATGCCGTCGTCCTGCACCAGCAGGCGCAGGCCCAGGCTGCCCAGCGGTTCTATGCCCACCGTGAGGCGCTTGCACTGGGCGTGGCACAGGGCGTTGGCAATGGCTTCACGCGCCACCATGAAGACGGCGTATTCCACCTCGGGGCTCCAGCGCCGGTCGGCCATGGTCGGCGGAATGTGCAGGCGGATGGACACGGCGGCATGGCCTGCCGCCTCGGCCTGGATCTCGTTGTCCAGCGCCACGCCCAGGCCCTGCTCTTGCAGCAGCGGCGGGCGCAGCTCCACCAGCACCTCGCGCACCTCGCGCATGCCCCTGTCGATCATGCTGGAGACGCGGCTCCAGCTTTTGTCGATGGCCTCGGTGGGGCTGGGCGGCAGCTGGGCGCGCAGAGCATCGACGGAGATGCGCAGCGTGGTCAGGGTCTGGCCCAGTTGGTCGTGCAGCAGCTGGGCCAGGCGGCGGTTGGTCTGCTGCTCGGCCTCCAGTAGCTGGCGTGACAGGGCCGACAGCTGCTCGCGGTAGCGCAGCAGGGCCTGCTCGGACTCGACCCGCTCGGTCACATCGCGCGCGGTCAGGGTGAACAACACCTCGCCGTTGACCCGGGTCTCGGACGCCGAGGCCTCCAGGTGCAAGGCCGCGCCGCCATGGCGCTTGCCCGACAGGGTACGCACTGCACCAATCAGCGTAGGCAGGTCGGCCAGCGGCAACACCTCGGCCAGCGGCAGGCCCAGCAGCTGCGCATCGCTGCGGCCAAAAATACGCTGCGCGGCGGGGTTGGAAAACACCACGCAGGCCTGCGCGTCCAGGCCCAAAATCGCGTCGCTGGTGGTGGCAACGATGGCGGACAGCAAGGCCTCGCTCTCGCGTATCTTTTGCTCGGCCCGGCGGCGGTCGCTCAGATCACGCGCCACCAGCACCACGGCAACCACCAGACCCTCTTCGTCACGCTGCGGGTACAGCAGCAAGTTGCCCCAGAAGCGGCTGCCCGGCCAACGCGGCAGCCAGCCTTCGAACTCCATGCGCTCGCCGCTGGCGGCACCGTCCAGCATCTGCTGCACACGCGCCTGCTCGTGCGGGGTCTGGGCCAGCAGCGGGCGCACGTCCATGCCCAGCACTTCCAGGGCGGCCACGCCAAACAAGGCCTCGGCATTGCGGTTCCAGCTTTGCACCAGGCCGGTGGGCGACAGCTGCAGCATGGCGATGTCCACCGCTGCGTCCACCAGCAAGTCCACCTGCTGCTTGGCCGCGCGCACGGCGGTGTGGGCGCGCAGCTCTTCGCTGATGTCGGTATGCGTGCCCAGGTAGCCGATGAAGGTGTCGCCATCGAACAGCGGCGTGGTGTACCACTGCACCCAGGCCACGCGGCCATTGCGGCGCACCTGCATGCCGCGCCCGTTGAGTGCAATGCGGCCCTGGCGCATGCGGCGCAGGGATTCGTGGGCGCTGGCCTCCTGCTCCTGGGGCATCCACAGGCCCACCGGAGAGCGGCCCAGGGCCTCGGCCTGGCTGAAGCCGGTCATCAGCTCACTGGCGCGGTTCTGGTAGACCACATGGAAGTCGGTGTCGTACAGCACCAGGCCCACCGGCATTTCGCGCAGCATCTGCCAGACGCGCTGGCTGTTGGCCGCCACCACCGACTGGGCCTGGGTCTCGCCGCGCGGGTCCAGCAGCACCGCCTCGGACAGCCAGCGCCACACCGTGCCCTGGCCGAAGTGCGGGTCGGTCTGCAGGCGGTGGGGGTGGATGTGCACGCCGGGCAGGCCGTCAGCACCTTCGGTCGGGGTTGGGGTTGGCGTTGGGGTTGGCGTTGGGGTTGGATCGGGCATGGGCACCATAGCAAAAACTTGCCGCATTGTCGGGTGGGTGGCGCTACCCGTTCTCAGGGATACCGATAGTGCGCTTGTCAAACTTTCCCGACATACGGGCCGGCGTAGCCCTCCTACCATCGCCCTCAACCAAGCCCACCCACACTCCACGGAGCACCATGCCAAGCATTCCCCCTCTGAATATTCCCGCCAACTCGGCGATCGCGCAGCGCGAATTCCTGATCGGCGTGGCCACCGCCTCGTTCCAGATCGAGGGCGCCTCCAAGGAAGACGGCCGCCTGCCCTCCATCTGGGACACCTACTGCAACGAGCCTGGCCGCGTGCTGCATGGCGACACCGGCGAGGTCGCCTGCGACCACTACCACCGCTGGGAATCCGACGTGGACCTGATCGCCAACCTGGGCGTGGACGCCTACCGCCTGTCCGTGGCCTGGCCCCGCGTAATGGACGAGAAAGGCCGGCCCAACGCCAAGGGCCTGGACTTCTACAAACGCCTGCTCGACCGCCTGCAGGAAAAGGGCCTGCAAAGCTATGTCACGCTGTACCACTGGGACCTGCCCCAGCACCTGCAGGACAAGGGCGGCTGGGCCAACCGCGAGACGGCCTACCGCTTTGCCGACTACGCTGAGTTGATGGCACGCGAGCTGTCCGGCAAGGTCACGGCCTGGGCCACGCTGAACGAGCCCTGGTGCTCGGCCTACCTGGGCTATGGCATCGGCCGCCACGCCCCCGGCATTACCGACCTGCGCCAGACAACGCAGGCCCTGCACCACCTGCTGCTGGGCCACGGCCTGGCCCTGCCGGCCCTGCAAGCGCACGACCCGCAGTCCATGAAAGGCATCGTCTGCAACATCGGCGCAGCCACCCCCGCCACCGACAGCCCGCAAGACCGCGACGCCGCCCACCTGAGCCTGACACAGCAGAACCAATGGGTGCTGGACCCGCTGCTGCTAGGCAGCTACCCGCAGGACATCTTCCGCCTATGGCCCGGCACCGAGCCGCTGGTGCTGGAGGGCGACATGAAGACCATCTCCACCCCGCTGGACTTTCTGGGCATCAACTACTACTTCCGCACCGTGGTGCAGGCCGACGGCCACGGCCGCTACACCGAAGCCCCACACGACATGACGGTAGAGCGCACGCAAATGGGCTGGGAGGTCTACCCCCAGGGTCTGCGCGACCTGCTGATCGACTTCCGCTCACGCTACCCCACCCTGCCGCCCATCTACATCACCGAAAACGGCATGGCCAGCGACGACTCCGTGGGTGACAACGGCGTGGCCGACCCGCAGCGCATCCGCTTCCTGGAGCGGCATCTGATGGCGGTAAACGAGGCCATGATGGCCGGCGTAGACGTGCGCGGCTACTTCATCTGGTCGCTGATGGACAACTTTGAATGGGCCTACGGCTACGAACGCCGCTTCGGCATCACCCATGTGGACTACACCACCCAGGTGCGCACGCCCAAACACAGCGCCCAGGCGGTACAAGCCTTTTTGCAGCAACGCAAGCAAGCGTAAATTACCGGCCTGCGGCCCAAGGGGCGCGCGGGCTGGCCATTTCAGCCCCGGGGCGGCAAGCCCCTTTTATAAAAACGGAGACTACATGAAGACATTTGCACGTACCCTGGTGGCCAGCGCCATCACCACCCTGGCAGTCGTAGCTGGCACCGGCGCACAGGCACAGAACCGGGCCGAAGTGATTCACTGGTGGACCTCCGGTGGCGAATCCGCCGCCATCCAGGAAATGGCCAGCGCATTCAACAAATCCGGCGGCATGTGGGTCGACTCTGCCATCGCCCTGGGCGAGAACGCCCGCGCCGCAGCCATTAACCGCATCGTTGGTGGCAACCCGCCCACCGCCGCCCAGTTCAACACCTCGCAGCAGTACCTGGACATCATCAAGGAGGGCATGCTGAACGACATCGATGCCGTGGCCACCAAGGAGAACTGGGACAGCATGCTGCCAGCCCCCGTGGTCAGCAGCATCAAGGTCAACGGCCACTACTACGCCGCTCCGGTAAACATCCACATGCCCAGCTGGTTCTGGTACTCCAAGGCGGCATTCCAGAAGGCCGGCATCACCTCCGAACCACAAACGCCGGACGAGCTGTTTGCCGCGCTGGACAAGCTCAAAGCCGCCGGCCTGGTGCCGCTGGCCCTGGGCGGCCAAGGTTGGCAAGAGTTCATCACCTTCTACAGCCTGCTGGCGCATGAAGGCGGCTCCGACATGTACCTGAAGGTGCTGAAGGACCGCGACCCGGCCACCATCAACTCGCCGGCCTTCCGTAAGATCCTGACCGACTTCAAGCGCCTGAAGAGCTATACCGACGCAGGCTCTCCTGGCCGCAACTGGAACGACGCCACCTCCATGGTGATCACCGGCAAGGCCGGCATCCAGATCATGGGCGACTGGGCCAAGGGCGAGTTCGCCAACGCCAAGCAAACGGCGGGCAAAGACTTCGGCTGCTTTGCCGGCTTTGGCCCCAAGTCGCCCTACATCATTGCGGGTGACGTGTTCGTCTTCCCACGCACCAAGGACCCTGCTGCCATCAAGACCCAGCTGCTGCTGGCCACGTCCATGACATCGGCCGCCACCCAGGTGGCGTTCAACAACAAAAAGGGTTCCATCCCCATCCGCACCGATGTGGACAGCAGCAAGATGGACCAGTGCGCCCAGGCCGGCCTGGCCATCATGAAGGACAAGAGCCGCCACCTGGCCAACCCCGACATGCTGCTGCCGCCCGACGTGGTGGGCCCGCTGACCGACATCATCTCCAAGTACTGGAACACCAACCAGTCGGTGGATGAGGTCGTCAAAGCTCTCCAGACCGCCATGAAAAGTTGAACACCCCCAGGCTGCAGTGCTACGCACTTTTCGCCACCCCCCTCGTAGATGTTTGCAAAACATCTACGACATGCAGGGGGGCAACACCAGCAGCCTGGCAAAGCCAGTTCTGCGGTGTTTCTGGCGGCGGTGCGCTCTGCACCGTGCCCTGCCGTTCCTAATTTCATAGCTGCCACTGCAATATTGGCGAGCACTGAGGCTTAATTTGTCTACAAGAAAATCCCTATCCCCAACCCGCAAACGTGGCAAGCGCCAGAACTGGGCGTTCAACCTGGCGCTGCTGCCCATGGTCTTGACCGTGCTGCTGTGCTACATCGGCACCGTGGTGTGGTCCATTGCGATCTCGCTGACCAGCTCCAAAACATTTCCCAGCAGCAACTTCGTGGGCCTGGCGCAGTACGAGCGCCTGTTCAGCACCGAACGCTGGACACTGTCGCTGCAGAACATGGCGGTGTTTGGCCTGGTGTTTGTGCTGGCCTGCCTGGTACTCGGTTTTTTGCTGGCCGTGTTTATCGACCAGAAGGTGCGCGGCGAGGGGTTGCTGCGCACCATTTTTTTATACCCTTATGCGATGAGCTTTGTGGCCACCGGCCTGGTCTGGCAGTGGATGCTGAACCCCGGCCTGGGCCTGCAGGAGGCGGTGCGCCAACTGGGCTTTCCCAACTTCGAGTTTGACTGGATCATCAGCCAGGACAAGGTCATCTACGCCATCGCGATTGCTGCCATCTGGCAATCAGCCGGCCTGGTGATGGCCCTGCTGCTGGCCGGCCTGCGCGGGGTGGACGAAGAGATATGGAAGGCCGCGCGCATCGACGGCATACCCGTCTGGCGCGTCTACCTGAGCATCGTGCTGCCCATGATCGCGCCCAGCGTGGCCACTGCCGCCGTGCTGCTGTCGCTGGCGGTGATCAAGGTGTTTGACGTGGTGGTGGCCATGACCGGCGGCGGCCCCGGGATTGCCAGCGAGGTGCCGGCCAAGTTCATCATGGACTATCTGTTCAACCGCGCCAATATCGGCCTAGCCTCGGCCGCATCGGTGGTGCTGCTGCTGACCGTGCTGGTATTGCTGCTGCCCTGGCTGTATGCCAAAAACCGAATCGAACGTGCACAGAGCAAGGGACATTGACCATGGCTACACACTCCCAACCCAAAGTGCGCAGGCCGCGCCCTCCCCAGCCCTGGCTGACGCCGGCACGCGTAGGCATCTACGCCTTCTTGCTGATGAGTGCGGTGTTCTTCCTGCTGCCGCTGTATGTGATGGTGGTGACTTCGCTCAAGCCCATGGACGAGATCCGCCTGGGCCAGATCTTCGCCCTGCCCAGCCAGCCCAGTCTGGACGCCTGGGTGGCGGCCTGGACCAGCGCCTGCACCGGGCTGAAGTGCGAGGGCATACAGGTCGGCTTCTGGAACTCGCTGAAGATCGTCATCCCCAGTGCGGCCCTGTCCATCTTCATGGGTGCGCTGAACGGCTATGCGCTGGCCTACTGGCGCAGGCCCTGGGCGGGCTGGTTTTTTGCGGTGCTGCTGCTGGGCGCTTTCATACCCTACCAGGTGCATCTGTACCCGCTGGTGCGTGGCCTGTCGATGCTGGGCCTGTTCAGTACGCTGCCAGCCATCGTGCTGGTGCACACCATCTTCGGCATGCCGGTGATGACGCTGCTATTCCGCAACTACTACGCGGCGCTTCCTGAGGAGCTGGTGAAGGCCGCGCGTATTGACGGCGGTGGCTTCTGGCGCATCTTCTTTCAGCTGATGCTGCCCATGTCCACCCCCATCATCATCGTGGCGGTGATCATGCAGGTGACCAATATCTGGAACGACTTTCTGCTGGGTCTGGTGTTCGCCGGCCGCGAGAACCTGCCCATGACGGTGCAGCTGAACAACATCATCAACACCACCACCGGCGAACGTTTGTACAACGTCAACATGGCGGCCACCATCCTCACATCTTCGGTGCCGCTGTTCATTTATTTCATATCGGGTCGCTGGTTTGTGCGCGGTATCGCGGCAGGCGCGGTGAAAGGCTAACCCCCAGGCTACAGCGCAAGCGCTTTCCGCCCCCCCCTTTCAGGGGGGCAACACCAGCAGCCTGGCGGAGCCAGTTCTGCGGTGTTTCTGGAAAGCTGCTAATCCAGCTGCCGTTGGGCATTTACAAGAATTAGGGAATCAATATGGCTAGCGTTTCGATCCAACAACTCCACATTCGCCTGGGCAATGTGGACATCCTGCAAGACATGGACCTGGAGGTTATGGACGGCGAATTCCTGGTGCTGCTGGGCCCCTCGGGCTGCGGCAAGTCCACCCTGCTGCACAGCATTGCCGGGCTCATCGACGTGTTCGATGGCGCCATCCACATCGGCGGTAAAGACGTCACCTGGGCCGACCCCAAGGACCGCTCCATCGGCATGGTGTTCCAAAGCTATGCGCTCTACCCCACCATGACGGTGGAGCGCAATATGTCCTTCGGCCCCAGCATCAGCGGCATTGCGAAGGATGAAATCGCCCGCCGCGTCAAAAACGCCGCCACCATGCTGCACCTGGAGCCGCTGCTGCAGCGCAAGCCCTCGCAGCTGTCCGGCGGCCAACGCCAACGCGTGGCGATTGGCCGGGCGCTGGTGCGCGATGCCGGCGTGTATTTGTTCGACGAACCACTCAGCAACCTGGACGCCAAGCTGCGCAACGAGCTGCGCCGCGAACTCAAGCAGCTGCACCACGACATCGGCAAAACCATGGTCTACGTGACCCACGACCAGACCGAGGCCATGACCCTGGCCAGCCGCATCGCGGTGATGCTGGAAGGCAAGATCCAGCAGATCGGCACGCCCGCCGAAGTCTATGACCGGCCGGTGAACCGCTTCGTGGCGGGCTTTCTGGGCTCGCCGACCATGAACTTTCTGGAAGGCAAGCTGGTCGGCGAAGACGGCCGCCTGCTGTGGCGCGCGCCCGCGCTGACCGTGGACGTCAGCAACTACCCTTTCGCCAACCGTCCCGTGCCGGGCCAACCGGCCGTGCTGGGCATACGCCCCGAGCACATCCAGCTCACCGCACCCGACGCCTCGGCCGGCCAGGCCACCGTCACGCTGGCCGAGCCCATGGGCGCCAGCGTGGTGTTGTGGCTGGACCTGGGCGGCAACGCCGTGTCGGTGGTGGCAGAAAGCCACACGCCGCACCAGCGCGGCCACAGCCTGGGCCTGCGTTGCGATGCACAGCGGGTGTCGCTGTTTGACACCGAAAGCGGGCAGCGCCTATAGCTAGAACAAGAGCAGGTCGGCCCGTGCACGCCAATGCCCGCCGCTTTCTGGTCCTGATGCTGCTGCAGGCGTTTGCGGTCGGCCTGTCCAGCCTGTTCGTCAACCTGTACATCTGGAACATTGACCGCTCGCTGATCACCCAGGCCACATACAGCCTGAGCAGCTCGGCAGCCATTTTGCTGAGCTTTCCGCTGTGCAGCCTGCACGCGCGGCGTACCTCGCCCATGGCCAGCAGCCGCGTGGGCCTGGTGATATTCATGCTGACCTACGCCACCATCCTCTGGCTGCGCGAGGACTGTGCCCGGCACGTGGTGCTGCTGGGCAGCCTGTTCGGCCTGGCAGTGAGCTTCTTTGTCATCGGCCAGCACATGCAGTTTCTGGAGAACGCGCAGGACGCGCAGCGCGACCGCTTTCTGTACGCCGCCAACTTCCTCACCAGCTTTGCCGCCATCGTGGCGCCGCTGCTTTCGGGCTGGCTGATACGCCATGTCGCCGGGCCAGCGGGCTACTACAGCGTGTTCGGCCTGTCGCTGCTGACCTTTGCCGTCGCGGCATGGTGGTCGTACCGGGTGCAGGGCCAACCTTTGGGCCGCCAGTCCAACCTGCTGGGTGCCTGGCGCAACCGGCAGCCGCGCTGGCGCGGCATGCTGTGGGTCAGCGTGGGCTCGGCCATGGTGGAGGGCTCGTACACCAGCTTTCTGGTGACCATCATGGCCTATTCCATCCTGCAGGACGAGCTGGCCATGGGCGCCTACAGCGCGCTGGTGGGGCTGGTAGGCTTGTTGTCCAGTATTGCCCTGGCGCGCAGTTCGCGGGCACGGCACCGCATGGGCATCTACACCAGCGGCGCGCTGCTGGTGTTTGGCGCCTCGCTGGGCCTGGCGCTGCTGCCGCAGACCGCCAGCCTGGTGGCCTATGGCGTGGCCAGCGCCATAGGCTTCAACCTCATCACCACCAGCCTGATGGCCTGGAGCTATGCGGCCATCGAGTCCGCCCCCGACTACGCACAGCACAAGCTGGACTACATCGTGGTCCGCGAGATCCCGTTGGGCGTGGGCCGCATGGCGGGCATTGGGCTGTTTCTGGCGCTGCACGCGGCCTTCCCGGCCCAGGTGCTGTCCATCGCCTTTGTACTGTTCTCGGCGGTGTACTTGGCGCTGCTGCCAGCGCTACAGCGCATCTGGCGGCCGACACGCTTGTCACTACAAAATATATAGCTACCCACGCTGGTACTATCTGCGCCACAGGTCTAAATTATTTCGAACTATGGATATGCTGAAATGCTGCGCACGCAGCTATGAACAGCTTGCCGTCCTACATTAACTTACATCTAATCCCATGCCCATACGGCGCGATTACACCTAATATGATGAAGGTCAAAAGCAGAGCTCAGCTCTAGTGCCAAGATCGAACCCGTTGGCGTAAAGCCTCGTTCTGGACCAACGCTTGCCAACCCAAGCGGTAACTTCTTCCGGTGTTCGCCCTCCAGGGCACCGATTTCTCCATGTATTTCGTGGCTGCATTTTTTGTTGAATGCGGCCACACATGCTACGTGTACCTTCTTTCTTTGACGGACTAGAAGCGGCGTGCAGCATGCGCAGCGGGGAAACCTATGAAGCGTGAAGCCGTCACCAAAGCCTTGACACGCCACATCGGCAAATGCACCGACGCGCGCGCGGTCGCCCAGGCCTTTGTCAATACCTGGCAGCAAATTGCCGGCGCGCTGGAGAAGGTGGTGGGCCGCCGTGGCGTCAGCGTGCTGCTGGAGCGCGCCCTCTACCTCACCACCAAACACCATAGCTGGCTTCAGCTGCCTTCAGAGCCCGGCAAAGAGCCAGACCCACTGCCCAGCCTGATCGCGGCCATCGAGGCCCAAAGTGCCAGCGAAAGCATAGAAGCCAGCCGTCTGCTTTTGGAAAACTTCACCGAACTACTAGACACCTTGATTGGCGAGTCCTTGACCGACCGCCTGCTGGGCGCCATCTGGATTGCCCCGACCCCGGCCTCCGCAAAGAAAGATAGCTATGAATGACAAAGTGACCATACGCCGCCTGGCTACAGGTGTGCCCGGTCTGGACGAGATTTTGGGCGGAGGCTTGCCGGAATTTTCTTTCAACCTGATCGTCGGCGACCCGGGAGCAGGCAAAACCACCCTGGCCCACCAGATGATGTTCGCGCTGGCAACGCCTGAGCGCTCCGCCCTGTTTTTCACCGTGCTGGGCGAGCCGGCCTGGAAGATGCTGCGCTACCAGCAGCAGTTCAGCTTCTTTGATTTCGACAAGATCGACAGCTCCGTGCGCTTCATCAACCTGAGCAGCGAAGTGTCGTCGGGCCACTTTGACCAGGTGCTGGCGCGCATTGCCGAAGAGGTGCGGCGGCACTCCCCGGCGCTGGTGTTTGTAGACTCGTTCCGCTCGGTGATGATCGAGGCGCAGCGCATGGCCCATGGCAGCGAGAGCATGCAGCAGTTCGTACACCAGCTGGGCCTGTCACTGTCGGGCTGGCAGGTCACGGCTTTTTTGGTTGGCGAATATTCGCCGCAGCGCGATGCGCCACCGGTGTTCACCGTGGCAGACGGCATCTTGTCGCTGGAGCAAAGCGTGCAGCGCAATTCCATGGTGCGCAAAATCCAGGTCCTGAAAATGCGCGGGCAGGCGACCAGTCCGGGCGTGCACACCTTCCGCATCAGCGGCGACGGCCTGCACGTCTTTCCGTCAGCCGTCATACAGGACGACAGCAATGCCGGCCATGCACCAGGTCATGTGCGCCAAACCGGGCGCGCAGCCATGGGTGTGCCGTCACTCGACGAAATGCTGGGCGGCGGGCTGCCACATGGATATTCCTTGCTGGTGGCCGGCCCCTCGGGGTCTGGCAAGACGATTCTGGCCACCGCCTTCCTGGCCGAGGGCGTGCGCCTGGGCGAGGCCGGGGTCATCGTCGCGTTTGAGCAGACCCCTAGCCGGTCGCGCACCACCACCATCGACGACCTGGTGCAGGCCGGCTCCATCGGCCTGATCAACACCCGCCTGCGGGATCTGTCGGTAGACGAGGTGGTGCAGCAACTGCTGCAAAGCATCCGCGACAGAAATGCCACGCGGGTGGTGATCGACTCCATCTCCGGCTTCGAACTAGCGGTGGCGCCCGCCTTCCGCGACGATTTTCGAGAGGCGCTGTTCCGCATGGTGGCCGTGCTGTCCGGCCTGGGCGTCACGGTGTTGATGACCACGGAGCTGGAAGACCGCTACACCGATCTGCGCTTCAGCCCCTATGGCTCAGCCTTCCTGACCGACGCCATCATCGTGCAACGCTACATAGAGCTCGATAGCCGCTTGCAACGGGTGATGGCCGTGGTGAAAGTGCGCGGCAGCGCCCACAGCAATGCCATCCGGCAATACACCATCAGCGACGAGGGCATCTGTATTGGCGAGCCCATAGCGGACCACGAAGGCCTGTTCAGCGGCCGCCCCCGGCGCACGCACGCGCCCTCCCTCAACCCACGAGACCCCACGCCATGACCCACGATCGGATAGATGGCCCCCCGCCAGCGCCCGAAGCCAGCGATGAGGACCTGCGGCGCTCTGCCCTGGCCCAGCGAGAAGCGGCATTGAAGGCTGGCGAGGCCGCAATAGGGAGACGCGAAAGCGCAGTGCAGGCCCGGGAAGACAGGGCGTTCATCAAGGACGAAATGGCCTCCATCGCCAGTGCGCAGCTGGTGGAGGCCAACGAGCGCCTAGTGGTGGCGACCATCCATGCACAGTCCCTGACCGAAGCCGCCGAAGCCGCCGCCACCCAAATGAGTTTCATGGCCAAGCACGATGGGCTCACCGGCCTGCCAAATCGGGCCCTGCTGACCGACCGCCTTGCCCAAGCCATTTCCATGGCCCAGCGGCAAGGCAACCGGGTGGCTCTGGCCTACCTGGACCTGGACCACTTCAAACACATCAACGACTCGCTAGGCCACGCGGTGGGCGATGCACTGCTGCAGACCGTGGCCAAGCGCTTGCAGGACTGCGTACGGCAGTCCGATTCCGTGTTCCGCCAGGGCGGAGACGAATTCGTGGTGTTGCTCTCACAAATCCACTCGGTAAACGACGCCACGCTGACCGCGCAGAAAATCATCGAGGCCACCGCAGAACCGTACCTGATCCAGCACCACAGGCTGCACGTCACGCTCAGCATTGGCGTAACCATTTACCCCGATGACTGCGGCGACGCCGACGCCATGATGCGCGACGCCGATACCGCGATGTACTACGCCAAGAAAAGCGGCCGCAACAACTATCAAATGTTCTCGCCGGAGATGAATGTGCGGGCGGTAGCGCGCCAGTCCATACACAACGCCTTGCACCATGCGCTGGATGAAGACGGCTTTGTGCTGCAGTACCAGCCCAAGGTGTGCCTGAAAGACTGCAAGGTCGTGGGCGTCGAGGCTTTGCTGCGCCTGGTGCGGCCCGACCGGACCCTGCTGCACCCGGAGCACTTCATTGGCATTGCCGAAGAAAGCGGCCTGATCGTGGCTATAGGCCGCTGGGTACTGCGCGAGGCCTGCACCCAAGCTGCAGCCTGGACACGCGACGGCATCGCCTTCGGGCAGATGGCGGTGAATGTGTCGGCCATCGAGTTCCACAGCAAAGGTTTTCTCGCAGGCTTGCAGACCATTCTGCAGGAAACCGGCTTGAATCCCGGCCTGCTGGAGCTAGAGCTGACCGAGAGCGGGCTGCTGCAGCACACCGAGCCCACCATTCTGCTGCTGCAAGCACTCAAGGACCTGGGCGTGCACATCTCCATCGACGACTTCGGCACCGGCTACTCCAGCCTGAGCTACCTGCGGCGCTTCCCGATCGACACCATCAAGATCGACCAGTCCTTTGTGCGCCACATCGAAAGCGACAGCGGCGAATCCAAGCTGGTGGTCGCCATCATCGCCATGGGCAAAAGCCTGAACCTGCGGGTGATCGCCGAGGGGATTGAGACCTCCGAGCAGCTCAACTACCTGAAGGCACAGGGTTGTCTGGAGGGCCAAGGCTATTTCTTCAGCCGGCCCTTGCATGCCAAGGCCTTCGCGGCGGGGAACTGGGCGTCATAGTCTTTACAAGACTGCCGCATATGCTATTTAATTAATAGCTACCCGCGCAGATATTAACTGCGCCAGAGGGCTAAATGGCGTATTTACCTGAAGGTATTGCGCGTCTTATACGATAGAGTGCTGCAACCCTCTGTCCTGCCAGACCCGCCCTATCGTGCCCGCCCCTCGCTCCTCCCCTCCGCCCTGGCAGCTGTATTTTCTGCTGCCGCTGTTGCATTTCGCCAGTCTGAAGCTGACCTTTCTGGCCGCTGTCACGCCGGAGAAAGAGGTCGTGGTCTGGCTGCCGAATGCGGTGCTGCTGGCCGCCCTGCTGCGCTACCAGGGCCAGCGCGCCTGGGCCATGGCGGCGCTGACCTTCAGCTCCGATGTACTTGCCAACCTGCCGGTGTTTGGTTTGCAAGGCGCTGTGCTGCTGAGCCTGGTCAACCTGACCGAGGTGGCGCTGGCTTTTGCGCTGATGCGCCGCATGCGGGCCTCGATGGGATTGCATAGCTTTCGCGACTTTGGCCGCTTCATCGTCGCCGGGCCGGTGGTGGCAGCCCTTTTCGCCAGCCTGCTGGCTGCGGCGGTGCTGCAGCACATCCACGCCACCAGCACACCCTACCTCACCCTGGTGCGCCTATGGTGGTTTGGCGATGGCCTGGGCCTGCTGATCTACACGCCGCTGCTGCTATCCCTGTCCTCGGCGTTCGCGCCACCGCCGGGCAGTATCCGCTTCAAGCTGCAGGACGGCCTGGTGCTGCTCATCAGCCTGGGCCTGGCGGCCATGGTGTTCTCGGCCCATGGGGGCGAAATCCGCGGTGTATCGGCCACGCCCGACTTGCTGCTGCCCTCGGTGCTGTACATCGCCGTGCACTTTGGCGTGCGCGGGACCGTGCTGGCAGTGGCGCTGGTGTCCTGGGCCACCTCTTGGGTGCTGACGGCGGGCCAACAACCGTTTGGCGCGGTGGACGTGCACCTGGAGATCGTGCGCGCGCAAGAGTTCATCCTCACGCTGTGCACGGTGGGCATAGGCTTTGCCATCCTGCTGGCCGAGCTGAAGGCGCATGAACGCGAGCTGGAAGACAAGGTGCGCGCACGCACGCAGCAGCTGGAAACCTCCAACACCCAGCTGGCCGCGCTCAGCGCCACCGACGGACTGACCGGCATTGCCAACCGCCGCCGCTTCGACGAAGTGCTGGCCAGCGCGTGGGGCCGTGCCAGCCGTAGCCACCAGAGCGTGGCGCTGGTCCTGCTGGACGTGGATTACTTCAAGAAATACAACGACCACTACGGCCACCTGGCGGGCGACGACTGCCTGCGCCACACCGCCCAGGTGCTGGCCGCGCAGTTCCGCCGCGCTGGCGATCTGGTGGCGCGCTACGGCGGTGAAGAATTCGTGCTGCTCAGCGAAGGCCCCACAGCCGCCGAGGCGCTGCAGATCGCCGAAGCCGTGCGCCAGGCACTGCAAGACCTGGCCCTGCCGCATGTCGGCTCACCTCTTGGCGTACTTACTGCCAGCCTGGGCGTGGCGCTGCTCGTGCCCGGCCCCGACGTCGCCATGGGCAGCCTGGTGCAACTGGCCGACCGGGCGCTCTACCAGGCCAAGGCCCAGGGCCGCAACCAGGTGGTGCTGGCTTCTACAATTCCATCTCCTGACCCTGCTGGAGTACCCGCATGAGCCTGCACACCTGGTGGCTGTTTTTGATGATGACATTTCTGGTGTCGGCCACGCCCGGACCGAATATGCTGCTGGTGATGAGCTCCAGCGCCCGCTTCGGTTTCCAGGCTGCGCTGGCCACCATGGCCGGCTGCATGGTGGTGATGATTCTGATGATGGGTATCTCGGCCGCCGGCCTGGGCGCGCTGCTGCAAAGCTTTCCGACCGTCTTCAACACCCTGCGCTGGCTGGGTGCCGCCTACCTGGCCTATCTGGGCATACAGTGCTGGCGCGCACCGGTGGCCCAGGAGGCGGATGGCAGTGTGGCCAAAGCCTGTGCCGTACCCAGCAACGCCAGCCTGTTCCGCCAGGGCGTGCTGGTGGCCGGCAGCAACCCCAAGGCGATTCTGTTTGCCGTGGCCTTTCTGCCGCAGTTCCTGGACGCTAGCGCCCCGCAGCTGCCACAGTTCACGGTGCTGCTGCTGACCTTCGCGGTGATCGAGGCCGGCTGGTACATGGTGTATGCCGGTAGCGGCAAGACGCTAGCCAACTTTCTGCGCCGCGCCAGCGTGCTGAAGATGTTCAACCGCGCCACCGGCGGTGTCTTCGTAGGCTTTGCCGCCGTGATGGCTGCGGTGCGTAACTAATCCGATTGCTACCAAAAAAATAGCTGCTAGCGCAGGTAGGTCCTGCGCTAGCGGCTATTTTCATTTGAAACAACTACCGGGCCAAAGCCATCTGCGCGATGGACGCCGCGCCGCCATGGCCCAGCTTGAATACCGCCACCGACTGCACCAGCGACGCGGCCTGGTTCTTCAGGCTGCTGGCGGCAGCGGCCATCTCTTCCACCAGCGCCGCGTTTTGCTGCGTGGCCTGGTCCAGGTGCACCACGGCCTCACCCATCTGAGACATGCCCAGCGCCTGCTCGGAGCTGGCGGTGCTGATCTCGCCCACGATCTCGGTCACCTTCTGAATGGCCTGCACCACCTCACTCATGGTGCTGCCCGCCTGGTCCACCAAGGCCGTGCCCTGGCCCACGCGCTCCACGCTGTCACTGATCAGCGCCTTGATCTCCTTGGCAGCCACCGCACTGCGGCTGGCCAGGCTGCGCACCTCGCTGGCCACCACGGCAAAACCCCGGCCCTGCTCACCGGCGCGTGCAGCTTCCACAGCGGCATTCAAGGCCAAAATATTCGTTTGGAAGGCGATGCCATCGATCACGCTGATGATTTCGCTGATCTTCTTCGAGCTGTCGTTGATGCCCTTCATGGTGTCCACCACCTGGCTCACCACCGCCCCGCCACGGGTCGCAACGCTGGATGCATTCAGCGCCAGTGTGTTGGCGTGGAGCGAGTTGTCTGCGTTCATGCGCACAGTGGAGCTTAGCTCCTCCATGGACGCAGCCGCCTGCTCCAGCGCGCTGGCCTGCTGCTCGGTGCGCCCCGACAGATCGTGGTTGCCGGTCTCAATCTCCACGCTGGCGTGCGACACGTTGTCCGCCCCTTGGCGCACCCGCCCCACCACGTCGAACAGGCTGGCCTGCATGGTCTGAAGTGCGGCCAGCAACTGGCCGGTTTCGTCGCTGGAATCTACGTGGATGACCGACGTCAAGTCACCTAAGGCTACCGTTTGCGCCACCTGCACTGCCCTGCCTATCGGCTTGGTGATGGAGCGCGTCAGCAAATAAGCAAGGGCCACGGCCATCAGGGTGGCAGATATGGCCAGCGACAACATCAGCACATTGGCGCTATGCGCAATGGCATCGGCCTCCGCACCAGCTGTCTCCATCCCTGCGACCTGGAACTTCACGAATGCCTCAACGGCCGAGAGGTAAGCCGCTTGGGGTGGCAGCATCTCTTTGACAAGGTAACTCCGCCCCTCGTCGATCTTGCCGGCCTTGACCATCCCGATCAACTCCACCTCGTGCTTGATGAAGCTACTGCGCGTATCCAGTATGGCGCTGAGAGCCGCCTTGCCTTTGTCGCTGCTCTCAATGCCTTGCAGCGCTTGCACTGCTTTGCCTATCGCCACGCTAGAGTCTTCGACCTTGGCAAGCTCCGCCTGCACCACCGCTGCATCGCTGGCAATCAGGGCCGTGCGCAGTGCGCGTGACTGGCGGTTGACTTCGTTCTCAATCCTTTGTGCCAGCTCCACCTTATGGAAGCGGTCATGCAGGATGACACCAATGCTGTCATCCACCACATCAATACGGCTAATACCCACGGCCGCCAGCGCCACCAGCAACGCAATCACAACAGCGAAACCAGCCCCCAAACGATGGCCGATATTCATGTTCTTAAAAAATTGCGCCATCAGATTCCCCTTCCGTAAGAGATTTAAAAGCTTGGCGGCACATTGCAGCCCAAGGCACCTGGCCCATCCTGCCATGTCCTCCCTGCAGATCAAAGCCATTCGCACCCAGATTGGTGTTAACACCTAGGTGCCATTAATTTCATAGCAAAAGCAAAACCGACGCGGCCCCTGAACCACCGATTCACAGCCACGCCCGCAAGGGCGAAACCCGGCTAACGGCGATGCACCAATACGGGGCATGCCGCACCAATACGGGTTTATCATTACAAGGAAAACGATTGCGCAAACGTTTTCAGCACTATTATTCGGCTTACAAAAGAGCTCCACCCTGGCCCCGGCTTAGCGCTATGGAGCCGTGGAATTGCTTTTGTGTGTGTTTTTCTTAGCCCTCATTCATATATGGAGACAGCCGCATGAAATTGACCCGCCGCACCGCCCAAACCACCCTCGCCCTCAGCCTGCTGGCTGCCCTGACGGGAGCGCCCGCCTTCGCCGCCGAGAAACCCAAGGTCGCCCTGGTGATGAAGTCCCTGGCCAACGAGTTCTTCCGCACCATGGAAGACGGGGCCAAGGCGCACAACAAGGCCCACGCTGCCCAGTACACCCTGGTGTCCAACGGCATCAAGAACGAGACCGACACCGCCGCCCAGATCCGCATGGTCGAGCAAATGATTGCCCAGAAGGCCGACGCCATCGTCATCGCCCCGGCCGACTCCAAGGCCCTGGTGCCGGTGCTGAAGACCGCCATCGACAAGGGCATCCTGGTCGTCAACATCGACAACCAGCTCGACGCCGATGCGCAAAAAGAAAAAGCCATCCAGATCCCCTTCGCCGGTCCTGACAACCGCGCCGGCGCCAAGCTGGTCGGCGACTTCCTGGCCA
>JAPLPK010000092.1 GCA_026400275.1 Burkholderiales bacterium
AGATGAATGTGGGCTTCCCCAAGGCCTGCAATCAAGGGCTGTCGGCTACACAGGCAGCCGTGTCGCCCACCCAGTTCCTCCTCCTCAACAATGACACCATCGTGACGCCCGGTTTGCTCCGCCGCATGATTGAGTGCATGAGGCGGGCGCCGGACGGTGGCCTCGTGGGGCCGCGCACCAGTTTCGCCAAGGGTCACCAGCAACTCAAGACGGGCTACCAGACGATGCAGGCGCTGGACGCCTGGGCCCAAGCGCAAATTGCCACCATCCCCGCCGATAAACGCAAGGTCATCACTTCGCACGATGCGTTTGGCTACTTTGCCGCGCACTACGGCATCCGCTTCCTGGCGCCGCAGGGCATTTCCACCGACGCGGAACCCAGCGCCAAGCAGGTGGCCCAGCTCATCAAGCAGATCCAGCGCGAAAAGATCCACGCCGTGTTCCTGGAGAACATGAGCAACCCCAAGCTGCTGGAGCAGATCAGCAAGGACGCCGGCGCCACCGTGGGTGCCAGCCTGTATGCCGACGCCCTTTCCGTCCCCGGCCAACCCGGCGCCACCTACCTGGAAATGGCCCGCTACAACGTCAGCGCCCTGCTGGCGGGCATGCAGAAGAACTGAGCCACATTGCTATTGATTAGATAGCTGCCGGCGCAGTTACTACCTGCGCTAGAACCTTAAAAAGCTTGTAAACCTCCCCGCGCGCCATGTCCCCTGGCGCCGGGGCTGGACAACCCACGCCCTTACCATGCCACAGCACCAACTCACTTTGACACCCCTGGCGGCCAGCATCCTCGCCCTGGTCGCCCATGGCGCCTACGCCCAGGATGCAGCACCCAAGTCACTCGCGCCCGTGGTGGTAAACGCCAACCCCCCGGTCACCCAGCCCGGCTCGCTGCGCAGTGACATCGTCAAGACCGAAAGCATCAACGCCAAAGAGATCGCCAAGACCGGCGCCACCAACCTCACCGAGTTGATGGCACACCGGCCTGGCGTGGACGTGCAGGTGGAATGCTCGGTCTGCAATGTGCGCAACATCACGCTGAACAACCTGCCCGGCCGCTACACCACGCTGACCCTGGACGGCGTGCCCATCTTCTCGTCCGTCTCCAACGCCTACGGCCTGGACATGGTGGGCGTGAACGGGCTGGAGCGGGTGGACATCTCGCGCGGCGCGGGCACCAGCCTGATCGCCCCCGAATCCCTGGCCGGCACGGTCAACCTGGTCACCCGGCGGCCCCACAAAGACGAGGGCGAGCTGGACTTGAGCGCGGGCAGCTTTGGCATGCGCCGCGCCACAGCCTATGCGGCCAAAGCCTTGGACGGCGGCGCCATCACCTTCAACGCCACTCAACAGCAACACGACAGTGTGGACGGCGTGGGCAACGGCGTGTCGCAATACACCGGCTACCACCGCACGCTGGGCGGCCTGGGCCTGTTTCTGGACAATGTGGGCGGCTTCAAGCTCAAGGCTCGCTTCGACTCCATCGAGGAAAAGCGCATGGGCGGCCCGCTGGGCGACGACTACGACGGCGTGCGAGCCGATACATCGGGCAACCCGTTCGACTTCAGCAAGGGGCCGCATGCCTCGCCGGTGGCGAACAGCTGGATCAACCCATCGGATGGCAGCACCATGCCGGCCTATGACGATGGCCGCTTTGGCCTGGCGCAAATCATCTTCACCCACCGCGACCAGTTCGTCAGTACCGCCGAGCGCGACTTTGGCGACACCAAGGTGCGCTTTGCCTTTGGATACGCCGAGCACAAACAGGACTCCTGGTACGGCGGCGATGCCGACTACTTCGGCAAGCAAAAGCAGTACTACCTGGAAAGCAGCCTGCAGTCCTGGGTAGGCGCCACGCTGCTGACCGCCGGCATCAACTACCGCTATGAAGACCTGCACAGCCTGTCCGTCAGCGAAGACCCGTCCACACCCACCTTCGGCATTCCGCGCAGCGATGCGGACACCTATACCTACCGCACGCCGGGTGTGTTCCTTCAGGGCTACCGCACCTTCTTTGATGACGACCTGGAAGTAACCGGCAGCCTGCGCTATGACCGCAACAACGTCTACGGTGGCATCACCACGCCACGCCTGGACATGCTGTGGCACCACACGGACGCCATCTCCAGCCGACTGGCGCTGGGCCAGGGCTTCCGCCTGCCCACGTCCTTCTTCGAGCTGGAGCACGCCATCCTGTCGGCGCCCGCAGTGGACCGCTCGCAGGCCAAGGCCGAGAAGTCGAACAACATCTCCTACGCCTGGAACATCGAGACTGACCGCAACTCCTTCACCGCCTCGGTCAACCACACGCGCATCAACAACCTGGCGCTGTTCGTGGACGACACGGCCAACTCCGGTGCCTACCTGCTGCAGCCGGCCAAGAGCGACTACACGGTGAACAACGTGGATGTTGTGGGCACCTGGCAGGCCAACCCGGCCGACAAGCTCAGCGCTGGCTTCGAGCGCTACCAATACCGCTTCAACGCCACGGACTTCCAGGGCAGCCTGTTCGCCCGGCCCGACTACCGCGCCACCTTCGGCCTGGACCACGATGCGGGCGGCTGGAACTTCAACGTGCGCGCCACCTACACCGGCCCGCAGAACCTGGCCAAGTTCTACGACTACGCAGACAACCCGCGCTTCAACCTGGACGGCACACCCAAATCCGACAAAAGCCCCAGCTTCTGGCTGGTGGATGCGCGCACCTCCTACCAATGGAACAAAAACGTCTCCACCTACTTGGCTGTGAACAACGTCTTCAACTACCAGCAGGCCAAAAAGGACAGCTACCTGTGGCTGGACCAGAACGGCAATATCGACGTGACCCACATCTGGGGCCCGAACATTGGCCGGAGTATCACGGCAGGCGTGAAGCTCACGTTCTGAATGCAGCCGCGCTTCACTTTGTCCAGGCGGCAGTGGCTGGGCCAGGCCGCCTGCGTGCTGGCTAGCCCGGCTCTGGCAGTGCCCGCCGCATGGGACTTCACCCTGCCCACACTGGAGGGGGACCGCTTCGTGCAACTATCCCAGCTGCGCGGCCCGGTGCTGGTCAACTTCTGGGGCCGCGACTGCCCGCCCTGCGTGGCCGAGCTGCCGCGCCTGCAAGCCTTTGCCAAAAGCCAAGCCGACTGGACCCTGCTGCTGGTCGCCACCGATGCGCCGCAGCTGGCCCAGCAGTTCCTGCTGCAGCGCGGCATAGTCGGGCTGACCGTGTTGCGCGCCAGCGCCAACCCCGCAGCGCTGATGCGCGGCGCCGGCAACCGCAGCGGCGCTCTGCCCTTTAGCGTGGCGCTGCGCGACGGGCGCATCTGCCAAGCACATACGGGCGAGTTGACCGATACCGATTTGCTGGCACTGCCAGGCGCTTGTGCGGCGTGAATTCGTCTTCAGATGTCCTGCCTTTGAGGTCCTTCTTCGCGGCATCTGGGCATAAAAAAGGCGCAGACTCCGGCTCTGACGAGCGGAAGTCTGCGCCTGGTTTACGGCACGCCCTGGTATTTACCGTGCGTAGGTAATGAAACGCAAGGAGGTACCGCCGGTTGCGGTCACCAGCCAATATTTGGAACTATGCAAAGTCACGTAGCCCTGGCCTCCTACAACGACCGGCAAGGTGTATTGGTTGCGGGGCAGCAGCCAGGTCACATCGGTCAACGAGCTGGGGTTGGCAGCCGTGAAGGTGGTCAAGCCCAGGAAGCCGACGCTGCTGCTCCAGCTGGTCTGGATGCGGCGCTGCGAGAAATCGGCAATCTCGGCCATGGTGTACCACTTGAATTTGCCTGCGGCCTGCAGCTGGGCTGCGCGGCGCACAAAGGTCTTGACCACGCCCAAATGGGCGAGTGCACCGGGGGGGTGGTTATAGAACAGACGGTTGGTACGGCCGTTAGCTACAAAGCTTTGCAGGTCCAACAGCCACTGGGCCGAGGTGGCGTCGCTCACACCGTTGAGGTCAAATTCCTCGAAGGTAGCGGACTTGCCAAAGGGCGCAATGGGCATGGCCCATAGCTTGTTGGTCAAACGCTCACCGCCGCGCCATTCGCGGGTAGCAGCAGTACCGGTATTGCTGACGGTGTACATGCCCACCACGCCATGGCTTTCCAGCCACTTGGTAGCCCAGGCTGGGTTGTTACCCACGGGGGCTGAATATTCACGCAGCGGCTGCTGGATGACATCTTCAATGGCCTTCACGTTGAGCTGTACCCAAGGCAGATAGGTTGCGGAGTTGGCTTCATTGGCGTTCAGGCCATAGATGTCATGGTTCCAGCCACCGTGTGAACCCAGCGCGTGTTTGACGGTATTGGTGTATGCGTACTTGCCAAACTTGCCAGTCTGCAACACCACATCTTGCCCCGCAGGGTTGTTGGGCAGGTTCATACCCATGCCGTCACCCAGCGTGACCACGTCGGGGCCTGCGGTGAAGTGGACAGAGAACGGGCCCTGGCCTTGCATGAAGCTCTGGGCCATGATGGATTTGAACTGCGGCAAGAGGTCGTCGCCGTCATCCACATGCCAGTTGTAAACCAGACCACCTACGCCCTTGGGCTGAACAGACAGGCGGGGCATAACCACTTGGTCACGCGCAAAATGGTTCAGAAAGCCCTGGATCAAAGCACTGTCGGTACCGATGGCCTTGAAGTAGCCCAGCGGGATATTGACAAACAACACCTTGCCCGAACCGTAGCTGCGGTCGCCCGCGACCAGACCATGCTCTGGCGAGCTCAGGAACACATTGCCCGGAAACGTACCGGTGGTTACATAGTGGTAGTAGCCCAGTTGCCCAAAGCCATAGCCGCTGACGGCCTGCATGGCGGAGTCGGCTGCGGACAACTTGCTGGCCGCCAGCAGGGGTGAATTTTCAACCCAACCGTCGCCACTGACCGTAGCGCTGACTTCGTCAAGATCACGCAGACTGGCCGCCGAGAATAGCGATGCCAGCAGCTGACTAAGCGACTGCGTGGCGGTGCTGACGCGCTGGTCATAGCGCAGCTGCACAGGGCTGCTGAGCGCGCGTGCGGCGCTGGCTGCAGCGGTGGCAACTCGGCCTTCGATCAGCGGGCGCATGAAGAGTGAACCACCCGGGTCAAAGCGGCTGGTGGGGACGAAAGCCGTGGTCGCCGTGGCGGCTACCGCCGTGTTGCTGGCGGTATAGGGCACGTACTTGCCAGGCGGCAGTGACAGGCTTTCCATGCGGCCCTTGGTGCCGACGATGGGGCCAAAGCCCACCACGCGGTCACGCAGGCTTTCATACTGCACGTAGTCCACACCCACCAGGTCCGAGAAGCGCGAGCGGCCCGTGGAGGAGTAGTAACCGGTGTCGGTCAAAGCCCCCGCGTCGTAGGTCAGCATCAATTTACCGCCACTGGACACGTATTGCTTCACGGCGGCTACCAGGGCGTCGCTGGCCTGGATGTGCGCGCTGTCCGGCAAGATGAGACCGGAGATTTTGTCTGCCGCACCAGTGCCGAGGGCCAAAAAGGCGCTATCGGTCATGGTCTTGATCTGCAGGCCCTCTTCTGCCGCAGCATCGGTCCAGGCCTGGACCTGCCAGCTGGTGAGGCTGGCATTGTCAGGAATGAGCAGGGTCAGGTAGTCGCGCGAGGCCGCAGCCATCGCCTGGGTACTGGACGCCAGCAAAACCAGCGCCGCAATAATGCCGCCCATCGCATAGCGCAAGCGCGATGCCAAAAGCTGCCAGGAAGGGTAAGTTGAGTGCATAAGTTACCTGGAGAGTGGGTTAAGGAAAGAAACAGAGGAGGGAAAAGGGTCGGAAGCTACCGGAGCCGACAGCCTGAATAGCCAGAGCAGGTCCGCAATCTGAAAAGGCCAGACAAACGGAGCGCTCTCACGCATCCAGGCTGCTCGGGCACGTGCCACCCAGGCTTTGGCGGCATCATCTTCGGCCACGCAGTGGGCGGCCACCGCAACTGCAGGCCACCAGAAACCAGCGGGGTCCACATTGCGTTGCGACCAGCTTTTGGTGCCTGTCCATTGCGCTGCGGCCTGCCGCCAAGCGGCTTGGGCGTGGGCCCATGCAGCGGGGTCGCTGCCGTCGTCCCAAAGCAATGGCCAGGCCTGCGCCACGGTATCGGGGTACCAGCGGGAGAAAGAGGGCTTGCCTACGTCCTGGCTGACCCGCCAGGTCTGACTGGGCGCGTGCCAAAGGTACTTTTGGATGGCTGCATCCACCCGGCGGGCGGTGGCCAGGCTGTTCTGCGCGGCAGCAGGTACGTGGAACACGCGGGTTTGCAAGCGGGCCCAGGCACGCCAACCGGCAGCGACTTCCACGGCATCCATCAGGTAGGCCACCTTGTGACCAGGCTTGGCCCAGCTCAGGCCACTGGGCTGCGTGAGCAACGTGAGCGTGCCAGCCGCCGCCTCCAGGGCTGCGCGCATGGTGGGCTCTTCCAGCATGGAGGGCTGAGGAGCATATTCGGCGTAGGCATCCGCCATCAGCAGCAAAGATGCCGCTGTGCTGTCGAAGGCATCGACCTGGGGACAGGTCCGAGGGTCCATTCCAGGTGGACATTGGGATTCCTGCAAACCGTCGGCCCTGACCCAGTAGTCAAAAACCACGCCCTGGCCGGAACCGGTCATGGTGGTGTGCCGCGCCTGCCACTGCAACCAACGGGCGGCTGCCGGAGCCAACTGAGGGTTCACGCGCAAGGCACCCAAAAAGGCCAGGTTCACCTGGTACGCGGAAACATGGTGCCAGTCCGCGCCCTGCGGGTCGATGTGGCCCGCAGAATGATGAACTTTGATAGCACCATCCGCAGGCAGGCCGGGCGCTACCACCATTAATCGCTCAAAAGTACGTAGCGCCGCGTCGCGGAATGTGGCATCCACCAAAGGGGCAGCATTGCAGGACTGGGACGGCCCCTCGGCGGGGGTGGCTTGGCTTGGTACGTAGAGGCTGAGCGCTGCCAGCGCGGCGATGGGAACCTGTTTGCGTATCCGCATATCAACCGCCCACCCCAGGGCGCTGGGCCGCCGTCTGCCAGCCCATGGCCCAGCCGTAGAGCGCCACAAAGCCAATCGTCATCAGCATCACGCCGAACAACAAATGCAATAGCGGCATCAAAATAAGCCCGAACTGCTGGATCAAGGCCACATGCAGGGCGTACAACAGAGGCACGAGCACGAACAAGAAGGCCAGTGTCAGCAGCGTAAGCAAACCACGCTTCCAGAATGCAAACGGAAACAGGTAGTAGGTGGCCAGGTGGATCCAGGGGGTCAACAGCATCAAATACCAAGCCTGCCCCAAACCGCTGCTGACGTGGTCGTCCACCGAATGCGTAAAGCTGGCGGGCCAAAACATGAAGAACAGCACGGACGCGCCATGCACCAGCGCGGCCAGACGGATGAAAAACGCCACCGGCTTGGCTTCGTCCGGCACCCGACCGGTACACACCCACAACAGTACAACAGCCCCGCCCTGCCACAGCGTGGCCCAGCCGTTAGGAGCGCTTAATTCCACGCCTATGAACGGGACCGGCAATGGCAACCAGCCGTCCGAGCCCGACGCCAGCGGTTCAAACCGACCAGGCAGCTCCAGCGCCCGTATCCACCACAGCAACTCGGTCGCCCAGGCCATGCCAATCCAGCTACGCAACAGCAGCAGCCCAGTAGTGAACCCCGCCGCAAGTGCAACGCCCGCCAGCAGCCGTTGCATCGGTAGGCGCAGGCTCCATATGGCACGGTGTTGCAGGATCGTGCCGCCTTTGTGGCCGCGTGCGCGCAGGTGCCGGATGCTCTCCCATAAGGGCGTCGGTTTGGCCATGCGGGTGCTTACCACTGAGCGAACAGGCCAACCCCCAGCGTGTTGCGCTGGTAAGTCGGGTTGCGGTAATGCTCGGCTTGCGCCGTCACGCCCCAGCGTGGCCCCAGCCAGTACCGCCAGGTCGTTCCCAGGCTCTGGCTATGAAAGTTGACCAACTGGGCGGTGCTGCCAATAGCCTGGTAGGCCTCAGTGCCACTGCTGGCGCGCAAAACAAAATACTGCTGGCCCTCTTTGCCCAGCGTGAGGCTGGCGTAGGGCATGTGCGAGTCCACGCGGCCGGGCTGGCTCACGTTCAGCGTAATACCGGCCTCCAGCACCGCCGCCACCGGTAGGTACAGGGCCGCAGACAGACGCAAGCCCTCGTCACTGCGGTTGCCGTCGTATTCCGCGCGGAACCCAGCGATCGAGGTCACCAGTTGCTGCTCGCTCAACCATTTGCGTGAAATCTGCGCATCGATCTTGGCGTTGGCCCAGTTGGGTCCGCCATGGCCGGCCACCACTGTCCCGGTGGCATACCAGATCGGGGAAATATTACCGGTATAAGCAAGCGCCACTACGCCGCCACGTTCGCCAAACTTGCGTTCATCCAAAATTTCTGCCAGCAGGCTGTCACCTCCAGGCAAGGCAATGTTTGCACGCAGGTTGACCGATTCCCCATCGGGCAAGCCTGCGCTGAGCTGGCTGTGGGTGGTGGCCAGGTCCCAGGTAATGCGCGGGCTGGATACATCCACCTGCGCCATGGCAGTCGAGGAGGCCAGCAAGGCTGCTGTCAGCACGGCACCGGTGAAAACTACAGTGTTACGCATGCTCATGCTCCCACCAACGCGCTAGCCAGCACATCGGCAATGCGCTGCGATGTCTGCCCATCGCCAAAGGGGTTTACCGCAGCACGCATACGGGCCAAAGCAGAAGATCCCGCCAGCAATTCCGTGACGGTGGCCACGATGTGGGCGGTGTCGGTGCCGACAATCAGGCCTGCGCCGGCTTCTATCAGCTCGGGACGTTCGGTGGTGTCACGCAGCACCAGCACCGGGCACGACAACGCGGCGCCCTCCTCCTGGATTCCGCCGGAGTCGGTCAGGGCCAAGATGCTGTTCTGCAAGCACCACAGCAGTGCTGGATAGTCCAGCGGAGCACACAGGCAAAGACGCCCGCCCAGAGACTCGGCCAGGCTGCCCAACTCGGCGTAGACGCTGTCGCTGACCGCCGGGTTGCCATGTACCGGCCAGACCACGGCCAAATCCGGGTTTTGCTGCAGCAGCTGCGCAACGGCGCGCGCCACGTTCTGGATACCGGGGCCCCAGTTCTCGCGCCGGTGGGCCGTCACGGTAATTAGCTTGCACTGGCCCAGATGCGACTGCAAGGCTTGCAGTTCAGCTGGCAATGTGAGTTGCCCCGCTTGCATCAGCTGCTGCAGCCTGCCCGTACCTGCGAGGGCTGCGTCCACGGCAGTGTTGCCCACCATGTGCACGGCTTCCGCGTTGACGCCTTCGCGGTGCAAATTGGATGCGGCACCGGCGGTCGGCGCAAAGTGCCATTGGGCCAGGCGGGCGGTCAGCTC
>JAPLPK010000110.1 GCA_026400275.1 Burkholderiales bacterium
CCAGCCGCTGACGGCGGACGAGGCCAGCCAGTGGATGGGTTACGCGCCCATCGCTGTGGAAGTTTGAGGTTTATAAGAAATCGGCCGCTAGCGCAGGTAGTGTCTGCGCAAGCAGCTATTTAAACTGTAGCACTGGCCACATCAGGCGCGGTGTGAGATCTCTACCACCACAGCGCGTGCGGCCAGGGTCTGCACCAGGCTTTCAGCGGCCGCGCGGTTGCGTGCATCCAGGTTGGCGTCCCACTCGTCCAGCAGGTAGACGGCGGTACGGGTTTTGTCTGTGATCTCCTGCAGCGCGCGCAGTTGGCGTTCGCCGGACGAGAAGCCGCTGCTGCTGGGCGCTTCCTCCGCTTCTTCGTCTTCAGATTCTTCTTCAGCTTCCCCGCCCTGGGCAAACGCAAATGCCAGCTTGTCCTGCGTGGGCCAGTAGAAGGCTTGTTGGCCCAGCGCCACTTTCAGCGCGGCCAGCAGGGTGGACTTGCCCGAGCCATTGCCACCGCGCACCATCAGCCGTCCGGTGGGCTGGGACTGCACGGTCTGCTGCACCTGGTCCAGCGTGGTACAGGCGATGCTCTCGCCGGCCGTCGCCCATTGCAAGCGCAGTTGGTCATAGGCAATGCGCTGGGTGAAGGCCGCGTCGGGCGCCGGGCGCATGGCGTTGCAGGCTCCGCCTATGCGCGTCCACACGGCGGCCAGGTCGTTCCAGCCGGAGGCCAGGTCGTGCATATCGCTGGACAGGGCGATTTGCCGTGGCAGGGTTGCCGCCAGTGCCACCAGCAGGCTGGTATTGCCGGCGTTGTCGCCCGCCACCCAGGCCAGGTAGGCAAATAGGGCGGCCAGCGAGACGATGCCATTGATGGTGGCCAAGCCTTCACGCGCCAGAATGGCGCGGATCTGCGCCGCCAGCGCGTCGCGCAGCCGGGTCTTGAAGCCCGCGTGCCACAGGCGAAAGTTGTAGCGGTTGCCGCTGAAGATGTTGTCCCAGGCGCTGTAGGTGTGCGCCGTCATGCGGTTGGTGCTGCGCTGGTGCGCCAGGTAGGCAGATGCCACCGGTTTGCGCAGCAGCCACTGCATTAGCAGCAAGATGGCAAACACCCCCGCGTAGACCAGCGGCAGCCCACCATCGATGGCCACGCCCAGCACGGCGGCGTTGAACAGCAGGCCGAACAGCAGCTTCAGGTCCGCTTCCAATTCATAAACCAGCTCGAAGAAGATGTGGAAGGCCTCGTTGGTCAGGAACGGCTCCACTTCTTCACGCTGGTCCTTGTCGCCCAGCAGGCTGGCCTGGCCCCGGTTGTCGCGGGCAAAGCGCAGCATGTAGCGGCCAAAGGCGCCAAAGCCGGCGCGTTCGGCAAAGATCCAGCTGCTGGCGCCCAGCACATAGGACGCAGATTGCACGCCGACGATCCACACAAAGTCCGACACCAGAAACACCTTGTCCACCACGTCACGGCCGGCTTCGATGATCAGCCAGGTGGTGCTGGCCGCCAGCGCGGCCTCGGCCATCAGAAACAGCAGCATCCAGAAGAACGGAGCGCAGACCAGAAAGCGCAAAAAATCACGGTTTTGGTAAGGCGGCAAGGTGGGGCGGGGCGTCAGGAGGGCGTGCATAGAGGTGGGCGATGGTACATGCCCCCTGCGACACTCCCGGCGTCAGCGTTCCGCGTCAGGAAAATCCACCGGCAATGCCTCGGGCCGCGCGCAGCTGCTGGTCAGCGTGTGGAAACGCCCTTCGGCGGCCGAACGCAGCAGTCCCTCCATGACCTCCAGGCAGTGCAAGCCCATACTGCCGCTGGCGCGGGCCATCCGTTGGTGGCGGATGGCATAGGCCATGTCCACCAGGCCGATGCCCCGGCTGTTCGCGCGGTGGCTGGTTTCGTTGAAACGGTGCTGTACCGGTACATCGATCCAGTCTGGCAGCTGGGAGGCACGCGGCAAACTCTTCCAGCGGTATTCGTCCATGGTGCGTAACAGCACCTTGCCACCAAACAGATTCGGGCCGTCTACCGGGTCGATATCGTTCAAGCAAATAGTGCCCAGGGTTCCGTAAATTTCCAGCCGCGGCAGTTCGGAATCCCATACGTCGAAGCTGGCGATGATGCTGGCAATAGCACCGTTGGCGAATTCGATGTTGCCGCCGATGTGCGTGTCCACCTCAACGGGAATTGTGGTTCCCTGCAAGGGTTCACTTTGGATGGTGCGTGTCGCGGTGCCGCGTCTGGCCATGGCACAGCAGCGCGTGGCCGGGCCCAGCAGCGCCACCAGCGCGGTTATGTAATAGGGGCCGATGTCCAGCAGAGGCCCTCCGCCGGGTTGGTAAAAGAATGCCGGGTTCGGGTGGAACCATTCATGGCCATGGCTAACAACGAAGGCACTGGCCCCTGTGACTTCGCCGATGCGGCCGCTGTCTATCAGCTGGCGGCAGGTTTGCAGGCGGCCACCCAGAAAGGTGTCGGGGGCGCAACCGACCACCAGGCCGCGCTCTGTGGCCAGCGCCAGAATCTGCTGCGCATCGGCCACGGTGGTGGCCAGCGGCTTTTCGGTGTAAACATGCTTTCTGGCTTGCAGCGCGGCCATGGTCCACTCTGCGTGCACGGCCGGCACGGTCAGGTTCAGCACGATGTGCACGTCGGGGTCGGCAATCAAGTCGGCGGGTGTTGCGTAAGCGCGGGGTATGCCATGCTCCAGGGCCTTGGCTTGCGCCTTGGCGAGGTCGCGGCCTGCGCAGGCGAGTACATGGACGATGCCATAGGTCTGCAAATTGCGGATGTAGACATCGCTGATGTCACCGATGCCGATGACGCCGACATTGAACGGGTTCATGGTGTTGCCGCCGGCATCGGTAGGCCCAGATGGGCCGCCAGGATGGACACGATGCAGTCGTGGTCCTCGCGAGACGGCAGGCCGGAGATGGCGATTGCCGCCACCACACCGCAGCCAGCCACACGTATAGGAAAGCCGCCGCCGTGGACCGCATAGTCCTCGGTGGGCAGCGCGGCATCGGGCCAGGCTTCGCGTTGCTCGGCCTGCAGTTGCAGACGTACCCGCAGCGACGAGGCATGGCAGCGCAGCGCCACATTGGCTTTGCGCCGCGCCCACTCTGCGTTGTCCGGTGTAGAGCCGGGCAGGGCACTGAAGTACAGCGGGCGGGTACCGCTGCGGATATCGATGGCAATCGGGGCCAGGCGGGTCAGTGCGAAAGCGCGTAGGGCGCTGCCGACGGCGTAGGCCGTGGTTTCGTCAAAAGAGGGAAACAGCAGAGCATCTTCTTGCTGCAGCAATGCGTCGATGGGGGATAAATGGCTCACAAGGTCTCCTAAGCAGGGAAGCCGATTGTGGGCAGCCGGCCGTGCTTTGCCCAGCCTGTGGCGGCTGATGCAGCCTCAACCAAATGGCGAGGATGCCGGCGCTTTCAATGCATCCACCATGAAGTCTATGAAGCAGCGCACCTTGGGCGTTGCGTGCCGGGCTGAGGGGTAGACCGCGTGGATGGGCCGCTGCGCCGAGCCCCAGCCGGGCAGCAACGCGACCAGGCGGCCGGCGGCGATGTCGTCGGCCACCTCCCACTCTGATTTGAATACCACGCCGGCACCGCCCAGAGCCGCTGCGTGGGCCGCATCGCCGGCATGGGCGTGCACCGCTGCCTGTACCTGCAGCGTGTGGCTTACCTCACCCTGCACCAGTGTCCAGTTGCGGATAGCGGGGTCGCCAAACACAATGCAGCGGTGCTGCGCCAGGTCTTCGGGCTGTTGCGGCAGTCCGTGGCGGGCGATATAGGCCGGGGCTGCGCACAGCACCCGGCGGTCCAGCGCGATGCAGCGAGCCACCAGTCCGGAATCGGCCAGCATACCCTGGCGGATGGCGACATCAATGCCTTCTTTCACCAGGTCCAGCGTCTCGTCGGTGCCCATTAACTCCACCTGAACGGCCGGATACAGATCCAGGAACCGGCCCAGACGCGGTGCAATCTGCCGGCGGGTAAAGGCGTCTGAGGCGGTCACCCGCAGTAGGCCGGACGCACCACCGCGCCGCAGGGCCACTGCGTCTTCGGTGCGCTGCACCTGTTCCAGCAAAGCCAGGCTATGGTGGTGGAATTCACGGCCTTCTGCGGTCAGGCTCAGTTGGCGGCTGTTGCGGTGGACCAGGCGTACGCCCAGCGCGGATTCCAGCCGCAGCAGGCGCTTGGACACCACCGCAAGGGACAGGTCCAGCTCGCGCGCAGCGGCAGACAGGCTGCCCTGTGCCACGATATGGACAAAGGCCGTGATGTCGGTGATGTGGTCCAGGC
>JAPLPK010000249.1 GCA_026400275.1 Burkholderiales bacterium
GACTGGTCCCACGTGCCCCAGCAGTTGCCTGGGCAAGACCTGGCGCCCACGGTGCAGGGGCGGTTTAGTTTGATCATGGGCAGCGATGTGCTGTACGAACGCGACGACGGCGGTGCCTTGCCCTTATTCATCGAGCGCCACGCCATGCCGGTGAGCGAGGTGCTGATCGTGGACCCGGAGCGCGGCAACCGTGCGGCCTTCACCCGGCGCCTGCAGCAGCTGGGCTATGTGCTGGAAGAAACCTTGCTGCGCGACGAGGCGGTGGAGCAGGCGCCGGAATACCGTGGGCGGCTGCTGCGTTACCTGCGCCACTGACGTACCTACTTCAGCGTGCTGCCGTCGGAGATGCGGCGCGCATACACGGCCAGCACGATGCGCTCTGAATGCACCAGGTAGTCGTTCAGCGCAGATGCTGCTTCCTGCAGCTTGCCGGCTTCGAATAGCTGCAGGATGTTCAGGTTCATCTCCACGTAAGGCATGTGCAGAAACTCGGGGTCGTTGAGCAGGCCGAAGGCCAGGCGCAGCTCGGCCAGCACGTGCGAGAACATCACGTTCAGGCGCTCGCTGTCGGCCAGCTCGACGACGGCCATGTGGAACTCCATATTCGCCGTGCCCACGCCTTGCCAGTTGCCGGCGTCGCGGTGGCGCTGGGCGGTTTCCACGGCTTCGCGCAAATGCTTTTTGGCGGGGTGGCGCGGGTAGGCCTGGGCCAGGGCCTGGCATTCAATCAGCCGGCGCACGCGGTAGATGTCGATGATGGACGCAATGCTGGGGATGGCCACGAACACGCCCCGGTTGGGCTCGTGCTTGAGCAGGCCTTCCTTGGTCAGCAGGCGGAACACCTCGCGCAAGGTGTTGCGCGATATCTCTAGGCTTTCGCTCAAAGCGGCCTCGGACAGGCGCTGGCCGGGTGAAAACTCGCCTTGCACGATCTTCTGGCGGATCAGCTCGGCCATGCGGTCATTCAGGGTCTGGGTGCTGGCGGGTTCAGATTTCATGGCCCGATGGTAGCGGCGATGGCGCTCCATGGTTCCACCATTTGAGGGTTTCCATGGATACGTTGTGCACTACTGTTGGGCAATAATAAATTAATTGTTCAACAATTTGTATGTATGTGCTGCACGATAGTGCATTACTTGTTCATTCATATGGCATGCAAGTTGCGTTGTTCCGGGGGCGTGGTGTGGCGGAGGTGGCTGCAGCGCGCTGTGTGTAGGTGAACTCAATCAAGGATGCATATGCAAAGTGTTGTGAATCTATGGCCGCTCATCGGGGTGGCCATCATCATCGTGGGCTTTGTCCTGCGGTTTAACCCCATGCTGGTGGTGATCGTCACGGCCATGGGCACGGCGCTCGCCGCCGGATTTCCCATCGACAAAATCCTGGCCACTATCGGCACCGGCTTCATCAAGACGCGCAACCTGCCGCTGATCATTCTGCTGCCGCTGGCGGTGATCGGCCTGCTGGAGCGCCATGGCCTGCGCCAGCATGCGCAGAGCTGGATCAGCAGCATCCAGTCGGCCACGGCCGGCCGCCTGTTGATCGTCTACCTGGCGGCGCGCCAGTTGACCGCCGCCATCGGCCTGACCAGCCTGGGCGGCCACCCGCAGATGGTGCGCCCGCTGCTGGCCCCCATGGCCGAAGGTGCGACCGAGGCCCGCTACGGCCCGCTGCCCGAGCGCATCCGCCACAAGCTGCGCGCCTTCTCGGCGGCGACGGACAACGTGGGCCTGTTCTTTGGCGAGGACATCTTCGTGGCCTTTGGCGCCATCGTGTTGATGAGCACCTTTCTGCATGAAGCCGGTATCGACGTGGAGCCGCTGCACATTGCGTTCTGGGGCATCCCCACTGCAGCCTGTGCCTTTGTGATCCATGCCTGGCGGCTGTACCGCCTGGATGGCGTGCTGGCCCGTGAGCTGCAGGCCGAGGGCATCAGCCCTCTGAACGCCAAAGTCGCCACTGCATCCAAGGGAGCGTGAACATGATTATTTCCATCCAATACCTGTACTACCTGGTGGGCGCCGTGCTGGCGATCACCGCGCTGTCTACCCTTGCAGACGCCAGCAACCCCAAGCGCTACAGCAGCGGCTTGTTCTGGGGGCTGTATGCCCTGGTCTTCTTGGTGGGCGACTTGCTGCCACCGCTGTGGGTGGGCGTGGGTGCCGTGGTGATGGCGCTGATAGCCGGCTTTGGCGGCGTGGGTGCCGGCAAGCATGCGGCCCGCAGCCCGGCCGACTATGTAGCCAGTGCCAAGCGCCTGGGCAACAAGCTGTTTGCGCCGGCCCTGGCGATTCCGCTGGTGACCATGGTGGGCACGCTGTCGGCCAAGCATTTGTCCGTGGGTGGCGTGCCCCTGTTGGACCCAAAGAACACCACCCTGGTGAGCCTGGGCGTGGGCTGCGTGCTGTCGCTGGCCCTGGCCTGCTGGCTGACCCGCGAGACGCCGGCCCAGGGCCTGCGCGAATCACGCCGTCTGACCGATGCACTCGGCTGGGCCCTGGTGCTGCCGCAGATGCTGGGCATGCTGGGCCTGGTGTTTTCGGACGCCGGCGTAGGCAAGGCCGTGGCCTATGTGACCACCACCTATATCAATATGGACCTGCGCTTTGTGGCGGTGGCCGTCTACGTGGTTGGCATGGCTTTGTTCACCGTCATCATGGGCAACGGCTTTGCCGCCTTCCCGGTGATGACGGGCGGCGTGGGCGTGCCGGTACTGGTGGGCGTGTACCACGGCGACCCGGCGGTGATGGCGGCTATCGGCATGTTGTCGGGCTACTGCGGCACCTTGCTGACGCCCATGGCGGCCAACTTCAACATCGTGCCCGCCGCGTTGCTGGAATTGCCGGACAAAAATGCCGTCATCCGCGCCCAGGTGCCCACGGCCCTGACCCTGCTGGTGGTGAATGTGTTTTTGCTCAACTTCCTAATGTTCCGCTGATGTCCATGTACCCGACCCCTGCCGCCCTGAACGTGCTGCTCACCGGCTTCGAGCCCTTCGAGCAGGACCCGCTGAACCCGTCCTGGGAAGTGGCGCGCGCGCTGGACGGCTGGCAATGTGCCAATGTCGCGGGCGCCACGGTGCGCGCCGTGCAGCTACCCTGTGTGTTTGGCGATGCCATCACGCGGCTGGACCAGGCACTGCAGCAATGGCAGCCCACGCTGGTGCTCTGCCTGGGTCTGGCCGGTGGTCGCGCCGCGCTGACGCCCGAGCGAGTGGCCATCAATGTGGACGACGCCCGCATCGCCGACAACGCGGGCCGCCAGCCGGTGGATGTGCCGGTGGTGGCGGGCGGGCCGGCGGCTTATTGCTCCACCCTGCCCATCAAGGCGATGGTGCGCGACATGCTGGCCCAGGGTGTTCCGGCGGCGGTGTCCAACACGGCGGGCACCTTTGTCTGCAACCATATTTTTTATGCGCTGATGCACCGCC
>JAPLPK010000096.1 GCA_026400275.1 Burkholderiales bacterium
CATAACGGCGCGGGCTACGCAGACGTGGATGGCCCGGCAGCCTGCCAGTGGCTTGCTGCATCATGTGCCCCGGTGTTAGTACACGGCCATACCCACCGGCCAGCGCAACATGCGCTGGGCGTAGGCTTGGAACGCTGGGTGCTAAGCGACTGGGATACGGCCGCCACACCCCCGCGTGGCGATGCCCTGCGTATTTCAGCCAATGGACTGGAACGCATCCAGATCGCCTGAGGGCGTACTGCTTACAACGATCCATCCCGGATTTTGCCGCGCAGTGCCTTGGTGCTGGAACGCAGGCCCTTGCCCTCTAGTCGGCGTTGCTGCGAGCCATAAGTCGGCTTAGTTGCACGACGTACGCGGGGGGCTAACGCCACGGTCTCGACCAGAGCCTGCAAGCGTTGCAGGCCCTCGACCCGGTTCTGCTCCTGGCTTCGGTACTGTTGGGCTTTGATCACCACCACCCCCAGTTGGGTAATGCGGGCATCACGCAATGCCAGCAGTCGCTCCTTTACGTCCTCGGGCAATGAGGACGCACGCACATCAAAGCGCAGATGCACCGCACTCGACACCTTGTTGACGTTCTGCCCGCCTGCCCCCTGGGCGCGGATGGCCGTGATTTCAACCTCCGCCGGATCGATAGCCAGGGGACGGAAATGCATCACGGCCCCGTCAGTTGGACGGCCCCGGATACCGTCACCTGCACGGTGCTGCGACCGGCCTCGGTTGGCACCGGCATATCTGCTTCCATCAATTTGGCACTCATGGCCATGGGGCGCATGCGGGGCGTGGGGCCGGTGTCATTGGTGTTCACAGAAACCTCGCGCAGGCTATAGCCGCTAAAACCAAAACCTTTGGCAATGTCCTGGGCTTTGGACTTGAACTGCTCTATGGCCAGCAACTGGGCATCACCCTCTACTTGCGCACGCTGGCTGCGGCTGAGGCTGAACGCCACATTCGACATGGTCAACGTATTGATCTTGCCGGCGGTGCTGGCGATGCGGCTGAAGTCTCGCCCCTCCAGCACTAACTCGGTCGTACCCACCCAGCCCTGGATTTTTCCGTCTTTGCCATAGCGTGGCGACAGACTGAAATTTCCCGTGTGCAAGTCCAGTTGACCGGCTTGGGCATATTTCTTAGCCTCGGCCAATGCGCTATCCAATGCAGTTTTCAGCTGGTTTTGCAAAATGACTGCGTCGGCGCCATCGCGGCTGGTGGCCAGCACCACGGTCAGCCAATCCTGCTGAACCTCAACCGCTCCACTGGCAGATAACTGCACCACATTGCGCAGCGGGGCCGCGCTAGTGGACTCTTGAGAAAATGCCGAGCTAGCGCATATAGCTATTACGCTTGAAGCTATTATTTTAGTAGCAATTAACGGAATTTTTTGCATTGTTTCCTTGGGGGTTGGACATCGAAGATCGGGTCGAAAAACACAACCCATTTTTGGTGAAAATGCCACAAAACCGGGCCGCCAAGGGCTTGCAAAAGTTGTAACAGTCTGTCAAAAGCCGCCGTTGGCCAGGATTTTCCGTTGTTACACACTGCAGAATCCAGCCTTGTTACACATTTCAGTACACGGACTATGAACCAGACTGCCAGCCGACCCGACAAGATCTTGGTTGTCGATGACGACTCCCGAATTCGCGATTTGCTGCGCCGCTACTTGGTGCAAGAAGGCTTTGAAGTCATGCTGGCCGAAGACGGCAAGGCATTGAGTCGCATCATGTTGCGCGATACGGCAGATTTGATTGTGCTGGATTTGATGATGCCCGGCGAAGACGGTTTGAGCATTTGCCGCCGCCTGCGCGCCAGCAATGACCGCACGCCCATCATCATGCTGACCGCCAAGGGCGAAGACATTGACCGCATCGTCGGCCTGGAAGTAGGTGCCGACGACTATCTGGGCAAACCGTTCAACCCGCGCGAGCTGCTGGCCCGCATCCACGCTGTGTTGCGCCGCCGCCCGACCAAAGAGGCGCCCGGAGCTCCATCGATAGACAACGAAATCATCAACTTCGGTCCGTTTGCATTCGACCTGGGGTCCCGCACCTTGAACCGCAACGGTGAAGAACTCCCCCTGACCACCGGTGAATTCGCCATGCTCAAAGCCCTGGTACGCCACCCGCGCCAGCCACTGTCACGTGAAAAGCTGGCATTGCTTGCAAGAGGCCGTGAATTCGAGCCTTTCGATCGCAGCCTTGACGTGCAGGTGTCACGCTTACGCAAGTTGGTGGAAGTGGATGCTGCCGCTCCCCGCTTCATCCAGACCGTATGGGGCGTGGGCTATGTATTCGTACCCGATGGTGCGGGTTGATCCATTTTGAGAAAAGCTCCACGGACCAGCCAGGCTTCCAGCTACCACGCTGGCGGGTCCAATCAGATTGATGCCAGTGCTCCTGCGCCTCTAGAAGCACGTAATAAGAAGTCGCACCTGTCGCGGCAGATGGTGGTCGTCAGCCTGTTCTGGCGTACCTTCTTTTTGCTGGCAGCGCTTCTCATGGGCAGCATGCTTGCTTGGCTGATGACCCTGCGGGCGCTCGACTTTGCGCCACGTGCCATCCAGGCAGCGCAGCAGATCGCCTCACAAGTCAACCTCAGCCGAGCAGCGTTGATGCATACCGACCCCATAGCCCGGGTCTCGTTGATTAAGGCTATGGCCGAGCAAGAAGGCTTGCGTATCCTGCCGCGTGAGCCGACCGACCAGTTCCAACCATTTGACCATGACAGCCTGAGCGAGCGCATTGCACAGGAGCTAAAAAACCTGCTTGGCCCGGCGACCGTTGTGGCGCGCAGCGTCAACGGAGTCGAGGGCCTGTGGATTGGCTTTCAAATCAATGGTGACCCCAACTGGTTGCAGCTGGACCGTGAACGCTTCAATCCCGCCAGTAACAAAACCTGGGTGATCTGGCTGTTGACCATCGGTGG